>NZ_JAHVHQ010000002.1:0-300000 GCF_019802205.1 Roseovarius atlanticus
GAGCTGGAGGCGTCGAAATACGACCTCAACTACATCGCGCTCGACGGCGAGATCGGCTGCATGGTCAACGGCGCGGGGCTCGCGATGGCGACGATGGACATCATCAAGCTCTACGGCGCAGAGCCTGCCAACTTCCTCGACGTGGGTGGCGGCGCCACCAAGGACAAGGTGACCGAGGCGTTCAAGATCATCACCTCCGACCCGCAGGTGAAAGGCATCCTGGTGAACATCTTCGGCGGCATCATGCGCTGCGACGTGATCGCCGAGGGCGTCGTGGCCGCCGTGAAGGAGGTCGGGCTGCAAGTCCCGCTGGTGGTCCGGCTCGAAGGCACGAACGTCGAGAAGGGCAAGGAGATCATCAACACCTCCGGCCTCGACGTGATCGCCGCCGACGACCTCAAGGACGGCGCGCAAAAGATCGTGAAGGCCGTCAAAGGCTGAGCCTCGTAGGGTGGGTTTTTAACCCACCTTTCCCAAGATTGAATTAAGGAGAACGCCACAATGGCCGTCCTCGTCGACAAGAACACCAAAGTCATCTGCCAGGGCCTGACCGGCTCGCAAGGCACCTTCCACACCGAACAGGCCATCGCTTATGGCACCCAGATGGTCGGGGGCGTCACCCCCGGCAAGGGCGGCCAGACGCATCTCGACCTGCCGGTCTTCAACTCGGTCCACGAGGCGATGCACGAGACCGGCGCCAATGCCTCGGTCATCTACGTGCCGCCGCCCTTCGCCGCGGATTCGATCCTCGAGGCGATCGATGCCGAGATCCCGCTGATCGTCTGCATCACCGAGGGCATCCCGGTCTTGGACATGATGCGCGTCAAGCGCGCGCTCGAGGGCAGCACGTCGACCCTGATCGGCCCGAACTGCCCCGGCATCATCACGCCCGACGCCTGCAAGATCGGCATCATGCCCGGCCACATCCACAAGCGCGGCAGCGTCGGCGTGGTCTCCCGCTCCGGCACGCTCACCTACGAGGCCGTGAAGCAGACGTCGGACGTGGGCCTTGGCCAGTCGACCTGCGTGGGCATCGGCGGCGACCCGATCAAGGGCACCGAGCATATCGACGTGCTGGAATGGTTCCTCGCCGATGACGAGACGGAATCGATCATCATGATCGGCGAGATCGGCGGCAGCGCCGAGGAAGACGCCGCACAGTTCCTCAAGGACGAAGCCAAGAAGGGCCGCTCCAAGCCCTGCGCCGGCTTCATCGCCGGCCGCACCGCGCCTCCGGGCCGCCGCATGGGCCACGCCGGCGCCATCGTCGCCGGCGGCAAGGGCGGCGCCGACGACAAGATCGAGGCGATGAAATCCGCCGGCATCACCGTAGCCGAATCCCCCGCGGGCCTCGGCGAAGCGGTGCTGAAAGCGATCGGAAAATAAGCATCAAGCGTCGGGCCGGGACCCGTTCCCGGCCCGCGCGTTTCACCGCGGCGAGGCGCCCCGGACAGGTGTTCATACCAAGGTCGCGCCTGACGGGGGCTGGCGCCATGGGCGAACACCACGCATAATCACCTCATTGACATGGTTCTTGTTCTTGGTATACCAAACACCAAGAAGCCATCGCAGAGGGGAGGCCGCGCATGCTGCTTGCAGAGTACCAGTCCAAGGAGTTGCTGGCCCAGTACGGCATGTCCGTGCCACCCGGCAAGATGGCCCGCACCGCGGACGAGGCCGAGGCCGCCTGCGCCAACATCCCCGCGCGCAAGTTCGTCGTGAAGGCGCAGATCACGTCCGGGGCCCGCGGGCTGGCGGGCGGCATCAAGTTCGCCGCCACCGCCTCTGCCGTCCGGGACGAGGCGGCCAAGCTCCTGGGAAAGCAACTGGTCACGCACCAGACCGGCGCCACCGGCGAGACGGTCCACGCCGTCTATGTCGAGGCCGACGTCAAGCATGACGCCCAGTATTACATCGCCTTCGCGCTTGATCCGGACACCGGCGCGCCGCTGCTCGTCGCCTCCCCCGATGGCGGGGTGGAGTTCGAGCAGAAGGCGCAGATGAACGCCAGCGAGGTCGCCAAGCACAGCCTGACCGGCACGCCCGACACCGATCGTAGCGGGCTGACGGAGTTCCTTTCGGGCATCGGGATGACGGACGAGAAGGCGGTCGAGCAACTGCTGTCGGCCTGCGAGGCCTTCATCGAGAACGACATGGCCCTGCTGGAGATCAACCCGTTCGTGCGCACGCCCGACGGCGCATGGATGGCGATCGACGCCAAGGTCGCGCTGGACGCCAGCGCCGCCTTCCGGCACCCGGAATGGGACTCGATGGTCTCCGGCGAGGGTCTGCCAGCGGTGGAGACCACCGCGCAGAAGAGCAATATCAACTTCGTCAAGCTGACCGGCAACCTGGGCGTCGTGGTCAACGGCGCGGGCCTGGGCCTGGCCACCAACGACATGATCATCGACGCGGGCGGCAAGCCCGCCAACTTCATGGATATCCGCACCACGGCCACCAGCATGGACATCGCCCGCGGCGTGGAACTGTTGCTTCAGGAACCATCTGTCACCGCCATCCTGCTGAACGTGCACGGCGGCGGCATGACCGTCTGCGACACTGTCGCCGAAGGCGTCAACTTCGCCTATTCGCGCAACAAGGGCAGCAAGCCCGTGATCGCGCGGCTGGCGGGACAGAACGCGGAATGGGGCCAGCGCATCCTGGTCGACCGCAAGGTCCCGGTCGAGATTTGCAGCACCATGTCCGAGGCCGTCAACCGGGCGGTCGAAATCGCATCCAAGGGGGCACGCTGATGGCCATTCTCGTCGACGAAAACACGCGCCTTCTGGTGCAGGGCATGACGGGCCGCGCCGGGACCTTCTATACCGACCAGGCGATGCGCTATGGCACGAACTGTGTCGCCGGCGTGCGTCCGGGCCGCGGCGGCACCTCTCACCTGGGGCTGCCCGTTTTCCATACTTGCGCCGAGGCGGTCAAGGAAACGCAGGCCAATGCCAGCCTCGTCACCGTGCCGGCCCCCAAGGCGGCGGAAGCGATGATCGAGGCGATCGAGGCCGAGATCGGCGTCGTCGTCTGCATCACCGAACGGGTGCCGCAACATGACATGCGCCGGGTGAAAGACGCGCTCAAAGGGTCCGACACCGTCCTGATCGGCCCCAACAGCCAGGGCATCCTGACACCCGGCCAGTGCAAGATCGGCGTGATGCCGACCGTCGACGCCAAGCCCGGCCAGATCGGCATCGCCTCGCGCTCGGCCTCGCTGACCTCCGAGGTTCTGGCCAATTGCAGCGCCGCGAACCTGGGGCAGTCGACCACGGTCGGCGTCGGCGGCGACGTGCTGCACGGGATCGGTTTCGTCGGCTGCCTGGAACGGTTCCGCGAGGATGACGACACCAAGGCGGTCGTCCTGATCGGCGAGATGGGCGGGCGCGAGGAAGAACTGGCCGCCGAATACCTGTCTTCGGTCGATTACGGCAAACCCGTGGTGGGGCTGGTGGTCGGACGCCACGCGCCTGTCGGGCGCCGTATGGGCCACGCGGGCACGCTTTCGGTCTTCGGGAACCTCTCGGCGGACGAAAAGATCTCGCTTCTGCGCGACGCGGGCGTCGTCATCGCCAAGGATGCCGGCGACGTGGTCGACACCGTGACGTCCTGCCTGTCCTGAGCGTCGTCACGCGTCCGGGTCTTTCATAGCCCGGCAGGTGAACAGGCCGCGCGCGGGCGCCGCTGGTCTGATGCCATCGCGCCCCATCCTGCCGCCACGGCCGCACCCCCCTGCCCGGCTCAGAGGATCTGGCTGAGAAACTCTTTCGTCCGAGGATCGCTGGCCTGGTCGAAAAAGGACGATGGCGGTCCATGCTCGACGATGACGCCCCGGTCCGTGAAATAGACCTGGTCGGCCACCTCGCGGGCGAACCCCATTTCATGCGTCACCAGGATGCACGTCATCCCGTCGGCGGCCAGTTCCTTGATCGTGACCAGAACCTCCTTCACCGTTTCCGGGTCGAGCGCGGCGGTCACCTCGTCGAACAGCATCACCTCGGGCCGCATGGCGAGCGCCCGGGCGATTGCGACACGTTGCTGCTGACCGCCGGACAATTCGCCGGGATAGGCGTCTTCCTTGCCCTCGAGCCGGACCTTCCGCAACAGGCCACGGGCGCGTTCGCGGACCGTTTCGCGGTCTTCGCGCAGCACCTTGAGCGGTGCCATCATGATGTTTTCCAGCGCCGTCTTGTGCGGAAAGAGATTGTATTGCTGAAACACGATCCCGACCTCGCGCCGCAGCGCCAGCGTGTCGAGCTTGGCATCGTTCACCTCGATCCCGCCCACGGTGATCGAGCCCGAGTCGATCGGGTTCAGCGCATTGATGCAGCGGATCAGCGTCGACTTGCCCGAGCCGGACGGCCCGATGATGCAGATCACCTCGCCGCGGTGAACGGTCATCGAAACGCCCTTGATCACCTCCAGATCGCCGAAGGACTTGTGGACGTCGGTCATGACGACAATCGGCTCTCCCAGTTGATGTTCGGTCATTGGAAAGCTCCTTAGAATTTCACCGACACGCGCCGTTCCAGCCAGATGGTCAAACGTGCGATCGGGTAGCAATAGGCGAAGAACAGCACCAGGGCGAAGCCGTAGAACGGCACCAGCAGTTCCGGCTGGTTGTCCTCGGCGCTCATCGCCTGGCGGCTGAGGGTGATGATCTCCTCGACCCCCAGAAGCGAACAGAGCGGCGTTGCCATGGTCAGGATGGCGTACCAGTTCATCCAGGGCGGGATCATCCGCTTGAAGCACTGCGGCAGGATGATCTCGTAGAGGATCTGCCGTCGGGTGAAGCCCAGCGAATCCGCGGCTTCCCACTGGCCCGAAGGCACGGACAACACCGCCCCCCGGACGATTTCCGAGATGTTGGCCATCACCGGCAGGGACAGTCCGAAGACCGCCTTCATCCAAGCCGGGATGCGGACCGTCTGACCAAAGAGGTTCAGCTCGTAGGGCAGCGCCAGCAACACGATGAAGAGCAGCACCAGCCAGGGGGAATTGCGGAAAAGCTGCGTGACGAACCATGCCAGTTTCCGCACCAAACCCACCCGGGATATCTGCCCCAGCCCCAGCATCACGCCCAGCGTCGTGCCGATCAGCATCGAAAAGAGCGAAATCACGATGTTGAACAGGAACCCCTGGGTGACGAGGAACGGCATCCAGCGCCAGAGCGCCGCGAAGGCATCGGTCATCGCCATGCCCGACTGCGCCAGCGCCGCGGTGGGCCACAGCAGCATCAGCACCGCCACCCAGCGCAGCCGGATGCCCGCCAGCCAGCGGGTGTGATAGAACGCATCGTACGGCGCGCCTTCCATGCGGAAGGGCTTGAGCACCGGCAGGTCGGTCTTGTCGAAGGTCATGGCCATGTCAGGTGCTTCCGTATCCGGGGATCTTCAGGCGGCGTTCCCAGCTGTTCATCCCCATCACCAGTATGCCCACCAGCCCGATATAGGCCACGAACAGAAGCAGCATCGTCGGGTATTGCGCCGACGGGTAATCCGACCAGATCGAAACGCTTTCATACAGCAGTTCCGGCACCGCGATGGCATAGGCCTGCGTGGTCGTCTTGACCAGGTTCACAAGGTTGTTGTTCAGCGCCGGCAGGCAGATGCGCAGGCTGAGCGGGAAGACAACGTAGGAAAACGTCTGCGTGCGCGTGAAGCCCAGCGATTCCGAGGCTTCGACCGTGCTGTCCGGCACCGCCTCCAGCCCCGCGCGGAAGATCTCGACATTGAAGGCGCCCGCGAAGAACGACAGCGAGATGATCGCCCAGCCCACGTTCGAGATGATCGGCACCTCCAGCCAGCCATCGGGGCTGTAGGACGGCGTGAACTGGCCCAGCGCGAAATAGAAGAACAGCAGCTGCACCATCGGCGGCGTGTTGCGGAAGAACTGGATGTACCCCTGCACGCAGGCCCGGGCAAAACGGTTCTTCACCCCCAGCAGCCACACGCCCACGACCCCGATGATGACCGAGAAGATCACGCAGGCCACCGACAGCCATACGGTATAGTACAGGCCGGAAAGGATCCGGCCTGTTTGTCGTTCGTCATAAAGCCATATGAAGTTCCAGCGCGGGTATTCGGCCGCGAGGTCCTGGAAATAACCCGCGATGTCGATCATGCAGGCTTACTCTTCGGCCAGGTGGTCTGCCATCTTCTCGGACATGGTCTGAAGGTATTGCGTCGGCTTGATGCCCCACTTCTCCTCCAGCTCGATCAGCGTGCCGTCGCGGTGCCAGTTGTATTGCACGCCCGACATGAAGTTGCCGAAGATGCAGTCCTCTTCTGCCTTGGGTACGGCAAGGCCCCAGGGCGCGTCGTCTTCGGACGCCAGCGGCATCTCGAAATCGTCCCAGTTGCCAGAGGCGATGTCCGACCCGATCGAGCTGTCGTCGTAGACGAACGCCACGCATTTCTTGTCGCGCAGCGCCTGCTTGGCTTCGGCCGTGCCCGAGAACGCCACCACTTCGATGTCGTAACGGTCCTCGACGATCTTGTTGTAGAACGCCCCCTGGATGCCGCAGACGGGCTTGCCAGAAAGGTCGCTCCACTCGGTGAATTCCAGCGCCTTGGGGGCCATCACGTTCGTGCCCGAGGTATAGTAGTTCGGGCCGACGATGCCCACGATCTCGCGCCGGTCGGGGCGGTCGGTCATGGTGGCGATCATCAGGTCGATCTGGCCTTGTTCAAGAAACTGCATCCGGTTCGACGACACGACCGGCACCAGTTCCAGCTCGACGCCCATCTTGTCGGCCACGTCCTGCGCCATGTCCACTTCCATGCCGACGACATTGCCGTCGCTGTCGCGAAAGCCCCAAGGCTTGTAGTCGGCCTTGACGCCCACGGTCAGCGTGCCGCGTTCCATCACCTTCTTCCAGGTCTCGTTGGTGCAGTCCTGCGCGGTGGCGGTGCTTGCGATGGCGCCCAGCGCGGCGCTGCCGAGAATCGCCCTCATGATCCGTTTCGTCATAACAGTCTCCCCATTGGTGTTTTTAGATTGGTTAATGCCGGCAGCTTGGTGCGTCCCTCGCGTTGCGTCAACCACTCCCCTTCCAACGACCCCAAGGTCTTTGCCCGCTGCAACCTTTTCAGGCATACCAAGGGCTTGCCCGCACATCCCCGCCTCAGGCACCTTGCTTAGGCACATCCTAACCAGGCCTAAGGGACGTTTTTCTTTCGCGGCCGCCGGGGTCGTGGCACCACTATGCAACCCCTCTGCGAAAGGTACGACATGACGGACTATATCGACACACTCGTGGTCGGCGCCGGTCAGGCCGGGATCGCCATGAGCGAGCATCTCGGCCGCAACGGCATCCCGCATCTGGTCCTGGAAAAGCACCGGATCGCCGAGGCGTGGCGCACGCGGCGCTGGGATTCGCTGGTGGCGAACGGCCCGGCCTGGCACGATCGGTTCCCCAACATGGAATTCACGGCCTCGCACCCCGAAGCCTTTCCGCCCAAGGAAGAGGTGGCCGGTTACATGGCCGATTACGCAAGGATGATCGACGCCCCCGTCCGCACCGGCGTCGAGGTCACCCGGCTGGAGCGCAACGAAGGCCGCCCCGGCTTTACCGTGACCACCTCGGACGGCGTGATCGAGGCCGGTTCGGTCGTGGCCGCCACCGGCGCGTTCCAGCACCCCGTGATCCCCGACATCGTCCCGGCCAACGCGGGCGTGACGCAAGTGCACTCCGCCGAGTATCGCAACCCCGAGGCCCTGCCCGAGGGGGCCGTGCTGGTGGTGGGCGCCGGGTCCTCCGGCGGGCAGATCGCCGACGAGTTGCAACGCGCGGGCCGCAAGGTATTCCTTTGCGTCGGCCCGCATGACCGCCCGCCGCGCATGTACCGGGGCCGCGACTATTGCTGGTGGCTGGGCGTGCTGGGCCTGTGGGACATCCCCGCCAAGGCGCCCGGCACCGAACATGTGACGATTTCGGTCAGCGGCGCCGAAGGCGGCAAGACGGTGGACTTCCGCAAGCTGGCCCACGCGGGCATGACGCTTCTGGGCCGCGCCAACGACTTCAAGGACGGCAAGCTGATCATCGGCGACGACCTGCAGGCCAACATGAAGGCGGGCGACGATTACTACATAGACCTGCTCGACCAGTGCGACGCCTATGCCGCGCGCCACGGCCTCGACCTGCCCGAGGAGCCGCAAGCGCGAGAGTTCCTGCCCGACCCCGACTGCCTGACCAACCCGGTCCGCACGCTGGACCTTGCAGCCGAAGGCATCGGCACCATCATCTGGGCCACCGGCTATCGCCAGGATTTCTCTTGGATGAAGGTCGACACGTTCGACGCCAAGGGTGCCCCAATTCACAATCGCGGGGTGTCGCAAGAGCCGGGCGTCTATTTCCTCGGCCTGCCCTGGCAATCCCGGCGCGGCTCGACCTTTATCTGGGGTGTGTGGCACGATGCGGCGCATGTCGCCGACCAGATCGCGATCCAGCGCACCTACCGCGACTATCGCCCGATGCCCAGTGCCGCCGCAGCCGAATGACCGGAGCCACGATATGACCCTCGCCAAGCCCATCGCCAACCCGATCGACGCCCTGCGCGCCAATGTCTCGGCGCCGTTCGAGCAGGCCCGCGCCATGCCGCCCGAGGTCTACAAGACCGACGCGTTCCTGCAGGCCGAGATCGAGCATATCTTCCGCAAGGAATGGTTCTGCGTCGGGCGGGCCGACGCGCTGGCCAAGCCGGGCGACTACGTCACCTGCGAGCTGGCCGACCAGCCCGTCATCGTCCTGCGCGACCGCGAGGGCGACCTGAAGGCCTTTTCGAATGTCTGCCGCCACCGCATGTCGACGCTCCTGCATGGCCGCGGGCATACGAAATCCATCGTCTGCCCGTACCACGCCTGGACCTACAATCTCGACGGCTCGCTGCGCGGCGCCCCCGCCATGTCCGGCAATTCCGGCTTTTGCAAATCCGACTACGCCCTGCCCGAGATCCGCTGCGAGGAATGGCTGGGCTGGGTGTTCATCACCCTGAATCCCGAGGCCGAGCCCGTCGCCTCGCGCCTGTCGGAACTGGAGCGCATGATCGCCGGCTACGACATGACGAACTACACCGAGACCTTTTTCGAGGAGCATGTCTGGGACACGAACTGGAAGGTGCTGGCCGAGAACTTCATGGAAAGTTACCACCTGCCCGTCTGCCACGCGGGGACCATCGGGGGCCTGTCGAAGCTGGAAGAGATGGTCTGCCCTCCGGGGCACGACGCCTTCAACTATCACACGATTCTCAAGGACGACTCCCTTCGCATCGCCATGGCGCACCCGAGCAACACGCGCCTTGAGGGCGACGAGCGCCGGATGACCTATCTTATCGCGGTCTATCCCAGCCTGATGATCACGCTCACGCCGGGCTATTTCTGGTATCTCGGCCTGCATCCCAAGGGGCCGTCGCAGGTGCGCATCCGGTTCGGCGGCGGCATGTCGGACGACTATGCCGGCGACGCCGAGGCCGAGCAGAACCTGGCCGATCTCAAGGCCCTGCTGGACGACGTCAATATCGAGGATCGCGGCTGTACCGAGAAGGTCTATCGCGGGCTTTGCGCCGACGGGGCCGAGCCGGGGCACCTGTCGCATCTCGAACGGCCCAATTTCGATTTCGCGCAATACCTGATGAACCGGATCGACCCGAGCTTCACGCCGAAACTCTAGCGCTTCGGGCGGGCAAGCCCCTGACAAGCCCGCGCTTTTCGGCTATGGCCGATCCATCATTCGTAACGGAGCAGCCCGCATGGCCCACACCCGCATCCGCCCCTTCAACACGTCCGATACCTATCCCGAACAGAACCTCGACAACGACCTCTGCCAGGCCGTGGTGACCGAAGGCTCGGGCAAGATCGTCTGGCTGCGCGGCCAATGCCCGCAGAACCTGGACGATGCCAAGAATATCGACAGCCACGACCCGGTCGAGCAGACCCACAAAGTGATGCAGAACATCCGCCAGCTGATCGAGGAGGCGGGCGGCGATATGAGCCATCTGGTCAAGGTCGTCATCTACATCACCGATGTCCGCCACCGCGAGGCGGTCTACCGGACCATGGGCGAATACATAAAGGGCGTGCACCCGGTATCCACCGGGCTTGTGGTACAGGCGCTGGCGCGGCCCGAATGGCTGGTCGAGATCGACGGCACGGCGGTGATCCCGGCATGACATTTTCCCTCGTCGCCCGCTGTGCCGAGACCGGCATGTTCGGTATCGCCATCTCGTCCTCGTCGCCCGCCGTCGCGGCGCGCTGTTCCTACGCGCGGGCCGGTGTCGGCGCTGTCGCCTCTCAGAACGTGACCGACCCGACGCTTGGCCCCCTGACGCTCGACCTGATGGAAAACGGGTTGTCTGCGCCCGACGCCATCGCAGAGGTGCAAAAGCGCGGCGCCTTCATCGAGTACAGGCAGGTACTGGCCGTCGACGCCGAGGGCCGCACCGCGATCCATTCCGGCCCCAACTCGCTGGGCATCTGGACCCAGGCCGAAGGGCCCGACGTGGCCTCGGGCGGCAATCTTCTCGCCAACGAGGACGTCCCCGCCGCCATCGTCGCGGGCTTCACCGAGGCCAGGGGCCATATCGGCGACCGCCTGCTGGCGGCGATGCGCGCCGGGCTTGCGGCAGGGGGCGAGGCCGGGCCGGTGCATTCGGCGGGCATGAAGATCGTGGACCGCGTCGCCTGGCCGGTGGCCGACCTGCGCTGCGACTGGACCGAGGACTGCCCGATCGAGGCCATCGCCGCCGCATGGGCTGTCTACAAGCCCCAGATCGACGCCTATGTGCAACGCGCGCTCGACCCGCGCGAGGCGCCGTCCTACGGCGTGCCCGGCGACGATTGAGGCACTGGACGACGACCCGCGAAAACGCCACCATGGCCGGACCCAGCAAGAGCCCGCCCATGCCCCTCAGGTTCACCCTGCGCCAGTTGGAATATTTCGTCACCGCCGGGGAAAGCGGCAGCATCGCCGCGGCCAGCCAGAAGCTGAACGTGTCCTCGCCGTCGATTTCCGCCGCCATCTCCCAGCTCGAGGCAGAGCTTGGCCTCTCGCTGTTCGTGCGTCAGCACGCCCAGGGGCTGCGCCTGACCGAGGCGGGCCGCACCCTTTCGGCACAGGCGCAGACGGTGCTGAGCGAGGCGACCGAGCTGACCCGCCTCGCTGGCGCCGTGTCGGGGACCGTGCAGGGGCCGCTGCGCGTCGGCTGCCTTGTGACCTTCGCCCAGATCGTCCTGCCCAGCCTGCGCCGCAGCTTCGAGGCCCGCTATCCCGATGTCCGCATGAGTCAGGTGGAACTGACCCAAAGCGACATCTTCGCGGGCCTGCGCCGGGGCGAGATCGACCTGGCCCTGACCTATGACATGACCCTGCCCGCCGACCTTGAATTTCATCCGATCCGCGACCTTGCGCCGTTTGTCCTTCTGCCCCCGGACCACCCGCTTGCGGGGCGAGACAGCCTCACGGTGCGCGACCTTGCTCCGCATCCGATGGTCCTGCTGGACCTGCCGATGAGCGCCGACTACTTCCTGGCCTTCTTCACCCGCGCCGACCTGCGCCCCACCATTGCCGAGCGGACCCGCGACATGGCCGTCATGCGCAGTCTCGTGGCAAACGGGTTCGGCTATTCCATCGCCAACTTCCGGCCGCTCAACACCACCGCGCCCGATGGCAAGCCTCTCAGTTTCGTTCCGCTGACGGGCGATATCGCCCCCATGGCGATGGGCGTGCTGGGCTTGCAGGGGGTGACGAACAGCCGGACCAGCGCCGCGTTTCTCGACCATTGCAGGGCCGAACTGCCGGCCGCCGACGGTTCGTGAGGAAACGGACGTGCCTGCACAGCGACGACCTTGCCTGACGCCACCACGTGTCAGGCTGCGCAGCGCCGCGCGAAGCTCAGGATCATCGCGTGGCACACCTCCAGTTCCGCGACCGTCAGGTATTCCTCGGGTCGATGCGCGCGCGCCATGTCGCCGGGGCCGCAAATGATCGACGGGATCCCCGCTTGCTGGAACAACCCCGCTTCGGTGCCGAAACTCACGGCTGCGACCGGGGTTCGCCCCGAGACCTCCGCCATCATGCCGGCCAGCGCGTCGCCGGCCTCCAGCGCGAGGGGCGGATAGGTCGACAGCCACGTGGCCTCGACACCGGCGGCTTCCGCCGCGGCCAGGACCGGCGCCAGAAGCGCCCGAGGATCGGCACCCGCGATGGCGCGGGCCTCGACCTCCGCCTCGGCACGCTCGGGAATGATGTTCAGTGCCTGCCCCCCCGCGATGGTGCCCACCTGAAGGCTGGACCACGGCGGCGCGAAACGGTCGTCCCGCGGGCCGTCCTCCTGCAATGCGCGGGCCTGAGCTTCGGCCGCGGCCAGAACCGGCAGCAGCTTGTGAATCGCGTTCTCTCCCAGATCCGGGCGCGCGCTGTGACCCGCCCGCCCCGTCGCGCACAGCCGCAACGCCGCCTTGCCCTTGTGGGCCAGCACCGGCACGAGGCCCGTGGGTTCACCGACGATGCAGCCAAGCGGCGGCGCGCACAATCCGGGCAACGCCTCGATCAGGTGCGGCACGCCGCGACACCCGGCCTCTTCATCGTAGGACAGCGCGATATGTATCGGCACCTCCGGGGCCAGCGACGCCATGTCCGGTGCGGCCGAAAGCACCGCGGCGACGAACCCTTTCATGTCGCAGGCCCCCCGCCCGATCAGCCGCTCCCCCACGTGGCGCAGCGTGAAAGGGTCGGCCTGCCATTCCGGCTCTTCGGCCGGAACCACGTCGACATGGCCCGACAGGACATAGCCGGGCCGTTCCGCGTCTCCGATCGTGGCGAATAGATTGGCGCGGTCGCCTTCCGGTCCGATGAGAACGCGGCAGGCGATGCCATGCACCTTCAGCCAGTCGGCCACCGCCTCGATCAGCGACAGGTTCGGCCGGCCGACAACGCTGTCATATCCGACAAGTGCTGTGAGCGTATCCCGCGGCGTTCGTGAAAACGGCATGGTCCGGATGCCTCCTTTTGCAGGGCGAGGCAAAGACATGCCAAATCCGGGCGCAAAGCGAAAGGGCCCGCCGCATCTTTGCGCCCAGCGCATGGCTTCGAGGGTGGCCAAGCGACCGTCCCGACAGTCGTCCTTGCGGCATGGACCGACGTCATCCGGCGCCGGGTCGTGCGGTCAACGCCCCCGTCGCACGCGGATTTTCCAGTGCCCCGTCGCGTTGACCTGGACGTGGTAACGCCCCGGCATCTCGATCAGGTAAGATCCTTCGCCCTTGCCGCCCCTATGCAGGTTCTGCACCACCTCGTCGCGCTCGTTCAACAGGTAGACCACCATCACCGCGTCGCTGCTTTCGAAGGTCATAAGGCGCGGCGCGACCACGTCGAATTGCGGCGTCACCCCGCTGCCCGACCCGGTGAACTCCTCGGCATCCTCCGCCGCCGCCAGTTCGTCGAAACACGTCAATCGCCTGGCGTCGGACGCGATTTGACGGCAGGCATTCAGGCCGGCCGCAACAGGGTCGGCCATAACCTCGGACGGGGCAAGCCAGCCAATGATCAGGGCGCACGCGCCTACCAGTCGACCGGACATCCCTGGCAGTTCTCCATATGCGCGCCTTCCCAGATCGCAAACCGGATGTTGTTGTCCTCCATCACGGCCCCGGCAAGGTCGGCATTGTAGAATTTCGTTTCCTGCAGGTTCGACGCCCGGATCGTGGCGCCGACCAGCCGGACCTTCGGCGCCCAGGAGGCCTCCATCGAAACCGCGGTCAGGTTCGCTCCCTGAAGCTCGGCACCGGCCAGGCGGGAAAAGTCCAGATTCGCGCCGGTAAAGTCGGCGTCGATCGCCGTCATCCCCTGCATGAAGGATTTCGTCAGAACCGCCCCGCGCAGGTCGGCGCCGGAAAAATCCACTCCCTTCAGGATGGAGTCCGACAGGTCGGCACGCGTCAGCTTGGCGCCGCGCAGATTCGCTCCGTTCAGCTGCACGCCCCGAAGATCGGCATGGGACAGGTCGACCCCCGGACAGTCCGCACCGGGTTCGAGCGTACAGTTGCCGATCACTAGCGGACCTTCGCGCGGCTCGTCCGTGTCCACGATCACGGGATAGTCCCGCGCGCCCGGTTCCAATGGCGTGTCAAAGCAGGTCTCGGCGGAGGCGGCGGCGGCGATCGCCAGGGGCAGGACCCAAACCGCACAAAAGCTGGCCTTAAGCATTCACTCTCTCCTTGCACAAAGGGAAGGGCGGCATGATGCCGCCCTTCCTTGTTTGTCTTACTGTGCGCTCGCAAGAAGTTCGTCGGGCACCTCGAAGACCCAGAACGATCCCCCCTGGCTGACCTGCGTGGTCAGCGTGGCCATGTCACCACCCCAGAGCGGAACCGCACCGCCATATCCCGACGCGATACCGAGATACTGCTTTCCATCCATCTCCCATGTGATGGGCTGCGAAATCACGCCGGACCCTGTGTTGAACTCCCACAGTTGCTCGCCGGTCCCGGAATGGAAGCCCTTGACGTAGCCGTCAGAGGTGCCGGTGAAGACCACATCGCCTGCCGTCGCCAGCACGCCGGCCCAGAGCGGGAACTCCTCGTTATGCTCCCAGACCTTCTCGCCGGTCGCCGGATCATAGGCCCGCAGCGTGCCGATGTGATCATCGTAGAGCCGTTTGATGCGGAACCCTTGCCCCAGATAGGCCGCGCCGGCCTGGTAGGTGATGTTCTCGGTCCAGTAATCCTCGGTCCAGTTGTTCGCCGGCACGTAGAAGAGGCCGGTGTCCTGGCTATAGGCCATCGGGTTCCAGTTCTTGCCCCCGAGGAAGGGCGGCGTCACCTGGATCGTGGCGCCCTTGGTTTCACCTTCCGCGGGCAGCGGCGGGCGTTGCCCTTCCACTTCGATCGGCCGCCCGGTCTCCAGGTCGATACCCGAGGCCCAGGTGATATCGTCGACAAACGGGAACGCGTTCAGAAGCGCGGTCGGCCGGTTGATCTTTTCGCCTTCGCGATCCGACAGCGCATCGATGTCGGTCACGTAGAAGAACCCGTTGCGGTCGGCATGGGCGCCGGCCCGGTGGGTGTTGCCCTCGGCATCGGTGTAGTCGAACAGGATGATCTCGTTGTTGCCCGAAAAGTCCCAGGCATCGTTGGGCGTATGCTGGTAGAAGCCGATGACCTCGCCATCCGTCGGGTTCACATAGGCCTGCCCCGAGGTATAGAGCGAGTCGAAATCCTGGTAGTTGTCGCCTTCCGAACGCTCCCACGTGTTCCACGGCGCGGGGTTTCCGGTGCCCACGATGATCGTGTTTGTCACGGGGTCGAAGCTGGCGGATTGCCACGGGGCGCCGCCACCGTGATACCAGGCTTCCTTCTTGTCGCTTCCATCCTCGTTCATCGGCCAGGACGGCGCGTCCGCGTCGCCGGTCGTGGTGCTGTCGGCCCCGGCCAGACGGCCCTTGTGACCCTCGACAAAGGGCCGCATCCAGATCTCCTCGCCGGTTTCGGGATCTCTGGCGAACAGTTTGCCGACCACGCCGAATTCGTCTCCGGACGAGCCGTGGATCAGCATGACGCGGTCGGTCTCCTTGTCCTTGATGATCGTCGGAGCACCTGTCATCGTGTAGCCGATCTTGTGGTCGCCGAACTTCTCGCGCCAGACCACCTTGCCGGTGTCCTTGTTCAGCGCGTAGATGCTGGCGTCGAGCGCCCCGAAATACACCTTGTCACCGTAGATCGCGACGCCGCGGTTGATCACGTCGCAGCAGGGACGGATGTCGTCGGGCAGGCGCGCCTCGAATTTCCACAGGCGTTCGCCCGTTTTCGCATCCAGCGCCCAGACGCGTGAATACGACCCGGTGATGTAGATCACGCCGTCATGCACGACCGCCTGGCTTTCCTGCCCGCGCTGCTTTTCATCGCCGAACGAGAACGCCCAGGCTGGGCGCAGGTGCTTGACCGTATCGGCGTTGATCTGGTCCAGCGTGGACCACCGCTGGGCATTGCTGCCCATGCCGTACATCAGCACGTCATCGGTGGTCTCGTGGTCGTTGAGGATATCCTCCCAGGTCACCTTGCTGGTCTCCGCTGCCGCAAGGTTGGCGGCGGCAGCCAGGGCCAGGACGCTGGCCCCCGTCATTTTCAAGAGATTCTTCACTTCTTTTCCTCCTCCGTCGAAGTTGTCGAACGGTGTGTCCACATCCGTCCGGGTTGGCTCAGGCCCCGCCGACCACCGGCAGGGCCTCGCTTTCGTAGTCTGTCCACCGCTGCACGACGCTGCGGTGGTATTCCTCGGGGTTGGCACCCATTGCCGCGAATTCCGGCATCGGCCCGGCCAGGATCGCTTCCATCGGCGACAGCCCGCGTGTGACGGCCCGCGTCATGCGATCGTCAAAACCTTCAAGATAGGCGCGGGTCTGCGCCAACGCGGCGCCGGTACGGTCAAGCGGCCCATGGCCTGGAACCGCCCCTGCGGGGTTCAGGTCGGCCAGGCGCTCCAGCGCCCGTTTCCACGCAGCGATGTCAGCGTCCGGAAAGCTCGGCGCACGGTCGAGGAAAAGCAGATCGCCCGCGACAAGCGTGCCGGTCTCTTCATCGAGAATCGCAAGATCGGCCCCCGTATGACCGGCCTCTTCGATCAACCGCAGCGCGCGGCCGCCAATAACCACAGGACCCGGCGCGACGGCTTGCGCCGGCGGATGCGGCGCGGTGCCCGTCATCCAGTTTCCAAGAATGGCATAGAGCGCCGTCGCATAATCCGGCCCGTTCGCCTCGGCGGCAGCCATGCTGTCCGCCAGCGCCTTTACGGGACGGTCGGCGAAGGCCTGGTTGCCCAGCCAGTGATCGGGATGATGGTGCGTGTTGAAGACCGCCGCGACGCCCCCCAGCCTCTGATCCGCGAACGCCCGCAACGCGGCGCCGAACCGCGCGGTCGATCCGGTGTCGACGATCACCGCACCGGCGTCCGTCTCCAGAAGCACGATGTTGCAGATCGCCCCGCCATTTGCGGCGTCCAGGCTCTCTTGCGCGCCTTCGATCATCCAGACACCCCCGGCAACCTCAGAGGGGTTCAGCGCATAGCTTGATGCCGCCCGCGCGGGCCGGACCAGGGAAGACGCCGCAGCAATCGCGACACCGCCCAGCAGGACCTGACGGCGACTTGGGGCGCGCCGGGTCACGACTGTGCCTCCACCCGGCCCTCGAAGCGGTAGCCGAGATTGTCGCGGGCCTTTATGGTTACCGGCTGCCGTGCAAGAGCGGCCGGCAGCAGAAACGTCAGCGCCGGGTTTTCCTCCACCGGCTCGTGCAGCTCCAGCCGTGCAGTCGTCGCACCGTCGCCCGAGACCAGTTCAAGTTCGGTCAGATGATGCGCGGCGATGCCCGGTGCAAGGCCGGTATCCATCGGGTGCCGCAGCGACACCCGCAGGCGTCCCGTATCCGGCCAAAGCCGCGCCCGGATCTCGCCCAGGCGCTCCTGCCAATCGGGACGTGCATGGGCGGCAGCCGGCGCCGTGCAGCCCCCGCCCATCGCGGCGACATAAGTGGCACCCATCGCCCATCCGCCGTCTTCGCGCTCCACCGATGCGCGCAAGGCGCTGCCGATCTCGTATTTCACGCCAAAGCCGAGCAGCGGCAACGCCCTGCCCGGGTGAAAGGTCAGCACCAGCGGAATCGGGCTGTAGTCGATCGTCACGACAATCCGCCGCACCTGGCCCTCGAGGCCGGTCGCATCCACGATCAGCGGAACATGCGCGGCGTCTTCGGCCGCACCCGGTGCCAATGTCAGGACAGCCGCATCCTGCTGCCAATCTCGCGGCCCCCCAAGGTATTCTTCCCGGTGCAAAGGCCACATGCCGCTGTCGAACGGATCGGATCTGTCCCCGACGCGGGCCGATGGCACGGCGCCGGAAATCGGCCCCCCGGGAAGAAGATGAGACAGCAGCGAGGACATCGGCGTGCTTCAGTTCCGCAGGACGGATTGCAGCGCCTCGATCGCCGCATCCGGGTTCGGCGTGTCGCGCTTGAGCATCTGCGCCGCCTCGTCCAGTGCCGTGACCGAGCGCGGCGCACCGGACAAGGGCTCGAAACTGGCCCCCGCCTGCTCAAGCTCGTCGGCAAGCGACGCCGCGGCTTCGGGGTCGTCCTTCACTTCCACCAGCTTGCCGTGCATCGTCTTCAGCTCGTCCTGCCGGTCCACCATTTCCTGGTCGTCGGGCCGGGTCTCGACATATGTGCGGATGGCCCAGATCGCTTCCTGGCTCAGAATGTCGGCGAAGGGCGGCATCTTGACCGCGCCGTTCTGCTCGTACCCGTTCAGCACGCGGTCCAGGTACCATTCGTCGCCCCAATCATTGGCTTCGAGGAATCGCAGGTCCGGCGCCAGCCCGCCCGAGATCGCCTCCAGCCCATGGCAGCGCGCGCAATTGCTGTTGAACCCTTTCGCGCCGATCTCGACGGCTTTGAACAGCACGTCGGGCTCGGCCTCGCGCCACGGGTTTTCCGACGCCATTTCTTCTGGCAGTTCGGGCAGTCCGGTGGTGTCGACGGCTTGCGGCGCGGCGTCGCCATGCGCAAGGGCCATGGCCCCCAGGCCGGCGAACATGGCGGCGGTCGAAAGCTTGCGCTTCATAACGTATCCTCCCAGGTCAAATCCTTCGCCCTGCATTGTGGCGAAGTGCCAGCCCCGCGAAATTGGCGAAACGTCGATGGAAAGGACCCACCCCTAGACCTTGGTCGAATGGCCCGGGTCGGCGAAAACGAGGACCATCGTCGGATGCGAATTTCGAAATCCATCGGTGCATTGCTGATCCCGGTCTTCATGGCCGGCCCGGCCACGGCCGAACCCCTGTTCGACCCTGTCACCGGCCTCCGCATCGCCGCCTATCGCGCGCCTGTGCCTGAAAAGGTGCCGGGCGGCGATACAATCGGCACGTCCGAGGTCGTCGCGTTGGCGAAGAAAGGCGCGCTGCTGGTCGACGTGCGGGCGGCGCCCGGGCACAGGATCGACGATGAAGGGCGCTGGATCGTCGCCCAGCGGCACGAAACGCTCGCAGATGCGGTCTGGCTGCCGGAAACCGGCCATGGACGGCTGACGCCTGCAATGGCCGACTATCTGCGCCGGTCCCTTGCCCGTTGCACCGGCGGGAACACGGAACATCCCATCGTGATCTTCTGCCGAAACGACTGCTGGATGAGCTGGAATGCGGTTCAGCACGCGGCGCGAATGGGGTACACTCGGATCCATTGGTATCCCGGCGGGGTCGAAGAATGGCAAGACATGGACCACCCCACGACAGAAGCCCGCCCGCTGGCGGTTTCGGCTCGGACATGCTCGTGACCCGCGCGCTCTCCGGCGGCGCGGACAGGTGTCGCGATCACGCTCCCGGACGCAGCGGGGGTGCCTTGGCATGACGCAACTCGAAAACCAGGCCGCCACCGGCGCGGACCGCCCTGTCAAGGAGCCCAGGACCATTTCCTCGGCCCTGATCGTCGAGGATCACCCTCTGTTCTGCGATGCGCTCATGCTGACGCTTCAGCTTGTCGCCGACATCCACAGCGTTCGGACCGCCCACAGCATCGCCGACTGCCTTGCCGCCCTGGAGTCCGGCGCACGGCCCGATGTCATCCTGCTGGATCTCAACCTGCCCGATTCCGACGGGCTGGACAGCCTGTTGCGGGTGAGAAACGCGGCGGGCGAGGCCGATATCCTGATCGTGTCGTCCATCACCGACAGCAAGATCATCGGCGCGGCCATCGAGGTCGGCGCGGCCGGCTACGTGCCCAAGCACAGTCAGCGCGCGGTGTTCCAGGCGGCCCTGCGGACGATCTCCGAAGGGCGGACATTCCTGCCCGAGGGCTTCATCGTCAATGTCTCCAAGTCTCCCGGCGACGAGCCTACACCGTTGGAACGACTGCAAAACCTGACCGAGCAGCAAGCCCGTATCCTGAGGCTTATCTGCCAGGGCAAGCTGAACAAGCAGATCGCCTTCGATCTTTCGATCAGCGAAGCGACGGTCAAGGCCCACGTCACCGTCATGATGCGCAAGCTGGGGGTCCAAAACCGCACGCAGGCTGTTCTGATCGCGCAGACCGCGAAGTTTGACAACCTGTCTGCCTCGTGACGTAATTGACCAGCCCTGACGCGGGGGCCCACAAGCAAGACTAGGCAAGAGATGGACGAAAAGAACGGGAGGTCGTCCGCTCATGGGGAGGAAGGTGCGCTCGAAGCGGTTCGGGCGCGGCCTGGCTCATCTGAAGCGGCATCGCAGGCGCTGTCTCGGGCGGCCCGGCAGGGCGAATCGCTGATGCGGTCCGCCCATGTCGCATCCGATGCGCCCGACGCGGTCGCGCAGCTTCTGCGCGGCCTTGGTGACGATCTCGCGCTTGCCATCCTGTTCGTCTCGCCCCGCGCGGATTTTTCCGCCGTGATGGATGAAGCAAATCTTCTGTTTGCGGGCACGCAGGTCCTGGGGTGCACGACTGCCGGCGAAATTGCCGGCGGCTATGTCGAGGACGGCATCGTGGGGATCGGCCTGCCGCGAAGCCATTTCGAGGCCAGTGTCGTTACCATCGAGAACCTCGACGAGATCGCACCCACGGCCCTGATCGAGCACATGATCCGGACCCGCCGGGACCTGGAGAAAGACAGCCCCGATTTCGAGAACGAATTCGCGTTTCTTCTGGTCGACGGAACATCCCTGCGCGAGGACGCCCTGATGAACGTGCTGGCCCGCGGGCTCGGACCTGTGCCGCTGTTCGGAGGCTCCGCCGGGGATGGCACGCGGTTCAGGCAAAGCCTGCTCTACTGCGATGGAAAGGTGCACAAGAACGCCGCACTGCTGACCTTCCTGCGGACCCGCTGCCCCATCAAGGTGTTCAGCTTCAATCACCTCGACCCCGCCGATCAACGCATGGTCGTCACCCGGGCCAACGCCGCCGCTCGCCGCGTGCAAGAGATCAACGCCGCCCCCGCCGCGCGGGAATACGCGCGCATCCTCGGCAAGGACCAGACCCAGCTCGACCCGTTCACCTTTGCGGCCCATCCGCTCGTCGTGCGCATCGGCGGCCGGTATCACGTGCGGTCCATCCAGCGGGTCGACGGCGACGACCTGATCTTCTTTTCCGCAATAGACGAAGGCGTTGTCCTTACCCTGGCCGAACCGCGCGAGATCGCGCAGACCCTCGCCGAGGACTTCGAAACCCTGAACCACGGCGGCCGGCTGGACGGCATTCTGGCCTGCGATTGCATCCTGCGCCGGATCGAAGCCCACCAAAAACAGCGCAGCCTTGCCGTTTCGGATGTCCTCAGGCGCAACCGCGTCGTCGGCTTTTCCACCTACGGCGAACAGTTCGGCGCCATGCATGTCAACCTCACCATGACCGGCGTTGCGATCTACGCCCCCGAGGACGACTGACGATGTATGACAATCTCGTCGATCCGCGCGAACCGCTCGAAGTTCAGTTCGAACGCCTGCGCGCCATCAGCGCCGTCCTCATGCGCCGCGTCGAGAGCCACGCCGATCGGGACGGTGCGGCATATGCCCAGTTCGAACGTGCCGTGGTGCTCGAGGATCAGGTCCGCTCCCGCACTCAGGAACTGGAGCGTGCTCTTGATCTTCTGAACGAATCCAATGAACGCCTGTCCGCCGCGAACAACGAGGTCGAGGCCGCCCGCCGCGACCTCTCGGACGCGATCGAAGCGGTGCAGGAAGGCTTCGCACTCTTCGACGAGGAAGACGTGCTTTTGCTGTTCAACCGGCGCTTCTGCTGGCAGATGCCGGATGTGCGCGCAAGGCTGAAGCCCGGCCTCCGCTTCGACGAATACGTCGAAATCGTCAGCCAGAGCCGGGCATTGTATCTGCCACCCGATACCGACAGCGGAGACTGGGTGAACGGCCGGCTCGGCCGCCACCGGCAGGAACACATGATCTTCAACCTGGCGCTCAAGGACGATCGCTGGCTGCAGATCTCGGAGCATCGCACCGCCAACTCGGGAACGGCGATCGTCCAGACCGACGTGACCGACCTGATGCGCACCGAGCGCGAGCAGCGCGAGCGGCTTCTGGACAGTCAAAGCCGCATGATCCGGGCAACGCTGGACCATCTCGACCAGGGGGTGGCGATTTTCGACGCCAAGGCGCAACTCGCGGGGTGGAACAGCCGCCTCAAGACCCTGACGGCCTTGTCGCCGCACGCCTTTGTCCTCGGAATGCCCTTCGCCCACATGGCCGAGCATCTCTCGCAGAACTTCCACATGGCCAACCGCGAAGAGGAAAGGCGGCTGGCGCTATGGCTCCGTGGGTCGACACCCCGTTCGCCGATCTCGTTCGAACTCACCCAAACCGCGACCGGCCGAATTCTCGACACGTTTTCCCAGCGCCTTCCCGACGACGGCTTCATCGTCTCTTTCACTGACGTGACCGCCGAACGGCGCAACGCCCGCGACCTGGCGCGCGCGAACGAAGAGCTCGAGGCCAGGGTCGCCGCCAGAACCGAAGAATTGCAAGCGGCCTTGCAGCAGGCAGAACGCTCGAACGCTGCAAAGTCGCGCTTCGTGGCGGCTGCCAGCCACGACCTCCTGCAGCCGCTCTCCGCCTCCAAACTCTACTTGTCCGCCGCCGAAGACGGCACGCACCCCGAGTCGATCCGAAAGGCCGCCGAGGCCCTGACCAGCGTCGAGGCAATCATCGAGGCCCTGCTCGACATCTCCCGCCTCGACACCGAGGAAATTCGTTTCACCCCGGTGGAGGTGGCCCTTGACGAGATCCTGACGCCGCTGTCCCACGCCTTTGCCCCGGTTGCTGCCGCCAAGGGGCTGGACCTGCGTATCCGGCCAAGCCGCCTGCGTGTCATGAGCGATCCCTCCTACCTGCACCGCATCCTTCAGAACCTGATCTCCAACGCCATCCGGTACACGACCGAGGGAGGGGTGCTCGTCGGGGCGCGTCGCAGGGGCGACTCCGTCAGGATCGATATCTGGGACACCGGCATCGGCATCCGCGAAGAGGATCGCGGCGTGATCTTCGAGGAATTCAGAAGATTGAACCGCCGCGCGTCGGCCGCCGAGGGCATGGGGCTCGGTCTCGCGATCGTGGAAAGGGCCTGTGCGCGCCTGGGACACAGGATCAGCCTGCGCTCGCAACCGGACCGGGGCAGCGGGTTCATCGTGACGCTGCGCGGCGCGGCGCAACAGACCCAGGCACACGCCGCATCGCGGAGGCTTCCTGAACTTCCCGTGGCAAACCTGCCGCCAAGCCTGCTGGTCCTGATCGTCGACGACGATGACGGGATACGCAACGCTCTGGTCGCGCTGCTCGAACGCTGGGGTGTCAGCGCCCTGGACGCCGCAAGCCTGGCCCAGGCGAGCGCGCTTCTCGACGAGGTGGACATCATTCCTGACGCGATCATCATGGATTATCAGCTGGGGAACATGGAAAACGGGCTCGACACGGCCCGCGCCCTCCATGCGCGCTACGGCCCCTGCCCGACCTGCGTGATCTCCGCCAACCGCTCGCCCTCGCTGAGAAGCGAGTGCGCGACCGAAGGCTGGACGTTCATTCCCAAGCCTGTCCCCGCCCGCGAGCTTCTGGGCTTTCTGGCTGTGACCGGCAACCGATCCGACTGAAATGCGACAGAGGGGGCGTGGCGCGTCACGCCGAGGTCTTTTCGTCTCGCGCCCCCAGGCGGCATTGATGCAAAAATGCCAGACCGACCTGTGCTTGGCACCGCAGGGACCTTGCGCTTTGCGCGCAGCGCCTTAAACGTCGCGGCAGAACCGCCAGGGAAGCATGACCGCACGTACCCAGCTTCAACACGATTGAAATGGGACACAGTCATGAACCTCTCTCGCCTCAGCCTCCTGCTGATCACGACCGCTTTTCTGCCCGTGCCTGCCGCCTTTGCGCAGGACGGCGACGACGCCACCTTCCTCGGGACGATCCGCATCGGCTCGCCGGAAGCGCAAGCGCTTCTGGGCAATGACGAGATCTCGGAAGAAGAGATCGAACAGCGCAATCCGCAATCCATCCGCGACGTGTTCGACGGGGAAACCTCGGTCACCACAAGCGGCGGCGCGGCGATTGCCAACAAGGTGTTCGTCAACGGCGTCGAGGAAAGCCTGCTGTCGGTCACCATCGACGGCGCACGGCAGAACAAGTCGGCGTTTCACCACACCGGCAACGTGCTGATCGACCCCGCACTGCTGAAATCGGTCGAGGTCAGCAAGGGCCTGGCGCCGGCGGATGCGGGGCCGAACGCGCTGGCCGGGTCGCTGGCCTACGAGACCAAGGACGCCGCCGACCTCTTGGCGGATGGCGACAATTTCGGCGGCATGACGACGCTGACGTTCGGCACGAACGAGGACCAGGTGCGCGCCGGGCTGACGCTCTTCGGGCGCAGCGGCGGGTTCGAATACCTGCTCAGCGGCACGCGGTCGGACAGTGGCAGCTACGAGGATGGCAGCGGCGTGACCGTGCCCGGCTCGGAGGCGGATCTGACCAGCTACCTGGGCAAGTTCGCCTATACATCGCCCACGGGGCACCGGCTGGAATTCGCGGCGTCCCAGACCGAGGACACCGGCCTGCGGGCCGGACAGGCGGGGCCGGGCGGCATCATCTTCATCCGGCCCGACTTCGCAGGCGTCACCGGACGGCCCAGCGTGCTCGTACCGGCCCTGTCGAAGCGCACGTCCTATACGCTGACCTATACCAGGGACAGTGCCACGGACTGGTTCGATCCGTTCTTCCAGCTGAGCTACAACGAGCAGGAAATCGACGCGTCGGGCGTCTTCGGCAAGAACGAAAGCTTCAGCGGGACGTTCAAGAACCGCTTTGCCATCGCCGGTGGGGACCTGTCGGTGGGCGTCGATTTCTTCGACGAGTCCGCCTCGGGCTTCGGCCGCGGTCCGGGCGCGTTCGGCAGTTCCGGGCGCGAGGATCACTGGAACTTCGGGATATTCGCGCAGGCGCGGCAGGATGTGGGCGAGCGGGTCTCGGTGTCCTATGGCGCGCGTTACGACTGGCAGGAGTTCGAGGCCGCCAACGGCCAGACCTTCAAGGATGACGGCTTCAGCGCCAACGGGTCGGTCGATTTCAAGATCACCGACGCGCTGACCCTGAACGCGGGCTATGCCCACAGCTGGGGCGGATACGAGCTGGGCGAGGCGGCGCTGATCAATTTCGGCGCGCCGTGGACCTATGCCGGGTTCACCACCTCGCGCTCGGATGCGGGCCGGATCGGCCTGCGCTACGAGCGGGGACCGTGGCAGCTGAGCGGTGCCTACTTCGAAACCTACGTGAACGACATCAACGCCGTGCTGCCGTCGGGCGGCGACCGGGGTGAGATTGCCGACCTGTCCTCGAAGGGCTGGGAAGCCTCGGTCGGGTACACGTGGACCAACGCGTTCATCCGCGCCAACTATACCGATGCGGATGTGGACCTGAACAGCACGACGATCGGCTCGACCGCCTATTACCTTGGCCGCCCGGTCGGCAAGGCGATCGCACTGGAAGGCGCTGTCGATATCACCAACGAGTGGACCCTCGGCGGCACGGCGGAAATTGCATTCAAGAACCGCGACACGCCGGTGCCCCTGTCCGGCTACGAGGTCGCCAACCTCTACGCGACCTACACGCCAAGCAGCTTCGACCGTTTGCAGATGCGGCTGGACGTGCGCAACATCTTTGACGCGACCTACACCAGCCGCTCGTCGGACGGGGTCGGGCTGGGCAACGTGATCGCGTTGACGGAACCGGGCCGCTCGGTCAGCCTGACGGCAAACCTCAAGTTCTGATGCGCCCTGCAACGACCTGACGTTCCCTATTGCGGAACAGACGGTCACGCGAGGCAAAGACCCCGATCCAATGAAAAAGACAGCCACCGCCGCGCGCGGTGGCTGTCGGCCTGGCCGGTTTGACGATGCGCCGAAAACGAATGGTGGCGTGCAGCTTCAAGACCCTTGGGTCTGGGCTTCGAAAGGCAAGGACGAGTGGTGCAGCACGATGCGCAGACCGCCGTCTGGATGCTTACGGTATCCAAAGCTCTTGTCGGTCTTCACGACATCGCCATTCTTGTCCGTGAAGAAGAACCACCCCATCCACATGGCGCAGGTCCCGTCAATGACGCTTGCGGCGGTTTCGGAGCGGGTCTGCCGCCATCCCCGAAGGGCGAACCCGGCGTCGAGGGGATACTCGGGGTCATTTCCGACGAAATAGGAAAGTGCGCCTTTTCTGGTCGTGCGAAAGGTCTTCTCGCCACCGCTCAGCGTCGGCTTGAACAGGACGGGCCCGAAGTCGAACGCATAAGCCGAGTCTATGATCTGCTCGGCGATCCGCTTCGCCCGGTCGAACCCGCCAGCCTCGTAGGCTGTCGCGATTGCAACAAGCCCGTCGCCCCAGGAGCCGCGTGCCTTGGCAAGGTCGTCTTCGGTAATAGTCAAGTTACTCTCCCGATGGGGCGCTCGACGCCAGACGCATGGTCCGTGTCACGCGGGATCCACAGCTCGCCTTCAAGAGTAGACGAATTTTGCAGCCGCATCATCTTTCAGAATGGCATCCCGGTCGTATGCACCATCATGCCATCCGCATCCGACCCATCCTCCTTCGGACGCGTGCGCAGGATTTCGAGGCTTTTTTGCAGGCCCTTCGCATCCGTGTCCCGCGCGATGACCACGACCCGGCTGGTCGTGTCGGTCCCGGACCAGGACCGGACCTGTACCGGCGTGTCAAAGATGTGCTGCACGCCGTGGAACACGAAGGGCAGCTCCAGGCCTTCCACATGCAGGATCCCCTTGATCCGCAGGATATCCGGCCCCTTTATCGCGATCAGGGTGTCGAGCCAGAAATCAAAGATGCCGGCCGGGATCGGGTCTTCGACCTCGATCGAGGCCGACGAAATCCGATGATCATGAGGCGCGTGATGCCCGGCTTGTCCAAACGGGAGCGAGGCCGGCTTGCTGCTTTTCCGGGCAAAGCCCGAAAGCCCCGCAAACGGGTCCGGCTTTGACGGCTCGGTGCCGAGCCAGTCCGAGATATCGCCCGATGTCACGCTCGGACGCAGGGCCGACAGGCCGAACAGCGCGCCGGGCGGGGTCCGTCCATGCTCGGCGTGAATGCGGCGGGCGGTGGCGTTCAGGCCCTCGATACGGGCTTCGAACCGCGTCACCTCGTGCGGCGTGACAAGATCGGTCTTGGTCACGACAACCAGGTCGGCCATCGCGATCTGGTGCACCGCCTCGAACTGGGTATCGAGCGTCCGAGGCCCCACGGCCGCGTCCGCCAGCGTCACCACCCCGTCCATCCGGAAGGACGGAGCGAGCTGCTGGTCCATGACCAGCGTATGAAGGATCGGCCCCGGATCGGCGATGCCGGTCGTCTCGATGACCACGCGGTCGAACGCGAGGTCGCCCCCTTGCCTCTTGTCCAGGAGCGCCCGCATGGTCTCGACAAGATCGCTGCGGATCGTGCAACAGATGCAGCCCGATTGCATGAGGACGGTTTCTTCGGTCGCTTCTTCGATCAGATCGTGGTCCAGCCCGACATCGCCGAACTCGTTCATGACCACGGCGATCCGACCGGCGTCGGGATCACGGATGAGGGTGTTCAGCAGGGTTGTCTTGCCCGATCCGAGAAAGCCCGTGAGCAAGGTCACGGGTATCCGATCGTCTGAGGTTTCGGTCGCCATGCATGCCTCTTTACATCTCTCGCCTGTTTACAATTCCGGCCTGTCGCACAATGTATGCTACGTTATAACGTTTTATATCGCAAGGAGCGGAGATGATCAGGACGCGATCTGGTTGCGGGTCGACGTCGCAGGCTCGGGCGCGTCTTGCCACGTCGGATACCGATCCTGTTTTTACCGCGCGGTGCCGGTCGGACAGGACGCCGGCCAGCCCCTGAAATATCTGGAAGACACGAAGACCTTCGATCCTGACCAGGTGTACGGCGATGCTCCGAACCCGACCCGGATCTGACCTGCGCTGGGATGCGTGATGGTCAAAGACGGCCACGCTGTAAAAGAGGCCGCGACCGGAAGGATCTCACGAGTCGTGGGAGCCAAGGTGGGCAAGGGTGATCAGCAGAACCTTTCGTGACGCGTCGCGAACCTTCTGGCACGTTCAGCGTGTCAAGCGCATGATCCGGTGGCAGCTTGGGGCCGGGATGCAATGCCTCGTTTCCGTGCGCGAGACTTACTGCACAGACCCCGGATGTGAAAGCTTCACCACCGAAATCCGCATCGTTCACCTCGGTTTGCGAGAGATACGCACGACGGTCCACAAACCGATCGCAGACGTCACCCACCGCGACATCGCCGCAATCCTTTGACCCCTGATGCCAACCCCGATCGTCGAGGTGAGGTGCCCCTGGTGTCGCGGACGACTGCCTGGTTCGGTTTGTGCTGTCTGGTTTCGAAGTCGACGGGCGACAGCCTGCCGTGGCTCGTATGTCTGCGCTTCGGGTTGTGGAAGATTTCGATGTGCTCGCACACATCCTGTCTGGCGGTGTCCCGGGTCGTGGCCGTGCGCCGCCTGCGAATACGAAATTTAAGAATTTTTTCAGATACTTAAATTTGTATGGTGGCGGAGACGAAGGGATTCGAACCCTCGAAACGGTCTCCCGTTTACTCCCTTAGCAGGGGAGCGCCTTCGACCACTCGGCCACGTCTCCGCCGACGCGTATAGCCAAGGAAACATAGGGAATACAAGGCCATTCTGCCCGTCTTCCGAAAAACCTTGCCACAGGCGAAAGCCGGCCCGATTGCCACGGGGGAAACACTGAAAACCACCGGATCCGGGCAAGATCGGGGCGATTTCCCTTGCTGCGAAAGTTCCATTTCTCCCTCCGGCGGCCTGACGGCCACGGCGCACGACTGACCCCGACACGACCGTCCTGTCCGACGCCCGGTGCGTGCGGCGTCGCGCATGCCAGCAAGAGGGTCCAACACGAGTTTGACCCCAACGCCTGCACCTGCAGGTGTCAGGCCAAGTGCATGACCGTCGGCCCTCATCCCGTGCCGGCACAGGCCTTCAGGTCTTCTGCCCCTCGGGATTTAAGGATAACGAAGGGCGTGTAATGTCCAGTGCTGCCTCCCCTCTCTACTTCACGGTTTCCAATCAGTTCATCTCTGACTGGCTGGGCGCATTGCAGCCCCTGTGCTCCGAGGATCACTTCGCGTCCCTTCTCGAGCGGTGCGACCTGCCGGCACGGCACCACGAGCGAAAGGGCCGGGTCACGCTGGACCAGATCGTCCGCCTCTATCAACTGGCCGCGGTGGAAACCGGGGACGAGATGATGGGGCTGTGGTCGCGTCCCATCCGGCCGCGGGCCTTGCAACACCTGCTGACATCCGTGCGCGAGGCGACGTCCCTGGCCTCCGCCCTCTATCGATTCTCGACCTTCTGGAACCTGCTGCTGGACGACTACCGGCTCGACCTCGTGGAAACGGATGCCACGCTCACGCTGCGGCTTGTGCCGCAAGGCGACGCGCCGCCACAGCGGTTCGGCCACATGCTGATCCTCAAACTGGCCCACGGCCTGATATCCTGGCTTGCCCGATACGAAGTCCCGGTCAAAGCGGTGGAGTTCGCGTTTCAGCGCCCCCCCTTCGAAGAGGACTATGCCGTCATATTCCCCGCGCAGGCAGGCTTCGGCAGGCCGGCGACATCCCTGGTCTTCGATCAAGAGGCGCTGGGGCCGGTCCGGATACGCACCGCCACCGATCTCGAGGTCTTCCTGCGCAACGCCCCCCGCGACTGGATCTTCACGCGCTCCAGCGAACATACCCAGTCGCTGCGCGTGCGCGCCTATCTCGGCAGGACAGGGTGGGAGAATGCGAGCCTCTCCGGCGCCGCGCGCGCCCTGCACGTGACACCGCGCACCCTCATCCGCAGGCTTCGGGCGGACGGCACGTCGTTTCAGTCGATCAAGGACGCGCTGCGCCGTGATATCGCGATCCGCCACCTTCAGACCGGCCGTCGCAGCGTCGAAGCCATCGCGCAGGACGTCGGGTATTCCTCGGCGGCGAGCTTCCACAAGGCCTTCCGGCGATGGACCGGCAAATCCCCCAGCGCGTATCGGCGCGCGGACGGTCCCACTCCGTAGGTTTGTCACTTTCGGACAATCGGCTGTCACCTCCCGAGATGGCGCGGCCCGCCAGGATCGCTATGTTCCACCCGGAAACCCAACGTGAACCCCGCAAAGCCCTTTCGGGCCGCCCCTCACGCGCATCCTTGCGTCTGGCGACATCCGACAGTGCCCCGCCTTGAAGGAACCCCTCTCATGTCCGACAAACTGGATGCCATCCTTGCCGCCGCCCACGATCACGCCACCAAGGTCATCGCGCCCAATGTCGATGGTTGGAACGCCGCCCGGACATGGCCGCGCGATGCCTCCGACACGGCGGGAGCCGCCGGCCTGACAGGCCTCTACGCCCCCGAGGAATGGGGCGGCCAGGGCCTTCCCCTGTCCGAGGGCATCCAGGTCTACGAACAGCTTGGCCTGGGCGACGGGGCCTATGCCTTCGCGCTCTCCATGCACAACATCTGCACCTATGCGGGGTGCGGCTATGGCACGCAAGCGTTCAAGGACCGTTGGGCGCGGGACCTGACATCGGGGCGCAAGCTCGCGAACTTCGCCCTGACCGAACCGCAGTCGGGGTCGGACCCGATGCAGATGTACACCCGCGCCACGATCAACGGTGACGGCACCTGGACGATCAGCGGCTCGAAGGCATGGGTCAGCCTGGCGGGCGAGGCCGACATCTATTTCACCGTCGTCAAGACCAGCGACGCTCCCGACCACAAGGACATGGCGATGATCGCCATTCCCGCCGACGCACCGGGGATCAGCTTTGGCCCGATCTACGACACGCCGTCCTACAACTTCCTGCCCATGTCAGAGATGTATCTCGACCAGGTCGTGGTCAGCGAGGACAACATCATCCTGCCCGTCGGCCAGGGGTTTCAGGGGGCCTTGATGGCCATCGACATCGCCAGGGTCTCGATTGCGTCCGGCTGCTGCGGCTTGATGCAGGCGGCGCTCGATACCGCCCTGTCCTATTCGAAGAACCGCAGGATGTTCGGCGGAAAGACACTCGATCTGGACGGCATCCAGTGGATGCTGGGCGAGGTCGCAACCGATCTCGAGGTGTCCAGGCTGCTCTACTGCAAGGCCGCCGAGGCGCTCGGCACCTCCCAGGGTCCACTGATGGCCGCTCATGCGAAACGCTTTGTGCCCGATGCCGCGCTGAAGGCCGCGAACACCTGCACCCAGGTTCTCGGAGGCTCGGGGTTGCTGCACCCCTATGGCCTGGACCGCCTGTCGCGCCTTGCACAGATGCTGCGGATCGTCGACGGCACCACGGAAATCAGCCGCGTGGTGATCGGGCGGGCCTTGCAAAAGCGCGCAGCCGGATTGCCCGACATGGCCGTGCCCAGGGGGTTCGGCGAAACGGCGGACAGTGACGCGACGCGCAAGGCCGGCTAGTCCGGCTACGCCCTCAGGATCCTTGAACCGGGGGGCGAACGCGGCCTCTCACGTGTTGAACAGAAAGTGCAGCACGTCGCCGTCCTTGACGATATACCCCTTGCCCTCGGCGCGCATCTTGCCGGCTTCCTTCGCCGCCTGCTCGCCGCCCAGCCCGACGAAATCCTCGTAGGCGATCGTCTCGGCCCGGATGAAGCCCTTCTCGAAATCCCCGTGGATGACCCCCGCCGCCTGCGGCGCCGCGGTGCCGGTGCGGATCGTCCAGGCCCGCGCTTCCTTGGGGCCGACGGTGAAATAGGTCTCGAGGTGCAGAAGCTCGTACCCCGCCCGGATCAGCCGGTCGAGGCCCGCTTCCTCCAGCCCCATCTCCTCCAGGAACATCTCGGCTTCCTCGGCATCCAGCTGGCTGATCTCTTCCTCGATCTGGGCCGAGATGATCACATGCGCCGCGCCCTGCGCCTCGGCCATCTTCGCCACGGCGGCGGAATGATCGTTGCCGTCCGCCGCGTTCGCCTCGTCCACGTTGCACACGTAAAGGATCGGCTTCGAGGTCAGCAGCTGCAGGTTCTTCCACGCCTTGGCGTCCTCGGCATCCACCTCGACCAGCCGTGCGGGCTTGCCTTCGTCCAGCATCGCCTGCGCCGCGGCCAGCAGACGGTCGGCCTGCACCGCCTCCTTGTCATTGCCCTTCAGCTTGCGCACCAGCCCCGCGCGCCGCTTCTCGATGCTTTCCAGGTCGGCCAGCATCAGCTCGGTCTCGATCACCTCGGCGTCCTCCACCGGGTTCACCCGCCCCTCCACGTGGGTCACGTCGCCATCCTCGAAACAGCGCAGCACATGGGCAATCGCATCCGTCTCGCGGATATTGGCCAGGAACTGGTTGCCCAGCCCCTCGCCCTTGCTGGCGCCCTTCACCAGCCCGGCGATATCCACAAAGGTCATGCGCGTCGGGATGATGGATTTCGACTGCGCAATCGCCGCCAGCTTGTCCAGCCGCGCGTCGGGCACCGCCACCTCGCCCACGTTGGGCTCGATCGTGCAGAACGGAAAATTCGCCGCCTGCGCCGCGGCGGTGCGTGTGAGCGCGTTGAAGAGCGTGGATTTCCCCACGTTAGGCAAGCCCACGATACCCATCCTGAAACCCATCTCGCGCCCTCCTTTACGGCAACGCGGCGCTTCTATGCCGCAACCGGGCGCGTTGCAAGGCACCGCTTGCCACAGGCCCTGTCCAGGTTGCACGATAAGGCGTTCCGCGACTTGAACGAAGGGAGATCGCGATGCCCTACCCCTACCTGCATTTCCAGGGCCACTGCGCCGAGGCCATGGCCTTCTACGCCGACGTTTTCGGCGGTGAGTTAACCATTATGAAATGGTCCGACGCGCCCGCCGACACCCCACAGAAGATCGACAGCGACAGGGTGATGCATTCGCATCTCGCCCTGCCCGACGGCACGCGCCTGATGGCGGGCGATTTCCCCCCGGGATTCGAGGGCGATCCGCAAAAGGCCGTTTCGATCTCTCATGTCGTCTCCGACGCGGGCGAAGGCCGCGCGCTCTTCGACCGGCTGGCTGAGTGCGGCGAGGTGATCGAGTCCTTTGGCGAGACATTCTTTTCGCCCGGCTTCGGCATGGTCCGAGACCGCTACGGCACGCACTGGATGATCATGACCGAGGCATGATCGATGTTGCACTCCGGCGCCGTTTGCGCGAAACCACCGGGAACCAGACTTCAGGATGCCCGCATGACCCGTATCGACGCCAAATTCGAAGACCTGCGCAACGCGAACAAGAAGGCCTTCGTGGCCTACGTCATGGCCGGCGACCCCGATTTCGACACCTCGCTCGAGGTGGTCAAGGGCCTGCCCGCCGCCGGTGTCGACATCATCGAACTGGGCCTGCCCTTCACCGACCCGATGGCCGACGGCCCCACCATCCAGCTCGCCGGCCAGCGCGCACTCGAAGGCGGGATGACCCTGCAACGCACGCTCGACATGGCCGCCGAGTTCCGCAAGGGCGACGACACCACGCCGATCGTGCTCATGGGCTATTACAACCCGATCTACAATCGCGGGGTCGAGACGTTCCTGAAAGACGCGAAAGAGGCCGGCATCGACGGCCTCATCGTCGTGGACCTGCCGCCCGAGGAAGACGACGAGCTGTGCATCCCCGCACAGAAGGCCGGGCTGAACTTCATCCGCCTCGCCACCCCCACCACCGATGACAAGCGCCTGCCCAAGGTGCTGACCAACACCTCGGGCTTCGTCTATTACGTCTCGATCACCGGCATCACCGGGGCGGCGGCGGCCGAGGCCGCCGATGTCGGCCCCGAGGTCAAGCGCATCAAGTCGCAGACCGACCTGCCCATCGTTGTCGGCTTCGGCATCCGCACGCCCGAGTCGAGCCGCGAAATCGCCTCGGTCGCAGATGGCTGCGTCGTGGGCTCCGCCATCGTCGGCAAGCTGGCCGACGGCGAAAGCCCCGCCCAGGTGCTCGACTTCGTCAAGGGCCTGGCGGACGGCGCGCATTCCGCCTGATACCCACGACGCCCGCGCGGCGCGTTAAGCCTTTCGCGCAACACCATTGCCGCGCTGCGGCGGTGCACGCCCGGTGCACGCGGGGTGCACGCATGTCACCCCCCTGCTGCCGCCCTCCCCGGCGGCGTTAACCTCGCCCGTGCAGGACCCTGCGCCGCATGGACTCGGGCGCCGATCCCGGCTACTGGTCAAAAAACCTGACCAAAGCCCGAGCCTTTACCCATGCCCGTCATCACTAATATCGACGACCTGAAAAAGATCTACCGCCGCCGCGTGCCCAAGATGTTCTACGACTACGCGGAATCGGGCAGCTGGACGGAACAGACCTTCCGCGAGAACACCAGCGATTTCAGTGACATATACCTGCGCCAGCGCATCGCGGTGGACATGTCGAACCGCTCCACCGCCAGCCGGATGATCGGCCAGGACGTCTCGATGCCCGTCGCCCTCGCCCCCGTGGGCCTGACGGGGATGCAGCACGCCGATGGCGAGATCAAGGCCGCCCGCGCCGCCGAGGCATTCGGCGTGCCCTACACGCTCTCGACCATGTCGATCTGCTCGATCGAGGACGTCGCGGCCCACACGGAAAAGCCGTTCTGGTTTCAGGTTTACACCCTGAAAGATAACGATTTTATGCAGCGCCTGTTTGACCGCGCCAAGGCCGCCAACTGCTCGGCCGCCGTCATCACCGTCGACCTGCAAGTGCTGGGCCAGCGCCACAAGGACCTCAAGAACGGTCTCAGCGCGCCGCCTAAACTGACCGTCAAGTCCATCGCCGACATGATGACCAAGGTGCAATGGGGCCTCGGGATGCTCGGCACCAAGCGGCGGTTCTTCGGCAATATCGTCGGCCACGCCAAGGGCGTCTCGGACCCGTCCTCGCTCAGCTCCTGGACCGCCGAGGCGTTCGACGAGGCGCTCAACTGGGACCGCATCCGCGAGTTCCGCAAGATGTGGGACGGCCCCCTGATCATCAAGGGCATCATCGATCCGCGGGATGCCAAGGAAGCGCTGAACGTCGGCGCCGACGCCATCGTCGTGTCGAACCACGGCGGCCGGCAACTCGACGGCGCGCTTTCCGCCATCCGCGCCCTGCCCCTGATCATGGACGCCGTGGGCGACAAGATCGAGGTCCATCTCGACAGCGGCATCCGCTCGGGCCAGGACGTGCTCAAGGCGCTCGCCCTCGGCGCCAAGGGCACCTATATCGGCCGCGCCTATGTCTATGGCCTCGGCGCCATGGGGCAAGAGGGTGTGACCAAGGCGCTCCAGTGCATCCACAAGGAGCTTGATGTGTCCATGGCCTTCTGCGGCCACACCGACATCACCAAGGTCGACCGGGATATCCTCATGATCCCAAAGGATTTTTCCGGCGACTGGCAATAGCGCCGGAACATCGCCCCACCCCCTGCGTTCGCCTGTTATGCAATCGCAGGAGCCGTGACATGCCCGATACCGTCTTTCAGACCGTCGTGGCGGTCGCCGTCATCATCCTGCTGGCCCGGGTCAACGGCCTGCGCTCCTTCTCCAAGATGTCCAGCTTCGACTTCGCGCTGACACTGGCCAGCGGCTCGGTCGTGGCCACGCTGATGACCACCTCCAGCCGCTTCCTGCCCGGCATCATCGCGCTCGCCGCGCTCTTCATCCTGCGCTTCGCCATCTCGGCCCTGCGCGTGCACTTTCGCGCCGTGGAACACATGGTGGACAATCGCCCCGTCATCCTGATGCACGAGGGCCGCATCCTCGACGACAACCTGCGCCTCGCCCGCGTCACCCGCGCCGACATCCGCGCCAAGCTGCGCGAGGCCAACGCGCTTCAGCCCGAGCAGGTCCGCGCCGTGGTCATGGAAGCCACCGGCGATGTCAGCGTCCTGCATGGCGATCGGCTCGACCCCTCGCTGCTCGAAGGCGTCTCCTGGGGCCGCGTGACGCCACCCGCCGAGACCGCGCGCACCTGATCCCCTGAATCCCGCAAAACCTTGCATATTTGGGCTTTTCAAGCCGCCCTTAATCCTCTAAAGCGACGGCTTCACGCGGGGCTACAGCCTTGGAGGAGCCCCGCCTTTGCATATGGAGAATTACAAATGGCTGGAGAAATTCCTGATCTTCACGCCCAGGAACGCACGGGGACGGGCAAGGGCGCCGCTCGTGCTGCACGCCGCGATGGCATGGTTCCGGGGATCGTATTCGGGGGCGACGTCGATCCGCTGCCCGTCAACATTCCGTTCAACGTCCTGTTGAAGCGGCTGAAACAGGGCCGGTTCAAGTCGACGCTGTTCAACCTCAAGGTTGACGGCCACGATGATGTCCGCGTGATCTGCCGCGACGTTCAGCGCGACGTGGTCAAGGACCTTCCGACCCACTTCGACCTGATGCGCTTGCGCCGCACCACCAAGATCAACCTCTTCATCCCCGTCGAGTTCATCAACGAGGAAGAGTGCGAGGCGCTGAAAACCGGCGTTCTGACCGTGATCCGCAACGAGATCGAGCTGGTGGTGACCGCCGGCGACATCCCCGAAAGCATCACCGTCGACCTCAGCCTGATGGAAAACATCGGCGACACGATCACCATCAGCCAGGTTACGCTGCCCGAGGGCGCGAAACCCACGATCGACCGTGACTTCGTGATCTGCAACATCGCGGCTCCGTCGGCGCTGAAATCCGATGCCGACGACGAAGACGAAGACGTCGCGGCCGACGAGGTTCCGGCAACCGAGCAAGAGGCCGGCCCGGACAGCGTCGAAGAAGCGGAAGGCGGCGAAGACTAAGTTCTTCCCCCGGTTTGCGAAAACATCAGCGCGAGGGTCCCGGCCCTCGCGTTTTTCATGTGTGCCGCAATCTGCGGAAACACAGGATGCGCCCGCGCGACGGCCCCGGATCGTAGGTCAGGCCGGAGGCCGACATGCAATCCACGATCTGCTTGATCACCCGGTCGGGATACTGGTTGGGGTGCAGTTCCATCATCACCGCCCGCACATGCGCAGGCCAGGGCGCGTCGAACAGATGCCGCTCGGCCCCTTCCACGTCCATGATCACCAGGTGCGGCCGGTGCTCCTGCAACAGGCCCGAAAGCGGCAGCATAGGCACCGTCACCAGTTTTTCGGCGTCCGCCTCTTCGTCCGCGATCCGCCCGGCCCAGAACACCTTCTTGGGGTCGAACGCGATCTCCTCCGCATCGCCCTCCCCGGTCACCGCCCCGTGGATCAGCCGTGTCGCCTGATACCCGTTGCGGTCAAGGTTGGCGCGAATGACCGGCAGCATCGCCGGGTTGGCTTCCACCGTCACCACGTTCGCGGCGCCCGCGACGCCCGCGCAGATCGACGCGATGTACCCAACGCCCGCGCCCAGCTCCAGCACGCGCATCCCCTCGCGCAGCCGCATCTGTGCCGCCTGCGCCTCATGCGCCTCGTAGGTGCCGGTCTCCAGCTTGCCCGCCACCCGCTCGTTCAGCATGTCGTCGGGCACCACCAGCGTGACCCCGTTGACCGCGTATTCACCCATCCTGCCCTGCCTGTCCCTGCCGGTCGTGTGTTGATTCAGCGCACCGCGCCGCGTAGACCATCCTCACCAAAGAACAGGTGATCGGCAATGCTGCTTTTCGTGGGCCTCGGCAATCCGGGCGGAAAATATGAGAATAACCGCCACAACATCGGCTTCATGGCGCTTGACCGCATCGCCGCCGATCATGGCTTCGCACCCTGGCGGGCCAAGTTCCAGGGCCAGCTGACCGAAGGCAAGCTCGGCTCCGAAAAGGTCCTGCTGCTCAAGCCCGAAACCTTCATGAACAAGTCCGGGCAATCGGTCGGCGAGGCCATGCGCTTTTACAAGCTGGAGCCGTCGGACGTGATCGTTTTCCACGACGAGCTCGATCTCGCCCCCGGCAAATGCCGCGTGAAACAGGGCGGCGGCCACGCCGGTCACAACGGGTTGCGCTCCATCCACGCCCATATCGGCGAGGCCTATGGCCACGTCCGCCTCGGCATCGGTCACCCCGGCCGCAAGGATCTGGTGTCGCATTACGTGCTTCAGGATTTCGCCAAGGCCGATGCCGACTGGCTGGACGATCTGCTGCGCGGCCTGTCCGACGGCGCGCCCGAACTGGCCGCGGGCCATAACGACAAGTTCCTCAACGCCGTCTCGCTGCGCACCGCGCCCGCCCGTTCCTCGAAAACCACGCCGAAACCCGCGACCAAACAGCAACCCGACCCGAAACCGGACGCAAAGCCGGACGCCCCGCCCGCGTCCCCGGACACCGAAGACCGCAGCCCGCTGCAAAAGCTCATGGACAAGTTCCGCTAACGCCGCGTTCCACTTGCCGCACCGCGCCCCCGGTGCTTTGCTGCCCCAAGGGGAGGATCACATCATGCGCCGCATCCTGAAATGGACGCTTCGGATCGTTGCAGTTCTGGCCATCGTCGCCATCGGCATCGGTATCTGGAAGCGCGACGAGATCACCCGCCTCATGGCGGTCAACAGCCTCTTCGAGCCCGAGCATATCGTCGGGAATTTCTCCAACATGGACGCGGCCTTCCTGCACACGCCCGTGCCGCGCGGCGACCGCCCCGTCATGCCGCTGCCAGGCGGCGCCCCGATGACCCTTCCCGACGGCACCGAGGACTGGATCGAGACGCGCGCCGTCACCTCGCTGCTGGTCCTGCACCATGGCGAGGTCGTCCACGAAAGCTATTACCTGGGCACGACACCCGACGACCGCCGCATCAGTTGGTCCATGGCCAAGTCCTTTCTCTCCGCGCTGATGGGCATTGTCGTGGCCGAGGGCGATATCGCCTCGCTCGACGATCCGGTGACGCAATACGCGCCGATGCTGAGCGGCAGCGCCTATGACGGGGCCACCATCCGCAACGTTCTGCAAATGACCAGCGGCGTGCGGTTCGACGAGGACTACCTCGACTACGATTCCGACATCAATCGCATGGGCCGCGTGCTGGCCCTGGGCGGCACGATGGACGGCTTCGCCGCCGGCCTCACCGAGCGGGACGCGGAGCCCGGCAAGCGCTGGCACTACGTTTCCATCGACACCCATGTCCTGGGCATGATCATCCGCGGCGCGACGGGCCGCGACATCCCCGCGCTGCTGTCGGAAAAGATCATCGCGCCCCTGGGGCTCGAGACCGCGCCCTACTACATCACCGACGGCGAAGGCGTGGCCTTCGTCCTCGGCGGTCTCAACCTGACCACCCGCGACTACGCCCGTTTCGGCCTGATGATCGAACAGAACGGCCAGCTGGGCGGCCGTCAGGTCGTCCCCTCCGACTGGATCGCGGCCTCCACGACGCCCAGCGCCCCGACCGAGCCGGGCCAGATCGGCTATGGCTACCAGTGGTGGATCCCCCAAGGCGCAGAGCCCGGACAGTTCATGGCCCGCGGCATCTACGGCCAGTACATCTATATCGACCAGGGGCGCGATGTGGTCATCGTCACCACCGCCGCCGATCGCGCCTTCCGCGAGCCCGGCGTGAACGATGCCAATATCGACATGTTCCGGCGGATCGCGGACGCGCTCTAGCACGGCGCTGCCCTTGCACCCATGTCGCCTGATGTGCACCATGTGCCCACCCGGGACCCAAGGAGCATCGCATGGCAATCGAAATGGACACTTCCGTCAACGTGCTGGGCGGCAAGCTCGAAAGCTGCTCGACCACGCCCATGACCGGCTTTTTCCGTGACGGCCATTGCAACACCTGCGCCGCCGACCAGGGCAGCCACACGGTCTGCGCCCTGATGACCGCCGAATTTCTCGCCTACTCCAAATACGTCGGCAACGACCTCTCCACGCCGCGCCCGGAGTTCGGTTTCGACGGGCTGAAGCCCGGCGACCACTGGTGCCTCTGCGCCGGGCGCTTCCTCCAGGCGCATGACGAGGGCTGCGCGCCCAAGGTGCGGCTGGAGGCCACCCACGCCCGCGCGCTCGATATCGTGCCGATCGACGTGCTGAAACAACACGCCTCCGACGCGACATCCTGAGGCTCGTTCACCCTTCTCCAAATGCGCATTCAGGGCCCCGCCTGCGGCCCCTTGTTTGGCCGAAGCCCGCCACGGCCCGCCCGGCGTTGCAGGGAAAATCAGGAACTCACACCGCAACGGCACGTTCTTCCACCGGGACGTCAAACCCGGAGGAGCGACACCACACCCGTCCTCCCGACCGTTTGTAAACGCGAAAGGAGACACGAAGATGAAGACCCTGACGACAACGATCCTGACATCCGCCGCGCTGGTCACAGCCGCTCCCGCGCTGGCCCAGCAGAGCCAGGGCGAGACCGATATGCCCGCCTTCTGCGAAACCGCCTTCATGCCCGCCGACAAGAACAAGGACGGCTTCATGAGCGAGCAGGAGATCAAAGACGCGCGCGACGCCGAATTCGCGGCGCTCGACCTCAACAAGGACGGCTCGGTCGACCGCGAGGAAATGGTCAACTGCATCGGCAAGGCCGAACAGAGCAATCGCGACGCCTATTCCCAGGCCCAAGCCGGGAACGACAAGACCGACTGGTCCGATCTGGGCACCGGCGACAAGACCGAACTCAGCGTCGAGGAATACCAGAACCTGACCAACAAGGCCTGGCGCACCGACGACAGCGACATGAAATCGGCCGTGTCCACCGACACCGACGATGCCGAGGAATTCGCCAAGACCGCCGTCGACCGCTTCAAGATGTATGACGGCGACGGCAACGGCATCATCACCCAGGCCGAGTACGAAAGCGAGATCGACAAGGACTGGAGCGACAAGGCCCTGCAAAAGCGCTTTGACGCGATGGACGCCGACGGCTCCGGTTCCCTGTCGCCGCAGGAATACCGCGGTGCCGGAACCAAGGCGCTCGACATGACCGCAGGCACGTCCGAAAGCAAGGACATGAACGGCGACAGCGCCGATGCCTCGGACAGCAACGACACCAGCGCCAGCGACACGCAGAACGCCAGCGACGAGGCGACCGTGCCCGTCGTGATCTACTACTACTCGCTGGTGTAAAATGAGGCGGATTATCAATCCGCACGACACCGGATTGGCGCGCCGGGCCTCACCGTCCGGCGCGTTTTGCGTTGTGCCGCGTCATGCGCAGGTGCGCGATGTGGCGATCTCTCGCCGGAACCGCACGCCGCTTCTGGCGTTTGCTTGCAGTGCATCGGCACGGCGCTATCTGAAGTTACTTGTAAGGCGCCCGTCGGCGCGCAAGTATCAGTAAGCGAAGGAGGTTCGCATGCGACGATTAATTGCTTTCTCCGCCACCGCTCTCCTGCTTTCCAGTGCGGCCATGGCCGACGACACCGCTGCCACTGACCCCGACCGCGATATCGCGCCGGACGACATGGGAATCAACTCGGCCGGCTTTCTCTTCGACGACTCGCTTAGCGCAAACGACGACAACGACCGCGACGCTCGGGGCGATGACGACGACGACCGCACAGAAGACGACCGCAAGAACGACGACAGCGGCAAGGGCCGGAACACGCCGGACGACGACGATCACGACGCAGAGGACGAAGACGACAAGCCCGACGACTGATCGCGCTCACGCCCGAACCGGACGAGCGGCGCTTTAGTCGCCCTCGGCCATATCGAACCCGAGGTGCCGTGCCACGGTGAAAATATCCTTGTCGCCGCGTCCGCACATGTTCATGCACAGGATGTGATCCTTCGGCAGGTCGGGCGCGATCTTCATCACGTGCGCCAACGCATGGCACGGCTCAAGCGCGGGGATGATCCCCTCCGCCTCGCAGCACAGCTTGAACGCTTCCAGCGCCTCCTTGTCGGTGATCGACACGTATTTCGCGCGCCCGATCTCGTGCAGCCACGAATGCTCGGGTCCGATGCCCGGATAATCCAGCCCCGCGGAAATCGAGTAGCCTTCCAGGATCTGCCCGTCATCGTCCTGCAACAGGTAGGTCCGGTTGCCATGCAGCACCCCGGGCCGCCCGCCGGTCAGCGACGCGCAATGCTCCATCTTCTCGTTCACGCCCTTGCCGCCGGCCTCGACGCCGATGATGTTCACCTCCTTGTCGTCGAGGAACGGATAGAACAGCCCCATCGCGTTCGACCCGCCGCCGATGGCCGCGATGATCGTATCGGGCAGACGGCCCTCGGCCTCCTGCAGCTGTTCCTTGGCTTCCTTGCCGATGATCGACTGAAAGTCGCGGACCATCGCCGGATAGGGGTGCGGCCCGGCCACCGTGCCGATGCAGTAGAACGTGTCGCGCACGTTGGTCACCCAGTCGCGCAGCGCGTCGTTCATCGCGTCCTTCAGCGTGCCACGCCCGCTGGTCACCGGGATCACCTCGGCGCCCAACAGCTTCATGCGGAACACGTTGGGCCGCTGGCGCTCGACGTCATGCGCGCCCATGTAGACCACGCATTTCAGCCCGAACTTGGCACAGACCGTGGCCGTCGCCACGCCGTGCTGCCCCGCGCCCGTCTCGGCGATGATGCGCGTTTTGCCCATGCGCCGCGCCAGCAGGATCTGCCCCAGCACGTTGTTGATCTTGTGCGCGCCGGTGTGGTTCAGCTCGTCGCGCTTCATGTAGATCTTGGCACCGCCCAGCCGCTCGGTCAGGCCCTCGGCATGGTACATCGGGCTCGGCCGGCCCACGTAATGCTTCCACAGGAAATCCATCTCGTCCCAGAAGCTCTGATCGGTCTTGGCGTTCTCGTACTGCTCTTCCAGTTCCAGGATCAGCGGCATCAGCGTCTCGGACACGAAACGCCCGCCGAATTCTCCGAAACGCCCCTTCTCGTCGGGGCCGGTCATGAAGGAGTTGAAGAGATCGTTCATGGTCATCATCCCTGTTTGCTCAAGCGTTTCGCCTTTTGCCTGAGCCATCAGCGAAAGGCGAAACGCGTGCAACGATTGGCTGTTGTGCTGCGTTTCGCGGGTAAGCTGTGACACAGGTTTATCGCGAAACGCCTTAACGTCTCAATAGGGCACGGGCCCGCCGTTTTCCAGCGCATTCCTCTGCGACACGCCGCCCCCAGAATATTCGTACGAATATTCTCGGGGCCTCACCTCAGCCGCACGACATAGCCCGTGCTCAGCAATTCCGGCTCGGCCAGCAGGAAGGGCCGGAAGGGCGGCGTGGTATGGATCACCTCCCACGTGCCCGACGCCGCAAGCTTGTCCAGAACCGGCGGAAACCCCTGGTCCTCGAAGGTCGCATCCAGCAGGTTGAACACGCCAACACCCCCGGGCCGTGTCACCCGCGCCAGGTGTTCCAGCGTGACCGGCGGCGCGTGGCCCGGCCCGAACGCCCCGACGCAGACGAAGCCCGCGAAGCCGTCATCCTCGAACGGCAGCCCGGCGCCGGTGTCGGCCACCTCCAGCCGCTCGTAGGCACCCGTCCTGGCGGCGTAGGCCAGCATCTCGGTCGACAGGTCGCAGCCTACGATCCGGCCATATCCCATCAGCCGCAGCGTCTCGCCCACCAGCCCGGTGCCACAGCACGCGTCCAGCACAGGCCCCTCCGCGTCACCCAGGTACCGGCCCAGCAATCCAGCGCCCAGCCCGGGCAGGCGGAATCCCCGGCTCAGGCAATCGGCATCATAGCCGGTCGACCACTTGTCGTAGATCGCCCGGGATTCCTCGGGCGTCCTGGCTCCGTACACGTCATCCAGATCCTGGCGGGTCATGCGTCTCTCCTTTGCTCCAGCTTGGGCAAAGCGGCGCGAGGCGTCAATCCAGTGCCAGCTTGAACCCGGTATGCGACGCGACGAAACCGATCCGCTCGTAGAACCGGCTGGCGTCTTTCCGGCTCGCGTTCATCGTCAGCTGCACCAGCGTACACCCCGCCGCCCTGGCCCGCGCCTTGGCGTCGTCGAACATCGCCTCGCCCACGCCCTGCCCGCGCACATCCCCGGCCACGCGCACGCTTTCCACCTGCGCCCGCCGCGCGGCCCGCAGCGACAGCCCGGTGACAAAGGTGATCTGGTAGGTGGCGACGATCCGACCCGCGTCGTCCTCGCCCACGATCAGGTGGTTGGCGCCCTCGTCGCGCATCCGGGCAAAGGCGGCCTCGTAGAGCGCGGGATCGGCCCCTTCGCGCCCCTGCCCCAGCACGTCATCGGACAGAAGCGCCACAACGGCGGCAACATCCGTCTCGTCCGCATCGCGGAACCGGATCATGCCCGCGCCGCGTCGGCAAAGGCGCGCATCCTGCCGTGGTCCTTCACCCCCGGCGCGCTTTCCAGCGCCGACGACAGGTCAAGCTGGCGCGCGCCCGTCACCCGGATCGCCTCGGCCACGTTCTCCACCGTCAGCCCGCCGGCCAGCATCCACGGCACGGACCATTCGCGTCCCGCAATCAGGCTCCAGTCAAAGCTCTCGGCATTGCCACCCGGGCGCGTCGCGTCCTTCGGCGGCTTGGCATCCAGCAGGATCTGGTCGGCCACCCCGGCATAGCGGTCGATGGTCGCAAGGTCGCCGGCCTCGCGCACGCCCACGGCCTTCATCACCGGCAGGCCATAGCGGGCCTTGATCTCGGCCACCCGCTCGGGGCTTTCAGACCCGTGCAACTGCAACATGTCCAGCGGCACAACCTCGGTCAGCGCGTCCAGCAGCGCATCGTCCGCGTCCACCACCAGCGCCACCTTGGCCACGCCGGGCGGCACCGCCAGCGCCATCTCGCGCGCCATCTCGGGCGTCACGTAGCGCGGCGATTTCGGGAAAAACACGAACCCGACGTAAGCCGCCCCCGCCGCCACCGCGGCCGGGATGTCCTCGGGCCGGGTCAGCCCGCACATCTTGATCCGAATGTCCTGCGCCATGACGCCGCCGGTTAGCTGGCCTCGTCCAGAAGCGCAAGCACCTCGTCCTGGTCCTTGTTGCGCTCGCCTTTCAGCCGGCGCACTTCGGCACGCAATGCCGCCATCTCGCGCGCCTGCCGGGCCGCGGCCGCGCGCTCCTTGGCCTCGCGGATCCACTCCCAGATGAACCCGATCACCAGGCCCGCCAGGATGCCGCCGAACATCACGATGAAGAGCGGAATCTGATAAGACGGGTTCAGGGCCGCCATGCCGGCCAGTTCGCCGGGAAGGATCTGAACCTCGACCACCTGCCGGTTGGCCAACGCGATCAGGATAAGCGCCACCGCGAAAATGGCGATCGAAGCATAGCGGATATAGCGCATCAGGATTTCCCGTTCAGTCGTTCACGCAACAGCTTGCCGGCCTTGAAGAACGGCACGTGCTTTTCCTCGACCTGCACCGATTCTCCGGTGCGCGGGTTGCGGCCGGTGCGCGCGTCGCGCTTCTTGACGGAAAACGCCCCGAAGCCGCGCAACTCGACACGGTTGCCCTCGGCCATGGCATTGGTGATCTCGTTGAAGATGGTGTTCACGATGCGCTCGACATCGCGCTGGTACAGGTGTGGATTCTCGTCGGCGATCTTCTGTATTAGTTCCGACCTGATCATCGGTTCCCCCCGCGTGTGTTTTTTGGTCGAGCAGCGTAACGACTTTAACGACTATAGATAGAAAAAGCGCAATTAGAAACTGCAACCTACCGGATAAACTCGGAAATTCACGGGGAAATGGCGCAGGACCTTGTGGCGCGCGAGGCTTTGCCTAGTCGAAAGGCGGGCATCGCGCCGCGACATCGGCCCCGCGAGTGTCGCCGTGGCGGCGTGATTCGTATGGGCCGTGCGCTCTTTGTCCCATGGTCCGGCTTCGCGCTGTCCCGCTCCGCGGCTGTCCCGGTCATTGCCCCGAGCGGACCCTTGAAAGACGCCGGTCAGGACCGTCGGCCATCACCGGCAAAATGCCGCCGGTGCCAAAAGAAAAGGCCCCGCAAAACGGCGGGGCCTTTCCGAATTCGAACCGTCTCCGGCTTACTTGTCGTCGTCGCCTTTCAGCGCGGCGCCAAGGATGTCGCCCAGCGAGGCGCCCGAATCCGAGCTGCCATACTGTTGCACGGCTTCTTTCTCTTCGGCGATTTCGCGTGCCTTGATCGACAGGCCCAGACGGCGGGTCTTGCTGTCCACGTTGGTCACGCGCACGTCGACCTTGTCACCGACCGAGAACCGCTCGGGGCGCTGCTCGGAACGGTCACGCGACAGGTCGGAGCGGCGGATGAAGGATTTCATGCCCTCGTATTCCACCTCGATGCCGCCATCCTCGATCGAGGTGACCTCGACGGTGATGATCGAGCCGCGCTTCACGCCGCCCACGGCCTCGGCGAACTTGTCGCCGCCCAGGTTCTTGATCGACAGCGAGATGCGCTCTTTCTCCACGTCCACTTCCGAGACGACGGCCTTGACCACATCGCCTTTCTTGTAGCTCTGGATCGCGTCTTCGCCGCGCTCGTCCCAGCTGAGGTCCGACAGGTGGACCATGCCGTCGATGTCGCCATCGAGACCGATGAACAGGCCGAACTCGGTGATGTTCTTGACCTCGCCCTCGACCTCGGTGCCCTCGGGATGGGTTTCCGCGAACACTTCCCACGGGTTGCGCATGGTCTGCTTGAGACCCAGCGAAACGCGGCGCTTCGCCTGGTCGATCTCCAGCACCATGACCTCGACCTCCTGGGACGTGGACACGATCTTGCCGGGATGGACGTTCTTCTTGGTCCACGACATCTCGCTGACGTGCACCAGGCCTTCGACACCGGGCTCCAGTTCGACGAACGCACCGTAGTCGGTGATGTTCGTGACACGGCCGGTATGCACCGATTCCAGCGGGTACTTGGCAGCAACCAGATCCCACGGATCGTCCTGCAGCTGCTTCATGCCCAAGGAAATACGGTGGGTTTCCTTGTTGATCTTGATCACCTGGACCTTGACGGTCTCGCCGATGTTCAGGATCTCCGAGGGGTGGTTCACACGGCGCCACGCCATGTCGGTGACGTGCAACAGGCCGTCCACACCGCCCAGGTCCACGAAGGCCCCGTATTCGGTGATGTTCTTGACCACGCCGTCCACGGCCTGACCTTCGGACAGGTTGCCGATGACTTCGGCGCGCTGCTCGGCGCGGCTCTCTTCCAGGATGGCGCGGCGGCTGACAACGATGTTGCCACGGCGGCGGTCCATTTTCAGGATCTGGAAGGGCTGCTTCAGACCCATCAGCGGGCCGGCATCGCGCACGGGGCGCACATCGACCTGAGAGCCGGGCAGGAACGCCACGGCGCCGCCCAGATCGACGGTAAAGCCGCCTTTGACACGGCCAAAGATCGCGCCTTCGACACGGGCGTCGTCCGCGTATGCTTTCTCCAGGCGGTCCCAGGCTTCCTCGCGGCGGGCCATTTCACGGGAAATGACGGCTTCGCCACGGGCGTTCTCTGCCGAACGCAGGAACACCTCGACCTCGTCGCCCACTTCGATTTCGGGCGCTTCACCGGGATTTGCGAATTCCTTGAGCTCGACGCGGCCTTCCATCTTGTAGCCGACGTCGATGATGGCTTGTCCCGCTTCAACCGCGATGACCTTGCCTTTGACAACCGTTCCCTCTTGGGGGGTGTCCATTTCGAGGCTTTCATTAAGGAGGGCCTCGAATTCCTCCATCGATGCGTTTTGAGCCATGTGGCGTTTCAATCCTAACGTTTCGTTGTGTCCGGCCGCGCGGTTGTCTCCGCCGGTCTTCAAGGTTTCGTTGGTCAGACGGGCCACCATAGGAACGCAAAACAAAGAGGGCCGGTATTCCCGACCCTGCTCGCTCTCAATGCTCTCCGGCGGTTCCGCCTTGTCGACGAGGGGCGCTATAGCCCGCTCGGCCATGACAATCAAGGGGTTTCAAAGCCTAGTCACCTGTCTCAAGGGTCCATCTGGATCTGATGTACCGCACTTAGCATTGCGTCGTGACTAAGCAGGTAACGCGGAGCTAGGAAATTGATCACTCGCCAGTAAGGATAATATGGCTCTTCGTCCGGGAGTTCAAACCGCTCCTCAGGAAGTTGCAGAAGCTCCGGATACTCCGTCCTGACAATTTCTTCGAGTTCGGCTCGCACGCGCCTTTCGCGTTTTGGGTCCCATTCACGTTTAGGATCATCAATTCGTTGGACTAGTTCTCGCCCACGCTCAGGCGTCAGAGAAGAACGACTCAAGACGTCATTTCTTGAAAAGTGATCGCGGCCCACCTCATGGAATGCTATACAGAGAAGCAAAGGTAAGTCCATTGGCTCATTGGGGTAACAACGAATAACCAATTCTACTCTTTCTAGCGTGCGTTTGATCTGCCGCATGCTAGGATTGCAGCGCGTAATAGCATCGAATGCCACTTGCCCCGCACGCTCTTTTGAGAACTCCGCATGATCTCCATAAGGCTCGTAATCGGGAAGCTGCAGAACGATCTGCCGTGCCGCGTCGGCCTTCGCTTTTACCGAGGGCGCAAGTTTCAGCCTCAGGTCAATAAATTTGTCTAGGTATCCCTCCCCAGATTCACCTGCGAATTCCCCGAAGCGATGCTTTGCCAAGTTTTCTAGGTATTCTGCATTGACGAATAAAACGAACACAAAGCCTTCTTCGTTGAAGGCAATCTTCATGGCCTCGAGCAGAGCAATTGCGTAATCTGGATGACATCGATCAAGTTCGTCGATCAAGATTACCACGCGATCCGTATCATGATCTTTCGTCAAAGAACTGCGCAGTTCAGCCAACTGCTCCGGCATTTCGCGGCTACGCACATCTTCCGCAGCCAATTGTGCGGCAACCTGTGCACTTAGCGCCCGGGATACATTTTCACCAAACGCTGTGAGTATCTCGTCCAGCTTTGACATTTCGCCGTCTGCCGAAAGCTTATCGCTCAGCGCATCCACGAACTCTTCGCCAGCCTTGCGAGCAACCACGCTCGCACCTATTTTCATTCCGCCCCACGCCAGCTTCTTCCCGCTGGACCACGCTTTCAGAAATGCCGACTGCTGATTATCCGGCAAGGCAAGCATCAGTGCACCAAGAAACGTAACTACCGGATCGCCCGAATGATCTGATTGCTGCGCATCAATTTCTATGACGACTTCGTCCTCCTGCCGAAGGTGTTCGGCCCAAGCTCGTCGAAAGAAAGTCTTACCCCATCCAAATCCAGCCTCGATCGAGATGACCTTGGCTCCATCGATTGATTTGATCAGATTTGTGAACGTCGAGCCAAGCTTACCGTACTGCAGTACGTCACTCACCCAAGGGTTATCTTCTGAGGGTTCAGTCATGGGTTCCTAAATAAGACCAGTGTTTCGCGATTAGATTGGATTTGCGCTTACACTGCAATCATTGACTGCTGCTTCCTTCCAGCAGCCGCAGCTGAAGATATTCGCCCGGCGCTCGACGCATCACGCCTTGCCCCTTGAAGGGCCCGTGGGGGTTCGACACCTCCACATGCAGCTCGCCGCCCTCGGGCAGGTCCACGTAAAGGATGTTGCTGCCGCACCAGTCGATCGTGGCCCGCAGCATGTGCTGCGTCGGCTCCACCTCGACCGTCAACTGGCTGTTGCGCTTGATGTGCCCGACCTCCTCGCCCGTCACGCTCAGCCGGTAGGCCCGGAACCTGTCCATCCACCCGCCTCCGCGGTGAAAGGTGATCCGCGCGGTCACGTTCCGCCGCGCACCCGCGCGACCTCGGCGCAGGCGGCCTCCACGGCGCCCTCGATGGTCAGGGTCGTGGTGTCCAGCAACACCGCGTCGGCCGCCGGCAAAAGCGGCGCGGTGGCCCGCGCACTGTCGCGCTCGTCGCGCTGGCGCAACTCCGCCAGCACGGTGTCGTAATCCGTCTCGGCCCCCTTGGACAGCAGCTCGTCCAGCCGCCGCTGGGCGCGCACGTCGTCGCTCGCCGTCACGAACAGCTTCACCTCGGCATCGGGACAAATCACCGTCCCGATGTCGCGCCCGTCGAGGACCGCGCCGCCCGACCGCGCCGCGAAGGCCCGCTGGAACTCCACCAACGCCGCACGGACCTCGGGCACCGCCGCAACCCGGCTGGCGGCCTGGGCGACTTCCGCCGTGCGCAGGTCATCCGATTCGAGGTCGGCGGCCAAAAGCGCCCGCGCGGCCTCGACCGGCTCGGTGCCGTCCAGCGTCCGCCGCCCCGTCGCGCGGTAGAGCAGCCCCGTGTCCAGATGCGCAAAGCCGAAACGCGCCGCCACCGCCCGCGCCACCGTGCCCTTGCCCGCCGCCGCCGGCCCGTCGATCGCTACCGTAAAACTCATGTATTTTCCTGCCTCGTTCTGCCGCTGCGTGGGATGCGCTCATACCGCAACACAGTGTTTCCGCAAATAGCCTGACTTTATCGGGCAAATCACCCTATATCGGCAACAAGGTGGCAGGTTTTCCATACTCCTGTCTTCATTGAAACCCACAACCGCATCTACCATGACTCAGTCTGCCAACTCCCGTCACGACGATCCTTCGTCGCCCCTTTCCGACCCGCGTCACGGGTCCCCCGCGCACGAGTGCCGCGCCCATCGCAAGGCGCGCCGGGTCTGGGGCCAGGGCCTGCTGTCCGGCCTGCCCTTTGCCGAAATCGTGCTTCTGGCGGGGTTCCTGATGTCTGCCGGCATGTTCCTGACGATAGATGGCGGTCATGCCACCGCCGTCGATCCCGCACCGAACGCAAACACGGCCACCCGCTGACGGGCCGCCATTCCTTGGTTTCAATCGTGACCGGAAACGCGTTGGAGCGGGTAGCGGGAATCGAACCCGCGCGTTCAGCTTGGGAAGCTGACAGGCTACCATTACATCATACCCGCCTGCGCATCTGGCTCAGATATGCCTCGCCATCCGCCCGGTCAAGAGAGATTCTGGCCCGCGCCGGGACCTAATCCGCGACGCGCACATCGGTATAGGTATAGACCTCCTCGTCACCGCTCGAGGAACTGGACACCAGCAATCCCACACCCATTTCCGGCAGGTAGTGATAGCGCTCGGTATAGCTCGGGTCGTCGTTGAAGCTCATGTCGATCTCGAACGCCGGATAAGCGCACGGCCCCAGGTTGATCGTCTGCATGGGGCCCGACGTGGCGGTGCCCCCGCCGCTGCTGTCATTGCTCCAATCGGCATCGGGCTTCGGCTCCTGCCACTTGTCGAGCTCGTCATAGCTGGCGAAGACTTCCTTCTCTGCCACCCGCACCACGCCGTCCTCGATGGGCACCGAGCTTGCCAGGTAGAGCCCATGCCTGGTCTCCAGGATCGACCCCGAGCCGTCGGCGAACTCGGTCTGGATCACGATCACGTCGGTGGCCAGTTGCCGATGCGTCTCGACCGTGCCGTCCTGGGTCTCGAAGACAACGCCTTTCTTCAGGTCCTCAGGCCCCGGGCAGGCAAGGGCCGGCAGGGCGGCTGCAGACGCTAGGGACAGGGAAAGCGCTTTGAAAAGAGTGGTCATGACAGGCATTCAATCGGTTGCGAAATTCAGGGCTCGGGCAGGCTGGAAACGCCCGGATCTTGGCCCGGGCGCCCTGTATTCTGCGCAATCGCCCCGCGCCGCGCAATCGCTTTCTCGGGACGTCGGTCAGCCCCGCCGCCGCCTGCGGCGGCCACCCTCCTGGTCGCCCCCGGTGTTGAAGGACGGGTTCGGCAGCGGCGCGACCTTGGCCAGTTCCGGAAACGGGTCGGTCTTGTGCGGGATGGCGTTGGCGGCCACGAAATGTTCCTGGAACTTCGGCTCGATGGCTGTCTCGACCTTGGTGATCTCGCGCACGACCCGCTCGATCTCGCGCCGCGCGCCCACGTTGCACAGCGCGATCCGCGCGCCCGTGCCGGCCGCGTTGCCCGCGCTGGTGACCTTCTCCAGCGGCACGTCCGGGATCATGCCCAGCACCATCGCGTGCTTGGCACTGATATGCGCGCCGAACGCCCCGGCCAGCACCACGCGGTCCACCTTGTCCACGCCGCGCTGGTCCATCAACAGCCGCGCGCCCGCGTAAAGCGCGGATTTCGCCAGCTGGATCGCCCGGATATCGCCCTGCGTCACGGTGATGCGCGGCCCGCCCTCGGCTGTCGCGTCATGCACCAGGTAGGAATGCGTCCGCCCTTCCGGCACCATCCGCGCCGTCCCGGTCGCCTCGGCCGATCCGATCAGCCCGCTTTCATCCATCAGCCCGGCCATGCGCAGCTCCGCCACCGCCTCGATGATGCCCGAGCCGCAGATGCCGGTAATGCCGCCCGGCCCCACCTCTTCGGCAAAGCCCTCTTCGTCCGACCACTTGTCCGATCCGATCACGCGAAAGCGCGGCTCCTTCGTCTCGGGGTCGATGCGTATGGCCTCGATCGCCCCCGGCGCGGCCCGCTGCCCGCTGGAAATCTGCGCGCCCTCGAAGGCCGGTCCCGTGGGCGAGGAACAGGCCAGCACCCGGCTCTTGTCCCCCAGCAGGATCTCGGCATTGGTGCCCACGTCCACGATCAACGCAAGGTCCTCGGATTTTCCCGGCTCCTCGCTCAGCGCCACGGCGGCGCAATCCGCGCCCACATGCCCCGCGATACAGGGCAGCACATAGACCCGTGCCCGCGTGTTGATCGCGCTCAGCTCCAGCTCCCGCGCCTCCAGCGCCATGCTGTCGGACGTGGCCAGCGCGAATGGCGCCTGCCCCAGCTCCACCGGGTCGATCCCCAGAAGCAGGTGATGCATCACCGGGTTGCAGACGAAGACCGTTTCCACGATCAAGCTCGGGTCGATCTCCGCCTCTTTCGCAATCTCTTCGGCCAGCGTGTTGATCGCCTCGCGCACCGCGCGGGTCATTTCCTTGTCCCCGCCGGGGTTCATCATCGCATAGCTCACCCGGCTCATCAGGTCCTCGCCGAACCGGATCTGCGGGTTCATGATGCCCGACGACGCCTTGACCTCGCCCGTCTCCAGGTCGGTCAGATGCGCCGCCACCGTGGTCGAGCCGAGGTCGATCGCCAGCCCGTAGAGCCCGCTTTCATGCAGCCCCGGCCAGATCTCGATCACCCGCGGCACGGTCTCCAGATGCGAGCGGTGCAAGGCCACCGTCACCCGGAACTTGCCCTTGCGCAGCACCGGCTGCAACTTCGCCAGCAGCGTCAGGTCGGCGGTGATCTCCCCGATCTCCCACTGCTCCCGCAGCGCCCGCTCCAGCCGCTCCAGGTCGCCCGTCGGCTCGTGCATGTCCGGCTCATCCACCTCGACGAAGTAAAGCCGCGTCGCCGGGTCCATCTGGATCACCCGGGCCGAGGCCGCCTTGCGCACCACCTGCTTGTGCACCTGGCTCTCGGGCGGCACGTCGATCACGATGTCGCCCATAACCTGCGCCTGGCAGCCCAGCCGCCGCCCGGCCTTCAGCCCGCGCTTCTGGTCATAGCGCTCCTCGACCGCGTTCCAGTCCGACAGCGCGCCTTCGCGCACCGTGACGCCATGCTTGGAAAACTCGCCATAGCCCGGCGTGATCTGGCACTTGGAACAGATCCCCCGCCCGCCGCAGACCGAATCGAGGTCGACACCAAGCTGCCGCGCGGCGGTCAGCACCGGCGTGCCTTTCGGGAACCGCCCGCGCTTGCCCGAGGGCGTGAAAACCACCAGTGGATCGGACTCGCTCATCTTACATCGTCCTTGGCTCAAGCATTCGTCTGGCGGGCACCATAGCGGTTTCCGGCACGACCGAAAGCCCGCCACCGGCATTATCTGTCAAACCCGCGTCATCGACCCGGCCCCGAAAATTCGTACGAATTTTTGCCGCCCGAGATTATTCGTACGAATAATCTCGGGCGCTGCGCTCAAACGCGACGGATCTCGGCACCCAGCCCGGTCATCAGCGCCTCGAACACCGGAAAGGAGGTGGCGATCGGCCCGCCATCATCCACCGTCACGGGCGCCTTGCTCGCAAGCCCCAGCACGAGGAACGACATGGCGATGCGGTGATCCAGGTGGCTGGCACAGGTCGCCCCGCCCGGCACGCCGCCCGCGCCCCTGCCCTCGACAATCCACCAGTCCTCGCCCTCCTCGACCGTCACGCCGCAGGCGCGCAATCCCGTGGCCATCGCGTCGATCCTGTCGCTTTCCTTCACCCGCAGTTCCTTGACCCCACGCATCACCGTGCGCCCTGCGGCACAGGCCGCGACGACCGACAATACCGGGTATTCGTCGATCATGCTCGCGGCCCGCTCGGGCGGCACCTCGATGCCTTTCATGTCGGGCGAGTACCGCACCCGCAGGTCCGCCACCGGCTCGCCGCCTTCCTCGCGCGCGTTCTCATAGGCCAGGTCCGCGCCCATCTCGCGCAGCGTGGTGAACAGCCCCGCCCGCGTCGGGTTCAGCCCGATATTGGGTACCAGCACATCCGAGCCTTCGGTGATCAGCGCCGCACAGACCGGGAAGGCCGCGCTCGACGGGTCGCGCGGCACTACGATGGTCTGCGCCGTCAGCTCCGGCTGCCCGGTCAGGGTGATCACCCGGCCCTCGTCCGTGACCTCGGTCGAAATCTCGGCGCCGAACCCGGCCAGCATCCGCTCGGTGTGGTCGCGCGTGGCCTCGCGCTCGATCACCACGGTCTGCCCCGGGGCGTTCAACCCCGCCAGCAGCACGGCTGATTTCACCTGCGCCGACGGCACCGGCACCTCGTAACGCACCGGCACCGGCTCCCGCGCGCCCACGATTGTCATCGGCAGCCGTCCGCCCTCGCGCCCCACGGCCCGCGCCCCGAACAGGGCCAGCGGGTCGGTCACCCGCGCCATGGGCCGCCCGTTCAGGCTGGCATCCCCGGTGAACGTCGCGGTGATGGGCGACGTCGCCATCGCCCCCATGATCAGCCGCACGCCGGTGCCCGAATTGCCGCAGTCGATCACCTGGTCCGGCTCGGCGAAACCGCCCACGCCCACGCCATGCACGTGCCAGGTGCCGTCCGCGTCTCGCGCGACCTCCGCCCCCATGGCCCGCATCGCCTTGGCCGTGTCCAGCACGTCCTCGCCTTCCAGCAGGCCGGTCACCACGGTCTCACCCACGCTCAGCGCCCCAAGGATCAGGCTGCGATGCGAGATCGACTTGTCGCCGGGCACATGCGCCTCGCCTTTCAGGCCAGACGACAGGCTGGATTGCATCGGGACGGGCGCGCCATGACCAGACATCGGACTTCCTTCCTTAAACGTTCGCCCCGCTGATAGCGCAGCCCCCGGGCAGCGTCCATCACGCCTTTCCTCTGGCCTTAAATATCCCGGGGGTTTGGGGGCTGGCCCCCAATCTAACCTGCGTTTGGGGGCTGGCCCCCAATTCAACCTGCGTTTGGGGGCTGGCCCCCAACTAGACCTGTGTTTGGGGGCTGGCCCCGATCGAACCGGCCTTGCCCCACCCACAGGTCATCCTCGGGCCCGACCCGAGGATCTCCCCGCCGCGAGAATCAGGATCAGGTCCGGGAAGGGCCGCGCCCCGGGGCCCCGGTCAGCTCCGCAAAGCCCGGCCGGGCGTGCCGGTCACTTGCCGTCCTTCGCGTGCACCGCCGCCGTCACCAGCAATTCCACCTTCAGTTCGGGATGGGCCAGCTTCGCTTCGCCGCAGGCTCGGGCGGGAGCGTGGCCCTCGGGCACCCAACTGTCCCACACGTCGTTCATCTCGGCGAAATCGGCCATGTCGGCCAGCCAGATCGTGCATTGCAGGATCCGCGTCGCGTCCGAGCCCGCCTCGCCCAGCAGCGCCTCGACCTTTTCAAGGCAGGTGCGGGTCTGATCCGCCACGCTGTCGCCGCGGTTGCCCACCTGCCCGGCCAGGTAGATCGTCTCGCCATGGATCACGATCTGGCTCATGCGGGCGGCGGTATGGTGGCGGACGATATCTGTCATGACGGGGCTCCCTTCCCATGTGTTCGCCCCGTCATAACGCGGCGCGCGCTACTGCGCCAGTTCCCCGATGCTGCCCGCCGTGGCCCAGTCGCTCATTCCATTGCGCCACACCAGCGTCCGGTCCCCGACCCGGCCCGCCGCCATCTCGGCGCGAAGGTCGTTCAGCGTCATCGGCCCGACCTGCTGCCGGCCCTCCGCGAACCACCAGATCGCCTCCTGCGGGGTTTGCGCCGCGCCCCGGCTCGCCTTCAGCCGCTCCAGCTCGCCCGCAGCCTCCTCGTGACCGCGCTCGACCGCCACCTCCATCCACTCGATCGCCCGGTCGAGGTTCCGCTCCACCCCGTCACCGTCGCGATACATGATGCCCAGGTTGAAGGCCGCGGTCGTGTGGCCCTCCCGCGCGGCGGCGTCGAACAGACGCGCGGCCTCGGCCATGTTGACCTCCACGCCCTCGCCGCCGTGATAGTGGATCACCCCGGCCAGGTAGGTCGCACTGGTGTTGCCCTGTTCGGCCGACATCAGCGCATAGCGCAGCGCCTCGGCCGCATCCTTCTCGCCGCCGCGGCCCTGCCAGCGGAACCAGGCATAGTTCGACTGCGACACGTGGTTGCCCAGGTCCGCCGCGCGCCGGTAATACGCGGCCGCCGCCGCATCGTCCTGGGGCACGTTCTCCCCGCGGGCATATTCCACGCCCAGCTGGTTCAGCGCATCGGTGCGCTCCGCGTCTCCCGCACGGTTCAGAAGCTCCAGCGCCAGCTCCACGTCCTTCTCGACCGTGATCGCCTGGAGATAGGCCATCCCCATGATATAGACCGAGTTGGAATGGTCGTCCTCGAACGCCACCTTGGCATAGCCCACCGCGCGCGGCTCGTCCTCGGGGATGCCCTTGACCCCGTACCAGAACATGTTGGCCAGGTTGTCGGCGGCGATCGTGCTGCCCAGCGCCATGGCCCGTTCGTAATACTCGATCGCCTTCTCGAAACTCTGCTCGACCCCGTCGCCCCGGTAATAGGCCACGCCGAGGTTGTTCAGCTTCGCCGCCTCGCTCAACGCGTCCTCGCCCTCCTCCGATGGCGCGCCGGACCGGGTGCTGGTGATGACCTCCTTGCCATCGACAAGGATGCGCGTGGTGTTGCCCTCGACGACGATCTCCACCTCCTCGAAGGCACCGCTGTCGATCGACGATCCATCCAGCGAGATCGTGGTGCCGTCGATCACGATCTCGCGCCCGTCGATCACGATCTCGGCCCCGGTCGACGTGGTCGAGATGCTCTGCGACCCGCCCCCCGTGATGGTGATCTGCACGCCGTTCACCGTGACCGAAGACGAGCTTTGCGCCCCCGCCAGGCCAGCCGGCAAGGCCAGCGCCACTGCGAGGCCGACAATCACGGCCACGAGACGCGTCCGCAATGGCCGCAGGAAATCCGTCATCGTCATGGTAATCCCCAATCTTTCATCCTTGAAATCCGTCAGTAGTTCACGCGCCGGAAGATCAGCCCATTGTCATTCAGCGTATTCTCGTCCACGACCCTCAACGTGCTGTCGTAGTTGAAATTTCCCGGCAAAGGGACGTTGCCGCCCGGGCCATTCGAGGTCATCAAAGTGGTGCCGATCATCGACAGGTGAAACCCTTCAGGCGACGGGTTCGTGATCTTGAACGTTCCTCTGCCCTTGTTGGTCGTGCGCAGCACGCCTCCCATGCCGTCGGACACCTCGATGATCTGTGTCGACGTGTAGGTCCCGACCCTGTTGTAGATCACCTCCATCTTCTGCGTGCCCAGCCCGATACCCTCGATCGGCAGGTCCGTGCGTCCGGTTTCCCAGCGTCCATCGAGAAACGCGTTGTAGTCCCGCACCGGCGGCGGTGGCGGCGGCTGCAAACCGTTGAGAAGCTGCGCCACCTCCTTCACCGTCCGCGCCGGGCTCCAATCGGCCATGCCCTGTTTCCACACCATGGTCTGCGCGGTCAGCCGGCCATCCCTGATGCGCTGCTCCACGTCGGCATGGGTCAGCGGCCCCACCGCCTGACCGTTGTCGACCACGTAGACCCCGTCCGCCGTCATCTGCTGCGCCACACCCGGGCCGCTCCAGACCGCCAGCAAGACCGCCATCACCAGCGCCGGGACAACCCCCGCTCCGATCCGCCGCATCACCCTCCTCGGGCGGCTGGACATCGCGACGCCGCTCATTGCGATACCTTGCGATACGTGCTGCCATCCTCGAAGAACGTGCTTTGGTCGATCGCCTTGATCGTCGTGTCGAACTGCAGCTGGTCGGGCCAGCCCGCGCCGGCCTGTCCCTCCACCTTGGTCAGCGACGTGCCGAGGTAGCTGACCGACACCGTGTCGCCCGTCGCCCCGCTCAGCGTGAACGTTCCGTTGCCCTCGACATGCACCGTCATCGGTTGCGGCGCGCCGGCAACGCTGCTCATCTTGGTCAGCGAGGTGAAGATCCCGTCGGTACCGAAGGTGATCGTGTTGACCACGTCGACCTGTCCCACCTCGGGCAACTCGGTCTGCGCGGCCTCGCTTGTCCACGTGCCCGCCAGGTAGCGCCCGAAATCCTGCACGGTCTGACCTGGCTGCGGATCGCGCTCCGCCGGCGGTCCAAGCTCCGCGCCCAGATCCGGGCGGAACCGCGCCGCCTCCCAGTCCTGCATCCCCTTCTTCCAGACCAGCGAGGTGTCCGTGACCCGTCCGTCACGCAGCCGCGCCTGCATCTCCGACGCGGGCAGCGGACCCACCGCCTGACCGTTCTCGATCACGTAATACCCCTCGAACGGAGGCCCCTCCTGCGCCGCCAGAGGTGACGCGACCAGCCACAGGCCCAGCGCAAATGCCAGCGCCCCCGGCAGCCGCGCGGCGAATTTCCCCAAAAAATTCATACCCAATGCCCTGTCTCCGATCTCCGCCTGCAAGGCTCACAGAATCGGACTAGGCGCACATCACCCAATTGGGTATCCTGACACCGTAACGGCCCGATAAGGTCAGGGCTGGTATTGGGGAAGACCATGCCAGTTGGGGATTATGACGCCGACCTCGCGTCGGTGTTTTCGATATTGCCGCGCGACAAGGCCCGCGAAGCCCGCGACTATGTCGCCAAACGCCTGAAGGTGGCCGAAGCCGCCATCGAGGACGATCTGGCCTGGGCCGACTTCGACAGGTCCGGCAAGCTCCTGCGCGGCGGATTGTCCAGCATCACCGATCATTCCACGCGGATCCTGCCCGCCGAAACCGACAACCCCCAGATCGCCGCCATCCTGGGAAACGTCGCCCGTCACGGGCTTTCCGCGGGCCACATCTCGTGGGATCCGGGTGTCCAGATGCTGTTCTGGTACGTCCCGATCACCCCGTCCAACCGCGACAATGTCGGCAAGCGCCGGCTGCGGGGCTTCGCCGTGACCCAGCTTCTGTTCTCCGAGTTTCTCGACATCTTCAACGAGGACAGCGGCCTGACCCAGGCCGAGATACGCACCGTGTTCCAGGTGATCGGCGGCGCCAGCCTGCGCGCCGCGGCCGATCTCGACGCGCTGTCATACGAGACCAAGCGCGCCCACCTCAAGAACGCCTGCAGCAAGCTGATGTGCTCGGGCCAGCGCGAATTGATCACCAAGCTCCTGGGCCAGATGGTCCATTTCATCTCGATCTCCGAGGGCGAGGCCAGCCATGCGGGTTTCATCGAACCCTTCTTCGCCCGCTACCTGTCGCGCAACGCGCGGCTCCTGTCGCGGCGCCTCTCGGATGGCCGGCTCGTCAATATCGTGGAATTCGGCCCGCCCGGCGGCCGGCCGGTCCTGCTCAGCCACGGCGTTCTCTTCGCCTTGCTCATGCGCGACGCCGGTCCGCACCTGGACCGGCTGGGGCTGCGGGTCGTCACGCCTATCCGCGAAGGCTATCTCGAAATCCGTCCCACCTCGTCGCTCTTTGACCAGGACGATCTGTTGCGGCAATGGGTCGACGACGCGCACGGGCTCATCCGCGAATATATCGGCCATCCCTGCGTGGTCGTCGGCAACTCGACCGGCGCCCGTGCCGCCGTCCGCCTCGCGCTCGAAGCCCCGAAAGAGGTCGCATCGCTGGTGCTGGTGTCCCCGACCCTGATGCAGACCGAGTCTCTGCGCAGCGGAAAGATCGCGGGGTTCTTCGATGCCCTGCGCGGTCTGGTGTCGAACTCGCGCCTGTTCAAGGCCGTGACCTGGCGGTTCAAGAAATACTATCTCAGCGAAAAGACTTGCCGCGTGGCACTGATGCAGCTCTTCGGCGACAATGCCGCCGACCGCGAGGTGCTGGAACGCCCGTTTTCCAGCGACGCCAGCAGTTACGCAATGTTCTCGGACATCTACAGCAGCTCGCTGCGCGGGGTCGCCGCGGATTTCAGCTTCGAATTCGACAGCGTCCACCGCGAGATGCTGGCGCTGAAAATGCCGTTTTCCATCCTGCACGGCCGCGACGATCCGATGCTGCGCGCCGCCGAAATGATCGCCCAGCTTCCCGAACCGCTCGGCCGCACCGTCACCACGCTGGATGGCGGGCACTTCCTTGGCGTCACCGCCGCCGACGCGGTCTGGGATCACGTCGCCGCCCAAAACGGCTGATCCGCGCGGATCACAGGTGGCCGTCTTCCAGATGCAGCTTCATCGCGATCAGCACCTGCTGCAGGGCGGTGGTCTCCTTCAGCAGGCGCTTGGCCTCGTTGACCGTGATCACCCCGTCCTGGATAGACTGGTGATACTCGCTCATCAGCATGGCAAAGCGCTGCGAGAGCGCGATCACGTCCGAATTCACCCCGCCCGTTCCGCCGTCATTCTGCCGGCTGTCGTCGAAATTCAGCCGCGTGCCGTTCAACTCCGCCAGCGCCGCGGTCACATGCGGATAGGACGCCGCCGCCTCCAGCGCCGCCACCGCGTCGATCGGCATGTAGCGGCCGGAATGCTCCTCGTGGTCCGAGTAATACCGCCCCAGCGTGGCCTTCGACTTGCCCGTCAGCTCGCAGGCCGGCTCCACCCCCACGTCCTTGACCAGCGCTTCGGTGTGCTTCTTGAGGTATGATCCGGCTTTCGACATCGCGCTCTTTCCCTGGACCGGGCCCTTATCCGGGGTGCCCCACGGCGCCGCAATGGTGGAAAACCCTACGTGCCCGGCGCCCGCGCCGACCCCGGCACGCTTGAACCCGCACGCGTCATGCGGATAAGTCGCCGCATGGCCAAGCTCTATTTTCATTACTCCACCATGAATGCCGGCAAGTCGACGCTGCTGTTGCAGGCCAGTCACAACTACCGCGAACGCGGCATGAACACCCACCTGCTGACCGCCGCGCTCGATGATCGCGCCGGGACCGCGCAAATCGGCTCTCGGATCGGCATCGGGGCCAAGGCCGACACCTTCACCGCCGACGACGATCTCTTCGCCCGACTGGACGGGGTGCTGGCCACGGGTCCGCTGTCCTGCATCTTCGTCGACGAGGCGCAGTTCCTGACCGAGGCGCAGGTCTGGCAACTGGCCTGCGTGGTCGACGACCTGAACGTGCCGGTGATGTGCTACGGCCTGCGCGTCGATTTCCGCGGTCACCTCTTTCCCGGCTCCGCCACCCTTCTGGCGCTGGCCGACGAGATGCGCGAGGTCCGCACCATCTGCCATTGCGGCAAGAAGGCCACCATGGTCGTGCGCCGCGATGCGCACGGACAGGTGGCGACCGACGGCGCCCAGATCCAGGTCGGCGGCAACGAAACCTACGAAAGCCTCTGCCGCCGCCACTGGCGAGAGGTCACGGGCGATGTCTAGACTGTCCCGGTATATCGTTCTCGGCCTCCTGTCGCTCGTGGCCGTGCTGGTTGCGGTCTATATCTATGCGATCAACACCGTGGATTTTTCCGTCGACAAGGCCACCGCCGCCCATACCGAGGCGCGGCAGGCGTTCCTGTCCGACCTGCCCGAGACCGACTGCCTGCAAGCGTCCGACATCACCGGCATCGCCCGCGCCCGCGGCTGGGATGCGGTGCAACCGTCGCAATTCGACTGGTGCGTCGCCCCCGACACCGTGCAGACCTGGCTGCGTGTCACGGTCGAGCCGCCCCTGCCCTTCTCGACCGAGGACGAGAACGCCCAGATCTTCGCCTTCGACGAGGCGGGCTGCGCCGTCGACTGGTCCTACGCCTCCGGCCCCGGCTCCACCTGCGCGGAGTGACGCTTGCGCCGCGGCGCTTCGGGAACCCGGCCCGCAGCCCCCGCGTTTCCCCCACGTAATGGAAAGGAAACCGACATGGACCGCCTGTCCTTCTACATCACGTTTTTCACCGGCAGCTTCATCACCGGCGCCATCGTGATCGCCGGGTTTGCATTGGGCTACTATTCCGTCTGGACCATCGCGATCAGCGCCGTCGCCGGCCTCCTGCTCGCCTGGCCAACCGGCTACATGATCTCCCAGCGCATCAAACGCGACGATCCGGACTGGACGCCCGAGGCCGACCCCGGCGACCAGCCCGTCATCCCGCGCCCAGGCGCGCCCGAAATCTAGGCCCGCTCCACCAGGACCGAGCCCACCGAGTAGCCCGCCCCGAACGAACAGATCAGCCCGGTATCACCGGGCTGCAGGTCGTCGGAGTATTTCGAGAACGCGATGATCGACCCCGCCGAGGACGTGTTGGCATAGTCCTGCAGGATATTCGGCTGCTCGTCGGCCTCGGGGACCCGCCCCATTACCTTGCGCCCGATGAAATCGTTCATCGTCTTGTTGGCCTGGTGCAGCCACAGCCGCTTGAGACCCGCCGCCGCGACCCCGGCGTCTTCCATGTGCTCCGCGATATGCGCGCTGACCAGCGGCAGCACTTCCTTGAACACCTTGCGCCCCTCCTGCACGAACTGCATGTCGCGCCGGTCGTGCAATTCCGGGTCGCGGGTGCGCCGCAGGAACCCGTTGTTGTTGCGGATATTGTTGGAAAACTGCGTGGCGCAACGGGTCGAATGCACGATGAAATGCGCGCCTTTGGCGTCCTCCGCCCGCTCGATCACCAGCGCGGTGCACACGTCCCCGAAGATGAAATGACAATCCCGGTCACGCCACTCCAGGTGCCCTGAACAGATCTCGGGGCTGACCACGATGGCGCAGCGCACGCTGCCCGACCGCACCATGTCGGCCGCCGCCTGGATCCCGAACGTGGCCGAGGAGCACGCCACGTTCATGTCGAATGCGAACCCCTTGGCCCCCAGCAACTGCTGGATCTCGATGGCCACCGCCGGATAGGGCCGCTCGTGGTTGCTGGCCGCGCAGATGATCAGGTCGACCTCGCCCGCATCCCGCCCCGCCTGGGCCAGCGCCTTGCCGCAGGCGTCCAGCGCCATCTCCGCCATGATCCCCGGCTCGTCATTCGACCGCTCGCGCAGCCTGGGATGCATCAGGCCCGGGTCCAGCACGCCCGACTTGTCCATCACGTAGCGCTGCTCGATCCCCGACGCGTTGACGATGAACTCTGACGAGGACGGCGCCTTGGCCTCCACCTCGCCCGCCGCGATCGCGTCGGCGTTCTCTGCGTTGAACCGCTCGGCATAGGCGTTGAACGCCACCACGAGCTCGTCGTTGGTGATGGTCTCTTCCGGCGTGAAAACCCCCGAGCCGGTGATCGCAGGCTTGAACATGTCTCTCTCCCTCGACGTGGCGGCCACCACGCCAGAACCCTGCCCCGAGGTCAAGCGAAACGCGGCGGCAAACCCGGCGGCGCGGGGAACTGCCGGCCGTGCGGTGGCGTTTCACGACGTGACGCGCGGCGCGTCATCAAGTCCACTGGTTCAATCCGAGAAAGACGACATGGCGCATCCCGAACGATCATCAAGGCCCATCACCGGCATCATCGACCGGCTCGAAGACACCACCCACCGGGACCAGGTGACCCTGCGCTCAATGATCGAGGCGTTCGGCAAGAGCTCCTTCACCACGGCGATGTGCGTGCCCGCCCTGCTGGTCATCTCGCCGCTCAGCGGCATCCCCCTGTTTTCCAGCGCCTGCGGCATCCTGATCGCCTCCATCGCCGCACAGATGCTGGTGGGCCGGCACTACCTCTGGCTGCCCGCCTTCGTGATGAACCGAAGCATCGGCAACGACAAGATGCAGGCCGCGCTCCGCCGCCTGCACCGGATCGGCGAAAGGATCGACGCGCTCACCCGCCCCCGCCTCGGACCGCTGATGACCCGGCCTTTCCGCAAGCTCTACCAGGCGCTCTGCGTGCTGTGCGGCGTCCTGATGATCTTTCTCGAGATCGTCCCGTTCTCGTCCTCGGTCCTCGGAATGGCGACGATCTTCTTCGCCACGGCGATCATCGTGCGCGACGGGGTGCTGGCCTGCCTCGGGCTGGCCCTCATGTGCCTCGGCGCCAGCTTGCCGGTGTTCGCGCTCCAGGCGATGTAGGGTGGGGTTCCACCCCACCACCATGCCGCCCGGCCCGCAGACCCTGACCGTCCCGGACCCGATCCGGGACCTCTTTCCGCCCCGTGGGGTGGGGTTTCACCCCACCTTTCCCCAACCTCAATTCACCAGGTTCGGCGGCGTCTCCCCGGCCAGCGCCGCGCGCAGGTTCTCCACCGCGACGCGCCCCATCATCTCGCGCACTTCCAATGTCGACGTGCCCATATGCGGCAGCAACACCGCGTTCTCCAGCGCCTTCAGCGCCTCGGGCACCTCCGGTTCGTTCTCGTAGACATCGAGACCCGCCCCCGCGATACGCCGCTCCTGCAAGGCGGCGATCAGCGCCGCCTCGTCCACGATATCGCCCCGCGCGATGTTGATCAGATGCGCGTGCCTCGGCATCAGCGCAAGCGCCTCCGCATCGATCAAGTGACGCGTCTTCGGGCTGACCGGCACCGCCACCACCGCGAAATCCGCGCGGGCCAGCAGGTCTTTCAGTTCCACACGCTCGCAGGGAAATCCCGGATCCTTGTCGCTCCGCGCGGTATAGATCACGTCCATCTCGAACCCGTAATGACACCGCTTCGCAATCGCCGACCCGATCCGGCCCATGCCGATGATCCCCACGGTCTTGCCCGTCACATGCGTGCCCAACAGTTGCGTCGGGTTCCAGCCGGGCCACTTGCCCGCCCGCACCATGCGCTCGCCCTCGCCCGCGCGCCGCGCGCTCATCATGATCAGCGTCATGCCGATATCCGCCGTGGCCTCGGTGACGGCCCCCGGCACGTTCGTCACCAGCACCCCCGCCGACCGCGCCGCGGCCAGGTCGATATGGTTGATCCCCACGCCGTAATTCGCCAGCACCTTGCAGCGCGGGTTCTGCGCCTCGCGGAACACTTCGGAGGAGAACGTGTCGCCGAACATCATCAGCACACCGTCATAGAGGTTCAGCGCCGCGCGCATCTGCCCGATCTTCAGCGGCGTGTTCTCCTCGCGCATCTCGACCTCGAAATGCGCGCGCGCCATGTCCGCCACGCTTTCGGGCAGGGGCCGGGTGAAATAGACCCGCTTCAATGCATCCGCCCTCCGACGGGCACTTCGAGGTCCGGCGACAACAGGACGATCCCGCCCTCTTCGTCGCTCACGCCCAGCACCAGCACCTCGGACATCACCGGCCCGATCTGGCGCGGCGGAAAGTTCACCACCGCCATCACCTGCTTGCCCACCAAACCCTCGGGGTCGTAGTGCTTGGTAATCTGCGCCGAGCTCTTCTTCTCCCCCAACTCTTCTCCGAAATCGACCCACAGCTTGATCGCGGGCTTGCGGGCCTCGGGAAACGGTTCGGCCCGGGTGATCCTGCCCACCCGGATATCCACCTTCAGGAAATCGTCGAACGTGATCTCGTCAGCCACGGCGCAGCTCCTTCGAGCGGTCGGCGGCGGCCTTCACCGTCGCCTTCATCAGCGGCGGCAGGCCCGTGTCCTCGTCCATCAGCACCTCCAGCCCCGCCTGTGTCGTGCCGTTCGGGCTGGTGACGTTCTCGCGCAGCTGCGCCGGTGCCTCGTCCGCGGCCTCGGCCAGCGCGCCGGCGCCCGCGACCGTGGCCTGAGCCAGCTGCATCGCCAGCTCCGGCGACAACCCCTCGGCCTCGCCCGCCCTGGCCATGCATTCGATCATGTGAAACACGTACGCGGGGCCTGACCCCGACACGCCCGTGACCGCATCCATCTGGTGCTCGCCCTCCAGCCGCACCACCTGTCCCACTGCTTTCAGCAACGCCTCGGCCAGGTCCATCTGCTCGCCGTTCACCGCACCATTGCCGACGATCGCCGTGATCCCCCGGCCGATGGCGGCAGGCGTGTTGGGCATGGCGCGGATGATCGGGCTGTCACTGCCGAACGCCGCCTCGAACGCCTCGATCGGCGTGCCCGCGGCGACCGAGACGAACAGCGTCCCGCCGCCGCCCATCGCCGCAATCGTGGGCAGCGCCTCGCCCATCATCTGCGGCTTCACCGCGATCAGCACGATGGCCGGATGCTCAGGCAGCTCCGCGTTCAGATGCACGCCCGTCCCTTGCAGCCAGTCCGACGGCTTGGGGTCGATCACCCAGACCGAGCCGGGCGGCAAATCGCGTTCCAGCCATCCGGCCAGCATCGCCGATCCCATCTTGCCACAGCCCAGCAGGACCAGGCCCCTGTCGGCCAAATGCTGCATATCCATTCCGGTGCGTCCCTTCATTCCCTGTCTTTCCCGGGTTGATAGTCCGCACATTGCGTCCCTGCAATACGCCAGCGCCCCTTCGGCCACACCTCGCGCAAAAGAAAAAGGGCGCGCCGCCCGGCACGCCCCGTTCGCCTTAAAATTGTGCGCTGTCAGGCCCTGCCATAGGCCTCACCGATGGCGATCTGCATCGCCTCCTTCGGCGCGCGGTCGCCCCAGACCACCAGTTGCAGCGCCGGATAGAACCGTTCCGCGCTCATCACCGCCGCAGTGATCAGCGTGTCGATCTGCTCCGGGCTGATCGCCTGCGCGCCGGTCATCACCAACCCGTAGCGATAGACCATCAGCTGCTGTTCGGCCCAGAAGGTGAATGCACCGGCCCAGCACTGGTCGTTCACGTCGTTCAGCACGTGGTACAGCGCCGGCAGCTTCTCCTCGGGCGGCTCCATCTCGAAGGTGCAGACCAGGCGCAGCGTCTCGTCATAGGCCGACCAGGCCAGCGTGATCGAATAGGTCCGCCACTGCCCTTCGACGGCCATCGCGATCTGGTCGTCGCCGATCCGGTCGAAATCCCAGTCGTGATGCTCGGCCAGGTGCTCGACGATGTCGATGGGATGAAGGTCTTCTGAAAAGTACTGCTCGGAAAGTGCCATGGCGCCACCTCATGTGTTGTAGCGAAGGGCTGGCAGCGCCCATACGCTAGGTGCCTGCTCTAGGAAAGGGGTTCATTCCCGCTTTTCCTACAAGATATGGTGAGGGGGGATTTGCGACCTGTAAAGCTATTTCTTGGGGATAACTACAATAAGTTGTGGATGACATGAAAATTTCATCAAGTCTTGGGTACGGGTGAACCCGCGTCATCCTGCGCCGTCCCGGACCCGATCCGGGACCTCCTGCGCCGGCGGCCCTCCCGCTTGCGCCCGCGATCAAAAGCGGGTTCGTCAAAATGACAATGGCTGCCCGAAGGCAGCCATTGACTTGGGTTTCAACCTCTATCAGGCGACTTAACCGCCCGAGCTCGTCCGTGCATTCGCTTTCAGCGCCGTCTCGAACTCGGCCTTGGTCATGTTGACGGTCACACCGTCGTCGCCGACCATCAGCGCGTTCAGCGGAATGCCCGCACGTTCGATTGCGCGGTCATCGGCACCTTCCATCTCGCCGTCCAGGTCGACGATCGCGATGTTGCCTTGGGAATCCGCGTCGTTATACGTGCCGACCAGTTCACCATCGCTGGTATAGACTTTCGCATCGCCGGTCAGGGCGGCATCCAGCTCGGTGGAAATGTCGCTGGCCGCGTCATAGGCGTCTTCCGCCACGCCACCCACGGCATCGACCCCGGCCTGCGCCGTGTCGGTCGTGCTTTCGCCGATGGCATAGATCGTGTCGCCGACTTCCTGCGCGACATCGCCTGCCTGTGCAGAAACGCTCGCCTCGGCCTCGGCATTGGTCGCCTCGTCATTCGCGGCGAAGGTCGCCACGGGGGCGGACACGAGGGCGGCAATGGCCAGTGCGGATGTGAATGTCGTCTTCATCAGGACTTCTCCTTTTTCCATCTTGCGGGCAATCGGCCCGCGTGAATGTAGTTGGACAATGCAAACCCCACGGCACGCGTTCCATACCGATTTCGACTGAATGGATCCCGCCCCGGCCGTCAGCAGCATCGTGCCGACATCGCGCCCCGATATGCGCAAGGTTTTTCCCATGATCCGCAGCCCGGACATCCCGTAGGGTGGGTAAAACCCACCATTGCGCCGCGTTCGCCCGTAGGGTGGGTGAAAACCCACCTTTGCGCCCCGCCGCTCCAATGTCCTGCACCCGGTTTCCGGCCCGGGCGGTCAGGTATCGCCATCCGCACGAAAAAGCGCGGCTCGTTGCCGAACCGCGCCACATCTTCCAGCCCCTCGAAAGGACCTTACATCGCGCCTTTCTCCAGCGCGTCCAGCCGCGCCTTCAGCGCCTCGTTTTCCTCGCGGGCCTTCTGCGCCATGGCGCGCACCGCGTCGAACTCCTCGCGGGTGACGAAATCGCGGTCGGCCAGCCAGCGGTCCACCATCGACGACATCGCCGTCTCGGCCTCCTGCTTGGCGCCCTGCGCCACGCCCATGGCGTTCGTCATCAGCTGGCTGATATCGTCCAGAACCTTGTTGCGCGTCTGCATATCGCTCTACCTTCCGTTACACTTGATCTCTATATGGGCACCAAACCGCGTCGGGGCAAGGTTGACTTCGCCCCGCACCAACAGCAGACAGGCGCCCATGAAAGCAGCGATCCCCTTCCCCGATATCTCGTCCGAGGTGTTCTCGTTCACCGTCTTCGGGTTCGACATTGCCCTGCGCTGGTACGCCCTGTCCTACATCGCGGGCATCCTGATCGGCTGGCGTCTCGTGGTGATGGCGATCAACCGTCCGCACCTGTGGAAGGACAACGTGGCCCCCATGACCGCCAAGCAGGTCGAGGATCTGGCGACATGGGTCATCCTGGGCGTCATCCTGGGCGGGCGGCTGGGCTTCGTGCTCTTTTACCAGCCGACCTACTACCTGCAGAACCCGGCCGAAATCCTGCTCATATGGCAGGGCGGCATGTCGTTTCACGGCGGCCTGCTGGGCGTCATCGTCGCCTGCATCACCTATTCGAAGATCCAGGGCATCCGCTGGCTGACCGTCGCCGACATCCTCTGCGCGGTCACCCCCGTCGGCCTGCTGCTGGGCCGCATCGCCAACTTCATCAACGCCGAGCTCTGGGGCCGTCCCACCGACCTGCCCTGGGGCGTGATCTTTCCCGGTGCGGCTGCGCAGGACTGCGCCGGCATCGCCGTGGGCATCTGCGCCCGCCACCCCTCGCAACTCTACGAGGCCGCGCTCGAAGGCCTGATCCTCGGCGCGATCCTGCTCTACCTCGTCTTTCGCCGCGGCCTGCTGAAGCGCGTCGGTGCGGCCACCGGCATCTTCTTCGCCGGCTACGGCATCGGGCGGTTCATCGTCGAATTCGTCCGCCAGCCCGACGCGCAGTTCGTCAGCCCCGGCAACCCGCTGGGCCTGGCGTGGCACGTGAACGGCTACGGCCTTACCATGGGCCAGATCCTCTGCATCCCGATGGTCGCCATGGGGCTGATCACGCTGGTCCTGGCCTACCGCAGACACGCCCGCGCCTCCGCCCCCGGATGACCCCCCTGGCCCAGATCCTGCGGGCCGAGATCGCCACGACCGGCCCCATGCGCCTCGACGCCTACATGGCCGCCTGCCTGATGCATCCCCGGCACGGCTATTATTCCACCCGCGACCCGTTCGGTGAACAGGGCGATTTCATCACCGCCCCCGAGATCAGCCAGATGTTCGGCGAACTCATCGGCCTCTGCCTCGCGCAAACCTGGCTCGACCAGGGCGCGCCCAACCCCGTCGCCCTTGTCGAGCTCGGCCCCGGCCGCGGCACCCTGATGGCCGATGCCTTGCGCGCCACGCGCGGCGTCCCCGGCTTTCACGACGCCCTGCAAGTCCACCTCGTTGAGACCTCCCCCGCCCTGCGCGCCCGCCAAGCCGAAACCCTGTCCGCTCATGCCCCCGCCTGGCACGACAGCGCCGACACCCTGCCCGACCTGCCCACGCTCTCGATCGCCAACGAGTTCTTCGACGCGCTGCCCATCCGCCAGTTCCAGCACCAGGGCGACGGCTGGTGCGAACGCGTCGTCGGCCTTTCGGACGACACGCTCGCCCTCGGCCTCAACGCCAAGCGGATCGAACCGACCCTCGCCCACCGGCTCGACGACACGACCGACGGCGACATCGTCGAGACCTGCCCCGCCGCCGCCCCCGTCATCGACGCGCTGGCCCGCCGCATCGCGGCGCATGGCGGCGCGGCGCTCATCATCGACTACGGCGACTGGCGCTCGCTCGGCGACACGCTGCAGGCGGTCCAGGGCCACGACCGCGCCGACATCCTTGCCGCACCGGGCCTGGCCGACCTCTCCGCCCATGTCGATTTCGAGGCGCTGACCGACGCCGCCCGCGGCACCTGCAAGACCACCCGCCTCGCCCCACAGGCGCTCTTTCTTTCCCGCCTCGGCATCACCCGGCGGGCCGAGGCCCTTGCCGCGAACATGAGCGGGCACACGCTAGACGCGCATCACGCCGCATTTCATCGCTTGACCGGACGAGAGGAAATGGGGACGCTCTTCAAAGCGATGGCGCTCTATCCCGAGGGTGCCGCACCGCCACCCGGACTGGAACCATGACGCTGGAAATCCTCACCGACGACAGTCTCGCGCCTGTCACGCACGGCTTCTTCACCCGCAAGGGCGGCGCATCGTCGGGCGTGTTCCACGGGCTGAACTGCGGCCGCGGCTCTTCGGATCAGTCCGAGGTCGTCAGCATCAACCGCGCCCGCGTCGCCCGCGCCATGGACGTGGCCGAGGATCACCTGATCACCGTCAAACAGACCCATTCCACAGACGTGCACGTGGCCACCGGCCCGTCCGAGACCCGGCCCAGGGCCGACGCCATCGTCACCGCCACGCCGGGCCTCGCGCTGGCGATCCTGACCGCCGACTGCCAGCCCGTGCTCTTTGCCGACCGCAAGGCGGGGGTCATCGGCGCCGCCCATGCCGGCTGGCGCGGGGCGGTCGACGGCATCCTGGAATCCACCCTCGACGCGATGGAGGCGCTCGGCGCCCGCCGCGCCGACACCACCGCCGTCATCGGCCCCTCGATCAGCCAGCCCGCCTACGAGGTGGGCGAGGAGTTTTTCGAGCGTTTCGCCGACGACGATCCCGGCAACACCCGCTTTTTCACCAATGGCAAACCGGGCAAGTACCAGTTCGACCTGCCCGGCTTCGGCCTTGACCGCCTGCGCCGCGCGGGCGTCGGCGACGCCACCTGGACCCGCCATTGCACCTACAGCGATGCCGAGCGGTTCTTCTCCTACCGCCGCGCCACCCATAACGGCGAGGCCGATTACGGCCGCCTGATCTCGGCCATCCGTCTCTAGACCGGCGCACCGCAATTCTGTCGCGATCTGGGCGAAACCGTCCACGAGATTGCCTCAATCCAAGAAACAATCACCGATTTCTTCCCCGGATTGGTTCCGCCAGCTCCGCGATCAACCTTGTTTCACTGGCGGTTTCCAATTGCGACGGCGCGACCACAATCCGGGCGGCGCGACCCGAAAAATTTTTCGGATTTTCTTCGCCGCGCCAAACCATGGCCCCAAACCCGGGCAAATATGAACCCATCAGAACAACACGCCCCAAGAACGGCGGCGAGGCAGAAAAAACCAAGAGGAAAGACCATGAAGAAGCGTTGGATGAAATCCCTGATCGAAACCAGCCAGCAGGCCACCCCGGACATGCCGTTCTCGCGCCGCGTGCGCCATGCGAACCGCATGACGCCCAAGACGTCCACGCTTCGGATCGCCTGATCCGGTCCCCCCCCCCCCGATCTCCGACACCGGCAATGGCCGCCTCGCTGAAGAGAGCGGCCATCGTTGATTCGAATGCCCCCGACCGTGAATTGTGGCAGCTTCGTCCCACCCGCACGGACAATAGCCCGGCATTCCCGCGCACTGTCCGACCCCTTCGGACAATTCCCCGCAAAATTTGACTACAATTCGCCGTTTCTGCCTTTATTGGCCCTGTAACGTACATGACGGACCATCCCTCTGTCGTTGTCGGTGGGGGCCGACGCGGTTGTGATGACCCTGAAAAGGATCGCACGATGGGCACCCCTACCATCGCCACCTCTCTCTCGGTGGCGCACAAGACGAATGCAACACACGCGCGGACCGGCACGGCGCAGGTCCCTCCCGCCGCCCGGTCGCCGCGCCCGATGCGCAAGTTCCGGGTCACGTATCTGCGCCCGGACGGAACGGCCGGCTGGGCCGACCAGATCGCCCCGGCCACCCCGATCTTCGAAAGCGCGTTTTCCGCCTTTTCCCACGGCACGCTCCTGCACACACCCTCCGGTCAGGTCGCCGTGCAGGATCTCGAACCGGGCATGAGCGTTTCCACCGCCGATCACGGTCCCTCCCGTGTGCTCTGGATCGGTGCCATGACGCTGGTTCCGTCCGCCGCCGGCCTCGACCAGTCCGCCTGCCGCCTGACCCGGATCATGCCGGACAGCTTCGGACTGGGCCGCCCCGAATCGAACCTCACCGCCGGCCCCGGCGCGCGCATCCTCGGCCGGCCACCCGGCCTGCGCGACAGCTTCGGGCGCGAACGCGTACTGACCCCGGTCAGCGATCTTGTCGACGGCATGAACGTGATCGAACTGGTGCCGCCCCGGCCCGTGACGGTCTATCATGTTTGCCTGCGCCGCCATGCCATCCTGCGCGCCTCGGGCATCGAGGTCGAAAGCTTCCACCCCGGCCCCGGCTTTGAGCGCGCGATGGGCCCCAACATGCTGGCCCTCTTCCTGTCGCTCTTTCCGCATGTGAAGAAGCCCGCCGATTTCGGCAGCATCTGCCATCCCCGCCTGCCCCTGCAGGGCCTGACCGCCTGACGCCGGGCGTCGCCGCCGGCCCGGTCAGCCGCGGCGACCCCAGCCGATCCCGGCCCAGATCCGCTCGTGCAGGAAGAACGTGACGAAGCCGATCGCCGCCGTGATCACCGCATAGGTGCCGCCCTGCGCCACCGATCCGGTCATGATGAACCCGATCAACGTCATCACCATCAGGCCCAGCACCTGCCAGGTTGCCGCCTTCGCCAGCGTGCGTTTGTTCGTCTCCATGTCGAATGCTCCTCTGCCGCGTCGTGTTATGCCTCTGTCGATCAGCTAGCATCCCGGCACCCTGTCGTGTATTCTGTCTTTGCTTAACAAAACTGACGGATGTCCATTAAACTAGACAAGCGGCACCAATATGAACAAACAGGCCCGCGCCACGATCTTCCGCGACCGGCTCACCGGCGCCATGACGATGACCGGCACCAATTTCAGCGCGCTCGCGCGCCAGACCGGCGTCAGCCGCTCCACCGTGTCGCAACTGCTCGACGCCGAGACCGCCCGCATGCCCAACGCCCACCTCGCCGCCGGCTGCGCCGAGGCGCTCGAGGTCAGTTCCGACTGGCTCCTGGGGCTGGCCGACCGCCCCGAACGCCCCGGCGACGTGATCGAGGCCGCGCTCAGCATGACGCAAGCCGACCGCACCTCCGCCGACGCCCAGCTGCTCGACTGGCACCGCGAGGCCAGCGGCTACAAGGTCCGCCACGTCCCCGCCACCCTGCCCGACATGCTCAAGACCGAGGCGGTGATGCGCTGGGAATACGCCGCCTTCCTCGGCAAGACACCGGGCCAGGCCGTGCGCGCCATGCAGGACAATCTCGACTGGCTCCGGCGCGAGGCGACCGAGTACGAGATCGCCATGCCCCGGCACGAGCTCGAGGCCTTCGCCCAGGGCACCGGCTACTGGCAGGGGCTCGACCGCGACGCGCGGCGCGAGCAGATCCTGCACCTCGCCGAACAGGCCGAGACCTTCTTTCCCTCCCTGCGCCTCAACCTCTTTGACGCGCACAATCTCTTTTCCGCGCCCGTCACCCTCTTCGGCCCGCTCATGGGGGTGCTCTACGTGGGCCGCTTCTACCTCGCCTTCCGCGAACCCTCGCGATTGAAGCTGCTGTCGGGCCACATGGACTGGCTCATCCGCGAGGCCGTGGTCGACGCCCGCGACGCCCCGACCTGGATCGCGGGATTGGCGAAACACATCTGAGACGGCCCTTGGCCCGCCATCGACGTTGCATCGCCGGTCGCGTCGCGGCTACGCTTTCAGGCAAGACATCTGAACCCCCAAGCCCCACGGAAAGCCGCCGCCATGCTTCGCCTGCCTCTCCTCGCCCTCGGGCTTCTGCTTGCCTTCGGCACCGCCGCCCGTGCTCAGGACAACCCCGTCATCGCCCGCATGACCGCCTTCGTCGCGACATACAACGCGCAGGACGCCGAAAGCCTCGCCGGGTTCTACGCCCCCGACGCCGCCCTTCTGCCGCCCGGCCAGGCCTCGATCCTCGGGCGCGAGGCCATCGCTCAGCACTACGCCCGGGCCTTCGCCGCCGGTGCCCGCGAGTTGCAGTTCAAGACCTTCGACATCCGTGGCTTCGACACCAGCGCGGTCGAGATCGGCGAAACCGTCGTCATGATGGGCGAGCAGCGCATCGTCGGCCGCTACATGCACCTGTGGGAGGTGATCGACGGTCAGCTCCTGCTGACCCGCGACATGTACCACGTCCTCAAGGTCGACTAGACGCCGCCCTGCCCGCTTGCAGCGCCCCGGCATACGGCGCAAACTCCGCGCATTGAACCAAAACGGATTTTCCCATGCGTCCTCTAAGCCTGACCTGCCTCGCGGTCCTGTCCCTTGCCCCCATGGCACTGGCCAATGACCGCCCGCCACCCCGCGAAAACGATCCCGACGATTTCGTCCGCTACATTTTCGAGATCAACGCCTGCGTCCTGACCGAAGCACAGCTTCTGCAAATCTATCAGGATGCCGGCCACGGCCTTATGGGTGCCAACAACGCCGTCATCGCCGTGTCGAACCGCGAGGATATCGAGGTGCTCGACCGCAACCCGTTCCGGTACCGCTATTACGGCTCCGACTATTGCAGCTTCTGAGCGGGCTCAGGCCGACCGGCTCAGCCGCTCCTCCAGGATTTCGAAGGGCACGCCCGGCTCGTCCTTGGCACAGCGGATGACCAGCGAGGTCTTCACCGACGCCACGTTCTCCGCCGCCGTCAACTCGCCGGTCAGGAAGCTCTGGAAGGTGCTCAGGTCCGGTGCCACGCATTTCAGGATGAAATCCACCTCGCCGTTCAGCATGTGGCACTCCCGCACCAGCGGCCACGCCCGGCAGCGCGCCTCGAACGCGCTCAGGTCCGCCTCGGCCTGGCTCACCAGCCCGACACTGGCAAAGACCTGCACCTCGAATCCCAGCTCGCGCGCGTCCACGTCGGCGTGATAGCCCTTGATGTAGCCCTGCTCTTCCAGCGTGCGCACCCGGCGCAGGCAGGGCGGCGCTGAAATGCCCACCCGCCGGGCCAGTTCGACGTTGGTCATCCGCCCGTCCGCCTGCAATTCGGCCAGGATCATGCGGTCAATGTCGTCAAGGCGCATCGCAGGCATCGGTTTCTCCGGTTGATTTCGCGATTGTTATATCACGACCGGCGCCACGCGCAATAATGTTTCACCCCGGCGCAATATCCTTTCGGCGCAGAAAATGTCGTCCCGCCCCCCGCATACCGGGCTTGCGGGGCTACACACCCCGGGCCGGCCCCGTTATATCTGTCCGGACTCAAACGGGGCCTGTCATGCCCCGCGACACGGATCAAGGGGATCGGACATGGCCGAGACACGTCACACCAAGGTTTTGATCATCGGCTCGGGGCCCGCGGGCTATACCGCCGGGGTCTATGCCAGCCGCGCCATGCTGGAACCCATCCTGGTGCAGGGCATCGAGCCCGGCGGCCAGCTGACCACCACCACCGAGGTCGAGAACTGGCCCGGCGACACCGAGGTACAGGGCCCCGACCTGATGGTCCGCATGGAGGCCCACGCCAAGGCCATGGGCTGCGAGATCGTGGGCGACATCATCTCCTCGCTCGACGTCGATACACGCCCCTTCACCGCCAAGGGCGACTCGGGCACCACCTACACCGCCGACGCCGTCATCCTCGCCACCGGCGCCCGCGCCAAGTGGCTCGGCCTGCCCTCCGAGGACGCGTTCAAGGGCTTCGGCGTCTCCGCCTGCGCCACCTGCGACGGCTTTTTCTACCGCGGCGACGAGATCGTCGTGGTGGGCGGCGGCAACACCGCCGTCGAAGAGGCGCTCTTTCTCACCAACTTCGCCTCCAAGGTCACTCTTATCCACCGCCGCGACGAGCTGCGCGCCGAGAAGATCCTGCAGGACCGCCTGCTGAAACACCCCAAGATCGAGCCCCTGTGGTTCCACGAGCTTGACGAGGTGCTGGGCGACGACAATCCCAAGGGCGTCACCGGCGTCCGCGTCAAACACACCAAGACCGGCGAGACGCAGGAAATCCCCTGCAAGGGCGTCTTCATCGCCATCGGCCACGCGCCGGCCAGCGAACTGGTCAAGGGCAAGGTCGAGATGCATCACGGCGATTACGTCAAGGTCGAGGCCGGCTCCACCCGCACCTCGATCCCCGGCCTCTTTGCGGCGGGCGACCTCACCGACCATATCTACCGCCAGGCGGTAACCTCCGCCGGCATGGGCTGCATGGCCGCCCTCGACGCGGAAAAGTTCATCGCCGAGCTGCCCGAGGACGCTCCCGCCCCCGAGGCCTACGTCCCGCAAGCCTGAGCCGCACACCCCGCCTTCCTCTGGCCGAAAATATCCCGGGGGCTTGGGGGCTGGCCCCCAACTAACTCTGCGTTTGGGGGCTGGCCCCCAATTCAGCCTGCGTTTGGCGGCTGACCCCCAGTCTAACCAATGTTAGGAAGGCTGGCCCCCACCCCACACCAATGCGCCACAGGCGCGATCCCACTCCAGCCGTCCCGGACCTGATCCGGGACCTCGTAGGGTGGGTGAAAACCCACGCGCGCCCCTCACTCCGGATGAATGTCCCGCGGCGTGCATCCCGACTCCAACACCACCGCCACCCAGTTCACGTCCGGCTCCAGCCCCAGCGCGTTCAGCCACGACTCTTGCACCCGGTAGGCCGGCAATTCCTGCGCGCCCGGGCAATACCAATGCCCATGCGGCGCCTGCCGGTGATGCACCAGTTCGTGCAACAGAACACTCACGTCATAGGGGTCCTTCGCGTTCCACGGCCGCACCAGCCAGATTGTCTCGCTGTCAGGATCATAAAGCCCCCGCGTGTGCGAAGACTCCGACGCCGCCCGCATCGGCGCCAGCCGCGCCACCGTCGCCTCGGACGTCAGCCGAATTTCCGGCGCGTCCGAGCGACGCGGCAGATCGGTGTGCTCGTCAAGCCAGACCTCCATGTGCGCCACCAGCTCAGGCAGCGCCCTTGCCTCGCGCCAGGCCAGAAGATCGGATGCCAAAGCGCCGCCGCCAAACAACATGAGAACAAGGCAGAAAAGACCATTACGCGCCGACCACAGGCCGGCTCGGGACAGGATGCACATGGCAACCTCCTGAGCAATTTGATTGATGTCCCGAAAATGCTAAGCTTCGACCGCGCCCCGGCGCAAAAGGCCATTTTTCATGTGCCAATGAAGGAAATTCATCTGCCATGGGACGGCACCTGCCCCCATTCGCCGCGGTCAAGGCGTTCGAGGCCGCCGCGCGCCACAAGAGCTTCAAGCACGCAGCCGAAGAGCTGTGCCTCTCGCCGTCTGCCATCAGCCACCAGATCCGCGCACTGGAAGAGTATCTCGACACCGCGCTGTTCGAACGCAGCGGCAACCAGATGGCCCTGACGCTGACCGGCCGCGCCTATGCCGGCAAGCTGACCGGCCTCTTGGACCTGCTCGACGACAGCACCCGCTCGGTGCGTGACGCGGGCGAAAGAAACCTGCGCGTGCTCTGCACTCCTGGCTTTGCCGCCCGCTGGCTGGTGCCACGCCTGCACCGGCTGGATTTCGGCGACCGGATCCGCCTGCGGGTCTCGACCGGCGCGCCCGATATCGATTTCTCGTCTAATGACAGCGACGTGGTGATCCAGTGGCGCGACACGCACCACCCCGGCGTCCACACCGAGCCGCTGATGACCTCCAGCCGCTACCCGGTGATTCGCCCTGACCTGATGGAGCGCGAGAATATCCGCAGCCCGCGCGACCTTTTGCGGATGCGCCTGATGTATGACGAAACCGACGACTCTTGGCAGGAATGGTTTGCCGCCGCCGGCCTCGGCGCACCCGACCTGCCGCCCGGCCCGACCTTTCCCAATTGCGAACTGGCCACCACCGCCGCCGAACAGGGGCACGGCGTGGCCATGGCCTTCGACGCGATGGTGCAAGGCACGCTGGCCTCCGGGCGCCTCGTGCGGCTTTTCGACACCAACACCATTTCCAGCGTGATCTATTCCGTCGCCTGCGCCGAGACACGCGCCGACGACCCGATGATCCGATCCTTCCGCGACTGGCTGCATGAAGAGGTTCGGCTGGCCCAGGCCGCCACCGCGCCCATGTCCGCCGCGCAATAGCGTCGGCGCGCCTCGCTCACGGCATATCGGCAACAATCCCCGTACCGGCCCGAAAGGGGGTTCACAAGGCAAGCCGCCTCCCATATGTGTTCACGCGTGAACGCACTTTGAGTCGCCGCATGTCCGCCCCTGACGCCAAATCCAGCCTCCCCGACCGGGACCTCCTCTTCCGCCTCCTGCGGCAGCTGGATCGGTCGTCCGAGGCCTCCCAGCGCACGCTCGCGGCGGCGCTCGACGTGTCCCTCGGCCGCCTCAACACCCTGCTCCGGCAGGCGACCGAGGCCGGCTTAGTCAAGGTCGGCGACCGCTCCGGCCCCGACAAGCGCCAGCGTTTCGCCTACGCGCTCACCACCCGCGGCGCAGCGGAAATGCTGCGCCTCACCGATGATTTCCTCGCCCGGAAATTCGCCGAATACGACGCGCTTCATGCCGAACTGACCGGCACGCGAAGCGGGCTCGCCCCCCTCAACCAAAGGACCAGACTAGTGCAGAACAACCTCGCCCCCATCCCCGAGCTTTACGTCTCGTACGAAAGCGCCCAGAAACTGAAGGTCGAAGCGGCCGATCTCGTCAGCTGGGATCTCACCCCGCGCCAGATCTGCGACCTGGAACTGCTGATGAACGGCGGCTTCAATCCGCTCAAGGGCTTCCTCGGCGAGGAAGACTACACTTCCGTGGTCGACACCATGCGCCTGGCCGACGGCACGCTCTGGCCGATGCCGATCACGCTCGACGTCTCGCAGGACTTCGCCGACAGCATCGAGCCTGGCCAGGACATCGCCCTTCGCGACCAGGAAGGCGTGATCCTGGCCACCATGACGATCACCGACCGCTGGACCCCGAACAAGGCGCACGAGGCCGAAAAGGTCTTCGGCGCCGACGATTCCGCGCACCCGGCCGTCAACTACCTGCACAACACCGCCGGCCCCGTCTATCTCGGCGGCCCGGTCACCGGCATCCAGCAGCCCGTGCATTACGATTTCCGTGCCCGCCGCGACACGCCCAACGAGCTGCGCGCCTTCTTCCGCAAGATGGGCTGGCGCAAGGTGGTGGCCTTCCAGACCCGCAACCCCCTGCACCGCGCGCACCAGGAACTGACCTTCCGCGCCGCGAAAGAGGCGCAGGCCAACCTGCTGATCCACCCCATCGTCGGCATGACCAAGCCGGGCGACGTCGATCACTTCACCCGCGTCCGCTGCTACGAGGCGGTGCTCGACAAGTACCCGGCCTCGACCACGAACATGTCGCTCCTGAACCTCGCCATGCGCATGGCCGGCCCGCGCGAGGCCGTGTGGCACGGCCTCATCCGCAAGAACCACGGCTGCACCCACTTCATCGTCGGCCGCGACCACGCCGGCCCCGGCAAGAACTCGGCGGGCGAGGATTTCTACGGCCCCTACGATGCCCAGGACCTGTTCCGCGAGCACCAGGACGAGATCGGCATCGAGATGGTCGACTTCAAGCACATGGTCTACGTGCAGGAACGCGCCCAGTACGAGCCGATGGACGAGATCGAGGACAAGGACAACGTCACCATCCTCAACATCTCGGGCACCGAGCTGCGCCGCCGCCTTCAGGAAGGGCTTGAAATCCCCGAATGGTTCTCCTTCCCCGAAGTGGTCAAGGAACTGCGCCGCACCCGTCCGCCGCGGGCCAAGCAGGGCTTCACCGTGTTCTTCACCGGCTTCTCCGGCTCGGGCAAGTCCACCATCGCCAACGCCCTGATGGTCAAGCTGATGGAAATGGGCGGCCGCCCGGTGACGCTGCTCGACGGCGATATCGTCCGCAAGAACCTCAGCTCGGAACTCGGCTTCTCGAAAGAGCACCGTGACCTCAACATCCGCCGCATCGGTTACGTGGCCAGCGAGATCACCAAGAACGGCGGCATCGCGATCTGCGCGCCCATCGCGCCCTACGCCACGACCCGCCGCGCCGTGCGCGAGGATGTCGAAAGCTTCGGCGCCTTCGTCGAGATCCACGTCGCCACCTCGATCGAGGAATGCGAACGCCGCGACCGCAAGGGCCTCTACAAGCTCGCGCGCGAAGGCAAGATCAAGGAGTTCACGGGCATCTCCGACCCCTACGACGTGCCGGAAAACCCCGAACTGCGCGTCGAGACCGAGAATGTCGATGTCGACAACTGCGCCCACCAGGTCGTGCTGAAACTCGAACAGATGGGCCTGATCGCCGGCTGATCCGGCGGCGCTCCAACACTGTGGGCCGCTCCCGCCCGGGGGCGGCCTTTTTCATGTCACGGGGCAACTCGCGGCCGAAATCCTGAAAAATTTTCCGTGCCGGAGGTCTGCAATGCGGGACCTTGGTGTCGTTGACGACGGAGGTGAGCGTCAGCCCCTGGGGTGGTGATCCGACACCAACTATGAAGCACTTTATGCCTGCCAAACACATCCTCGGAAGGATCGTTGCGCCCAGCCTCAGCCAAATCGCCAGCCCAAGGCAGGGGCTGCCGATGGCCGGGCCACTGCGCGGCTGTTAACCGGCCGGGGGCTCGACACCAATGGCTCACAAGGGCCCGAAGCAGCCGAAGCACTCCGTGCCCTTGAGCACTCGCCTCCCCATCAAACGAAAAGGGCCGCCCCGATGGGACGGCCCTCGTTTTTCGCGGCACCCTGTCGGCATCCGATCGTGTCGGACGCCAACCGGGCGACGGTTTTCGCCGAGGCGAAAACCTTGCTTACATCATGCCGCCCATGCCGCCCATGTCGGGCATGCCGCCGCCGCCGGCGCCAGCGCCTTCTTTCTGCGGCTTGTCGGCAACCATGGCCTCGGTCGTGATCAACAGACCGGCGATCGAGGAGGCGTCTTCCAGCGCGGTACGCACGACCTTCGCGGGGTCGATCACACCGAACTTGAACATGTCGCCATATTCTTCGGTCTGCGCGTTGAAGCCGAACTTCAGGTCGTCCGATTCACGGATCTTGCCGGCCACGACGGAGCCGTCGACGCCTGCGTTCTCCGCGATCTGGCGCAGCGGAGCTTCCAGCGCCTTGCGGACGATCGCGATACCGTTGTTCTGGTCGCTGTTGGCGCCCTCGACGCCGTCCAGCGCCTTCGCACCCTGGACAAGCGCAACACCGCCGCCCACGACGATACCTTCCTGAACGGCCGCGCGGGTCGCGTTCAGCGCGTCATCGACACGGTCCTTGCGCTCTTTCACTTCGACCTCGGTCATGCCGCCCACGCGGATGACGGCAACGCCGCCGGCCAGCTTGGCAACACGCTCTTGCAGCTTCTCGCGGTCATAGTCGCTGGTGGTGTCCTCGATCTGCTGACGGATCTGGCTGACGCGTGCCTCGATCTCGGCCTTCTCGCCGGCACCGTCGACGATGGTGGTCTCGTCCTTGGTGATCTGAACCTTCTTGGCCTGGCCAAGCATGTCCATCGTGACGCTTTCCAGCTTCATGCCCAGGTCTTCGGAAATCACCTGGCCGCCGGTCAGGATCGCGATGTCCTGCAGCATGGCCTTGCGACGGTCACCAAAGCCCGGCGCCTTGACGGCGGCGATCTTCAGGCCACCGCGCAGCTTGTTGACCACGAGGGTCGCCAGCGCTTCGCCTTCGACGTCTTCGGCGATGATCAGCAGGGGTTTCTGCGACTGGATCACCGACTCGAGCAGCGGCACCATCGGCTGCAGCGACGAGAGTTTCTTCTCGTGCAGCAGGATCATGCAGTCTTCCAGCTCGGTGGTCATCTTGTCGGCGTTGGTCACGAAGTAGGGGCTCAGGTAGCCACGGTCGAACTGCATGCCCTCGACGACGTCGGTCTCGGTGACGAGGCCCTTGTTCTCCTCGACGGTGATGACGCCCTCGTTGCCGACCTTCTGCATCGCGTCCGCGATCATCTGGCCGATCTCGGATTCGCCGTTGGCCGACACGGTGCCGACCTGCGCCACTTCAGCCGAGTCGTTGACTTCGCGTGCCGCGTTCTTGATGGCTTCCACGACCTTGGTGGTCGCCAGGTCGATGCCGCGCTTGAGGTCCATCGGGTTCATGCCCGCGGCCACGGCCTTCATGCCTTCTTTCACGATGGCTTGCGCCAGGACGGTCGCGGTGGTGGTGCCGTCGCCGGCTTCGTCATTGGTGCGGCTGGCGACTTCTTTCACCATTTGCGCGCCCATGTTCTCGAACTTGTCTTCCAGCTCGATTTCCTTGGCAACCGACACACCGTCCTTGGTGATGCGCGGCGCGCCAAAGGACTTGTCCAGAACCACGTTACGGCCTTTGGGGCCAAGGGTCACCTTGACCGCATCGGCCAGGATGTTGACGCCGCGCAGCATCTTGTTGCGGGCATCGGTATCGAATTTCACGTCTTTTGCAGACATTTAAGTCGCTCCTGATGTATATTAGATTTCAGCGTTGGATACGATCCGTGGCGTTCAGGCGGCTTGCGCGGCCTTCGCGTCGGTCGTCACACCCAGGATATCGCTTTCCTTCATGATCAGCAGCTCTTCGCCGTCGATCGTGATTTCCGTGCCCGACCATTTGCCGAACAGGATGCGGTCCCCGACCGAAACGGCCATCTCGATCAGTTCGCCGTTATCCTTGCGGGCGCCATCGCCAACAGCAACGACTTCACCTTCGCTGGGTTTTTCCTTGGCACTGTCGGGGATAATCAGCCCACCAGCGGTTTTTTCTTCGCTCTCAACGCGGCGTACAAGCACGCGGTCATGCAGCGGTTTGAATGCCATAGCTTTTGCTCCTTGGCTATCAAGTTTCCCTCACGCCTCCCTGCGGAGGCCGTTATCACTCACCGTAGTCGAGTGCTAACGGCGCATAGCTAAGGAGCGATCACGAGCCTGTCAACATTCCATCTGGAAAATTTTTCGGGCGGCGGACGGCGCTTTGTTGCGCGCCCGGTCCACCCCCTCTACATCTTGTCTCACAGCCTGAATTCAATGGGTGGAACGATGAAATTTCCCTGGTCCGCACTGCTTGCCCCCGCGATCCTCGCCGTCACGCTCGCCGCGCCGGTGGCGGCCCAGGGCACGGGTGGCGCCACCTGCGACGGCGTAGACCTAATCGACACGCTGGACCCCGAAACCCAGGAAAACCTCAGGCGCGAGGCCGCCGCCATGCCCCACCCCGAGGGGCTCTTGTGGCAGGCCACGCGCGGCGACACGGTGATCGACATCTTCGGCACCTACCATTTCAGGCATCGCCTGACCGACGCGCATCTCGACCGCCTGGCTCCGATGATCGCCGCCGCCGACAAGATCTACCTGGAAGTCTCCTCCGAGGATCAGACCGCCATGCAGCGGGCGATGGCCGAAAATCCGTCGCTCATGTTCATCACCGAAGGCCCCACCCTGCCCGACCTTCTGGGCGAGGAGGATTGGCAGCATTACCGCGAAGAGATGCAGGCGCGGATGATTCCCGGCTTCATGGCCGCCAAGTTCAAGCCGCTCTGGGCCGGCATGATGCTGGGTATCGGCCCCTGCGAGGCACAGTCCGGCGCCTTCGAGGCCAAGGGCATCGACATGCTGGTGGGCGAACGCGCCAGGGACGCCGGCACCCCCAGCCGCTCGCTGGAGGATTTCGAGGACCTGCTGACCCTGCTGGACAGCTTTCCGATGGACGACCAGATCGAGATGATCCGCATGTCCCTGGCCTGGCCCGGTGACATGAATGACCTGTCCTACACCATCCGCGAACGCTACCTCAGCGAAGAGATCGCCCTGACGCTGGCCTTCTCGCGCTATGTCTCCGAGGAATTCGGCGGCGATGCCGGCGCCGACGGGTTCGCCATGGTCGAAGACCTGCTTCTGGAAAAACGCAACCAGGGCTGGATCGAACGGCTGGACGCGCAGGTGACGCCCGGGGATCACGTGCTGATCGCGGTGGGCGCGGGGCACCTGCCGGGCGATGCCGGCATCCTCAGGCTGCTGGAACAGGCCGGCTATACCGTATCGCGCGTCCCGCTCTAGCGGCCGCGGCTCAGCCGGCGAGCGCCCGCGCGGATTTCCGCGCCCCGGCCAGGCGCAACGTCGCCGCGCGCTCGGGGCGGACGGAACCGCGTTGCAATACCGCGCACAGCTGGGCGTGAACGTCCTCGACCTCGCTCAGATCCCCCGACAGCGCGATGGCCGGCGCGTCCTGTCCGGCCACCCGCACCAGCAACGTGGCTATGCCGCCGGGCTGGATCGAGCGGCGCAGAAAAACGCTTTCGATCGAGCCAAGGTCGATCTCGTGGTTCACCCGCGCCTGTTCGTGAATGTTGATCTTGGTCAGGGTCAGGGTGCCCGCCTCCACGTCCAGCGTGATGCGACGCCGGAACCCGCGCGTGCCGAACGCGAAAACCCCCAGCCCCGCCGCGGCCAGAACCGAAGCCATCAGCCCGAACGACGCCAGCCGTCCGGTCGTCGGATCGACCGGCAGGAAGAACCACATCGCGATCGAGCTCATGATCATCACGATCCCGGTGACCCGCAACGCCATTTCCGTCACCGCCTCCAGCTTGAACCTCTGCAACCGTTCGCCGGCGACAAGCCCGCGCATCGTCGCCTGCATGTCGATCGTACTGTTGCCGACCTTCCTGCCCGCCTCCAGATAGCTCATCTCGCCCGTCCCTTCGCCCGTTGTTTTACGCAGCGTTAAGCGCGAATCGGGGCGAGATTGCGGCGAACCGAAAGCGCGATTGCGCGGAAATCAGGGAAATCGCGTGATGGTTGCAGACGCGCCGCGCGGCGGCGGCCCGGATCAGACCTGCGCCTTGGGACGCACGATATGAAAACTGCCGCTCATATAGGTCAGCGGCCGTTCCCCGGCATCGGAAATGCCCGTGACATCGCCGATGCAGATGGCGTGGCTGCCATGGACATGGCGATGCGTCAGGCTGCACGAAAACGCCGTCGCACGGGGCAATAGCGGGCCGTATTCCGTGTCGACCACCTCGACGCCCTCGAAACGGTCGGGGCTGTCGGCATCGAACATCCCGGCAAAGCGGCGGGCCAGGTGGTCGGCATCCTCCGGCAGGATGTTGACGCAGAACGTGCCGTTGGCATCCACCGCCAGCGCGATGCTGCTGTCGGCCTTCAGGCACACCAGCACCGACGGCGGGTCGGCCGACAGCGACGTGAACGCACTGACCGTGGCCCCCGCCTTGCCGGCGGGACCATCCGTCGTGACAACGGTCACCGTGGCGGCCACCTGCCGCATGGCCCCGATGAATGCGTCGCGCGCCTCTGTCATCCTGCTGCCTTCTTGACCCGAACCCGTCTCTCTCCGGGTGGGGCATAAGCTGGCATCCCGGGCCGGGATGTCAATGGCGCACGGCCCCGAACCGAATGCGAACGCGCCGGATTGCGCGCCCCGGGGTTTGACCGTATCAGGGCCGCCATGACAGATGTTTCACCCGCCATCGCCGTGATGCCCTATGACGTCCGCCCGGGCCTGCGCCCCGGTCGGGTGCCGCTGGACCGGCTGGTCTGGCCCCTGGGGCGTCCCGACCGGCTCGGCGGCAGCGACAAGACGCTGCGGAATCTCGACCGCACCGATCACCTCATCGTCAACACCTCCAGTCTGCTCTATCGCCGGCCCTGGCTGGGCACACCGGCCAGGGTCTCGGTCATGGTGCTGGAACCCGAGGCGATCCACGGCGATCACATGCGCAAGCTGCGCCACCAGTATGCCCGCTTCCACAAGGTGCTGTGTTCCAATCCCGGCCTGCTGCAGGCGATCCCCAACGGCGTGCTCTTCCCCCTGGGCACCACCTGGGTCGGCGACTGGACCCGGCTCGACGTGACCAAGACCAGGGCCTGCAGCCTCATCGCCTCGGCCAAGCGTTCCCAGGAAGGGCACGCGCTGCGTCATGCCATGGCCGATCACGTCAGGGCGGGCGGTCTCGACGTCGACGTGATGGGCGGCGGCTACCAGCCCTTCGAGCACAAGGCCGACGGCCTCGCGCCCTACCGCTTTTCGCTGGTGATCGAGAACGTGCGCGAACCGAACTATTTCACCGAAAAGCTGATCGACGCGCTGCTCTGCAAATGCGTGCCGATCTACTGGGGCTGTCCCAACATCGCCGATTTCATCGACCCCGGCGGCATGATCGTCTGCCAGACCGAGACCGAGATGAAAGAGGCCCTGCGCGACCTCTCCGACGCGCGCTATGCCGCGCTCCTGCCCGCGCTGGAGGCGGCGATTCCCCAGGCCGTATCCTATGCCGACCTCTACGAGCGCGCCGCCCGCGCCGTGCTGGCGGACGACGCCTCCGGCCAGACGCCATAGCGGGCATGCACCAGCGCCGCACAGGCGCGGTTGACCGCATCGCGCGGCGTTCTGTCCTGAAGCGCGTGCGCATCGTCGAAGGCCGGGCGCAACCGCCGGCGGGCCTCGGGCCGCGCCCGGATCGTGACGCCCTGCCGCGCCAGCTGACCCGACAACCAGATGTCGTCGGCCAGGGTGGCCTCGGGTGGCGGGTCCACCTCCGGCCCCGCCAGCCATTCGGGACGGATGCACACCCCTGCGAAGCCCTGCGCGATGTCGGCCCCGGCGCCCATGCGGCCCAGGCGCGCGATGTCCCACGCCTGCCCGGTCGTGGCCACGTCCTCCGCGTCGGTCAGCAGCTGCGCGGCCCAATCGAGCGCCGGCAGCCAGTCGTCATCGCAATAGATCAGCCGCATATCCCGCCCCGCCAGCGCCCGCGCGGCGGGCAAGGCCTTCATCGCCGGTCCAAGATCCGCGCCGCCGCGCAACAACGTCACGCCCGCAGGCAGGCACGGCAGCGTCACCGGACCGGGAAACCGGGCATAGCGCTCGGGCAGGCTCAGAAAGACATGCTCCGGCGCGGGGCGCTGCGCCAGAAGCGCCTCCAGCACCGGCCCGAGGCGGGCAAGGCGCGGCGGGATCGAGGTCAGCGAGATGGCATACATCGGGCAGGCTTTCCGGCAAGATCTGCCCCCGCAGCTTGACGGCGGTACCGCGCGCTTTCAAGACGCGGCGTTCCGCGCCGGAGATCCCGGATCAAGTCCGGGATGGGTGCCCACCGCCGTCAGAACGATGCAAGACCGCGCGGCCCGAGTCCGGCCCCGTTAACGTTTGAACGCGCGGCGCACCGCACCGTCGCAATACCACTTGGATACCGACGCGATACCGACGTGCCAAATAGGGCCGCCGCCCCGATTAACCCTCCTGCGCACCGCGCAGACGGTCCAGCACCCGCTGCGCCGCCACGCTGGGCACCGTGCGCCCTTCGGCCACGTCCTCGGCGCCCTCTTCCATCAGCGCCCGCGCCTGCGGTGTCTCCAGCTGCGCCATCAGTCCGCGCTTCACTTCCTCGCCGAACCAATAGCGCGCCTGCGCCTCGCGCCTTGCGTCGAAATGCCCGTTCTCACGGCGCCAGTCGACCAGCGCGTTCATCTCGTCCCAGGCCGCTTTCAACCCTTCGTCCTGCAAGGCAGACACCATCATCGCCTTCGGAAACCCCTCCGGGTCCTGCGGCCGCTTGCGCAGCAGGCGCAGCGCGCCCGAATAGTCGCTGCAGGTCCGGGTCGCCGCCGATTTCAGATCGCCATCGGCCTTGTTTACAAGGATCAGATCGGCAATCTCCATGATCCCGCGCTTCACGCCCTGCAACTCGTCCCCGCCCGCGGGCGCCAGCAGCAGCAGGAACAGATCGCACATCTCCGACACCACCGTCTCGGACTGGCCCACGCCCACCGTCTCGATCAGCACCACGTCGAATCCCGCCGCCTCGCACAGCGTCACCGCCTCGCGGGTGCGCCGCGCCACGCCGCCCAGATGCGTCTGGCTGGGCGAAGGGCGGATGAACGCGCCCGGCTCCCGGCTCAGCCGTTCCATCCGCGTCTTGTCGCCCAGGATCGAGCCGCCCGAGCGCGCCGAGCTGGGGTCCACCGCCAGCACCGCCACCCGCAGCCCCATCCCGGTCAGCATCATGCCGAACGCTTCGATAAACGTGCTTTTTCCAACCCCCGGCGTGCCCGACAGCCCGATGCGAATTGCCTGCTTGCCATGCCCCGCGACCCGGTCCAGCAGGGCCTGCGCCGCCTCGCGGTGATCGGCCCGCCCGCTTTCCACCAGCGTGATCGACCGCGCCAGGGCCCGGCGCTCCTGCGCCAGCAGTTGGTCGGCAAGCTTATCCGTGTCGGTCATGGCGCGTCGTCTCCTCCGGTCCGGTGCGCGGCGTGGCGCGGCCTTGTCAGGGCCTTCCGACTTGTGCCCCAGCCGGGCCGGAAATGTCCAGCAACCGCGGCTCCACCCGCCCCCGCAGGACGGGTTTACGAAATCGTAACGGGTTGCGCCGACACTCCCGGACAGACCCGGAGTCAGATGCCGGGATGAAATCCGGACCGACTGTGCTAGGGTCCATCTTGCGCCATGTCCCATCGCGGACGCCATGCAAGAGGCCCCAACGTGACAGTCAAGACCCGGTTAACCCATTTCGCCCTCGCGGCGCTCTTTACGACCCTCGGCGCGGCGCCTTCGCTGGCCGACAGCATGCAGGCGCGCTACGACGTGCGCATGATCGGCGCCAAGGTCGGCGAAATGGCCATGGCCAGCACCGAGACGGCGAGCGGCTACAATGTCCGTGCCCGGTTCGCCACCACGGGCACGCTGTCCGCGCTCAAGCAGGCCAGCTTCGACCTCGCCGCGCAGGGCGGCAAATCCGGGGAACGGTTCGTTCCCGCCAGCTATTCCGAGGTCACCTCCGAGGGCAGCCGCTCCACCAACCTCAAGATCTCCTTTTCCGGCGGTGTCGCCACCCGCGTCACCGGCGATACCGGCAGCAGCGCACCCGCCGTCAACCCGCGCAGCCTGCCCGGCGCCTACGATCCGCTGACGGCCCTCTACGCCGCCCTGCGCGATCAGGCCCCGAACCAGCTTTGTTCCCTGAATGCAGACGTTTACGACGGTCATCGCCACGCCCGCCTCAGCCTGACCAGCCGCGCGGCGCTCGATGGCGGGCGGGTCCAGTGCTCGGGCCAGTACCGCCGCATCGCCGGCTATTCCGAGCGCGAACTGCGCCACCGCACCGCGCCCGTCACGGTGATCTACGCGCCGCAGGGAAACACCATGCGCGCCGAAACCGTCGTCGTGCGCACCCGTTATGGAAAAGTGTCGATGCATCGCCGATAAGGCGGGCCATGACCCGTGACAGGCTTCCCATAGACGACGCGATTCCGGCGCTGCTGACAGCGCTCCGGGACCACGGCCGCGCCGTGTTGCAAGCGCCCCCCGGTGCCGGCAAGACCACCGTCGTGCCCCTTGAAATGCTGAACGCAAACCTCACCACGGGCCGCATCCTCATGCTGGAGCCCCGCCGCCTCGCCGCCCGCGCCGCGGCAGAGCGCATGGCCTCGACCCTTGGCGAAAAGACAGGCGAAACAGTCGGTTACCGCGTGCGCGGCGACGCCAGGGTCTCAAGCGCCACCCGGATCGAGGTCGTCACCGAAGGCATCCTCACCCGCCGCATCCAGTCCGACCCCGAACTCACCGGCATCGGCGCGGTGATCTTCGACGAATTCCACGAACGCTCCCTGAACGCAGACCTCGGCCTCGCCCTCTGCCTCGAAGTCGCGGGCGCCCTGCGCGACGACCTTATGCTTCTGGCCATGTCCGCCACGCTCGACGCCGCCCCGGTGGCAGAGCTGATGCAGGCCCCCATCGTCACCTCCGAAGGCCGCAGCTTTCCGGTCGAGACCCGCCATCTCGACACGCCAACGCGCAAGAAAACAAGGTGGGACGCGGCCCTTGCCGACCTTGTGACGAAAGCCGTCTCCGAGACCACCGGCGGCGTCCTCGTCTTCCTCCCCGGCGAGGGCGAAATCCGCCGGACCGAGGCCCTGCTGAAAGACCACCTGCCCCCCGACTGCCAGATCCGCCCCCTCTTCGGCGCCATGGACTTCGCCGCCCAGCGCGCCGCCATCGCCCCGGTGACCGAAGGCCGAAAGGTGGTCCTCGCCACCTCCATCGCCGAAACCTCGCTGACCATCGAGGACATCCGCGTGGTGGTCGACGGCGGCAAGTCCCGCCGCGCCCGCTTCGACCCCGGCTCCGGCATGTCGCGGCTGGTGACCGAACCCGTGACCCGCGCCGAAGCCACGCAACGCGCCGGCCGCGCGGGGCGCGTCGCGGAAGGCACCTGCTATCGCCTCTGGACCAAGGGAGAGGAAGGCGCCCTGCCCGCCTACCCCCCCGCCGAGATCGAGGCCACGGACCTCGCCGGCCTCGCCCTCGAACTCGCGCTCTGGGGCGCCACCCCCGCCGATCTGCCCTTCCTCACGCCCCCCAATCCCGGCAGCTATGCCGAGGCGCAGGCGCTCCTGCACATGCTGGGCGCGCTCGATGCGCAGAGCCGCATCACCGAGCATGGCAAGGCGCTGGCAAAGCTCCCCCTGCATCCGCGCTTGGCCCACATGCTGGGCACCGCCGGACCCGATGCGGCCCTGCTCGCCGCCCTCCTGGCCGACCGCGATCCGCTGCCGCGCGGCGCGCCCGTCGACCTCGCCCTGCGCATGGCCGCCCTGCGCGACCCCAAGGGCCGCCACCCGCATCCCGCCAACCACGGCGCGGTCATGCGCATCCGGGCCGAGGCCAAGCGCCTGGCCTCACAGGCAAAATCGGCACAGGACAGCGGAGTGTCCGACGCCGAATGCGCCGCCCTCGCCTATCCTGATCGCATCGGCCTGCGCCGCAAGGGCGACGCGCCGCGCTTCGTGCTGTCCGGCGGCAAGGGCGCGCTTTTGCCCGACGAGGACCCGCTGGCCGGTCAACGTCTGCTGGTCGCCACCGACCTCGACGGCAACCCGCGCGAGGCCCGTATCCGGCAGGCCATCGCGCTCTATGACTCGGAACTCCGCACCCTCTTCGCCGACCAGATCGCCTGGCAGGACGTCTGCCACTGGGACAGGCGCGAGCGCCGCGTCATCGCCCGCAAACAAGAACGCTTCGGCGCGCTGGTGCTGGATGACCGCATGTGGAAGGATGCCCCCGACGACGCCATCGCTCTTGCCATGCTCGACGGCATCCGCGACCTCGGCCTGAACTGGTCCGACCCCGCCCGCCGTTTCGCCGCGCGCGTCGCCCTCCTGCGCGAGGCGGGCGAGGACCTGCCGGACATGACCGACGACGCCCTCCTGGAAGACCTCGAAACCTGGCTCCTGCCCTATATCACCGGCCTCAAGACCGCCGCCGACTGGAAGCGCTTCGACATGCTGGACGCCCTGCGCGCGCGCCTCACCTATGACCAGATGCAGCGCCTTGACGCCGCCGCCCCGGCGCATTTCACCACGCCGCTGGGGCGGCGCATCCCCATCGACTATTCCGGCGACCATCCCGAGATTTCCCTGCGCCTGCAGGAAATGTTCGGTCAGACGACCCACCCCACCGTGGGCCGCACGCCCCTGCGCGTCACGCTCCTGTCGCCGGCGGGCCGCCCGGTGCAGACCACGCTCGACATTCCCGGCTTCTGGGACAGCTCCTATGCCGACGTGCGCAAGGACATGCGCGGGCGGTATCCCAGGCATCCCTGGCCCGAAAACCCGCGCGAGGCCGACCCGACCCTGCGCGCCAAACGCCGCAATTCCTGACCAATTCAGCAAAATTGAACGCAAAATTTGATTTTTGGTGCAAGAAACGTATATACAATAGCGAAAAGACTTTTTTAAGACGAGCAGCACAATGACAAATACGATGAAGCGGGCCTGGGCGGAGTTCGTCCAGCCGATATTACGCAGACCACCCGAAATGCAGGTGGCCGCACTTTGTTACCGGGTGACCCCGACGGCGGAAAAGCAGGTCCTGCTGATCACCAGCCGCGGCACCGGCCGTTGGATCGTGCCCAAGGGCTGGCCGATGGACGGCAAGAAAGCCGCCGAGGCCGCCCTTCAGGAAGCCTGGGAAGAGGCCGGCGTCGCCGATGGCGCCGTAATCGAGGGCCATGTCGGCAGCTACGCCTACGACAAGCATCTCGACGATGGCTACGATGCCCCGGTCGAGGTCGAGGTGTTCAAGGTCCGCGTCAAGCAACTCGCCGACATATACCCCGAACATGACGAGCGCACCCGCCGCTGGGTCAGCCCCGCGGATGCGGCTGAAATGGTACAGGAACCGGGCCTCAAGGCCATTTTGCTGGAAATGTAATGCTTTTATGACAGCGCGGCATTGAACCGCCGCGCCGGACCGGCTAGCGCTCTGCCCCGAACCGGACCGGGAGGGGACCGTTGGCCGAGGACCCGCAGAACAACCAGTGGAAGACGCTCGACAAGGATCTCGGGCGCATCTCGCAGATCGAGTACGCGACGGCCTATGTCTCGCGTCCGCTGGTCTCGCTTGGCGTCGCGCTGGCCTTCATGGTCATCGCCGGTCTTGGCGCGGCGCTTTTCTTCGGCGCGTTTCCCAGCAACACGGTGGTCATCGCCGCGGCGATCTTCGGCGCCTACATGGCGCTCAACATCGGCGCCAACGACGTGGCCAACAACATGGGTCCGGCGGTCGGCGCCAACGCGCTCACCATGGGCGGTGCCATCGTCATCGCCGCGATCTGCGAAAGCGCGGGCGCGCTTCTGGCCGGGGGCGACGTGGTGTCGACCATCTCCAAGGGCATCATCGACCCTGGCGGCATGCAGGACACCCAGACCTTCATCTGGGCGATGATGGCCGCGCTGGTCTCGGCCGCGCTCTGGGTCAACCTCGCCACCAAGGTCGGTGCGCCGGTCTCGACCACCCATTCGGTCGTCGGCGGCGTCATGGGCGCCGGCATCGCCGCTGCCGGCCTTGCCACCGTGAACTGGCCCACCATGGGCGCCATCGCCGCCAGCTGGGTGATCTCGCCGGTCCTGGGCGGTGTCATCGCTGCCGCCTGCCTCGCCCTGATCAAGACCCGCATCTCCTACCGCGAAGACAAGATCGCCGCCGCCCGCCGCTGGGTGCCCATCCTCGTCGGCCTGATGGCCGGGACCTTCGCCACCTACCTCGCCATGAAAGGCCTCAAGCGCATCGTCAGGATCGACATCGGCACGGCCCTTCTGATCGGCGCCGCGACCGGGGCGGTGATCTATGCCGTGACCATCCCCCTGATCCGGCGCCAGTCCGAGGGCATGGAAAACCGCCGCCGCTCGCTCAAGGCGCTGTTCGGCCTGCCGCTCATCATCTCGGCGGCGCTCCTGTCCTTCGCCCACGGCGCGAACGACGTCGCCAATGCCGTGGGCCCGCTGGCCGCCATCGTCTACGCCTCCGAGGCCGGCGGCTTTGCCGGCGAGGTGGCGATCCCGCTCTGGGTCATGATCATCGGCGCCTTCGGCATCTCCTTCGGGCTTTTCCTCTTTGGCCCCAAGCTCATCCGCATGGTCGGCAGCCAGATCACCAAGCTCGATCCGATGCGCGCCTATTGCGTCGCCCTGTCGGCGGCGATCACCGTCATCGTCGCCAGCTGGCTGGGGCTGCCCGTCAGTTCCACGCATATCGCGGTGGGCGGGGTCTTCGGCGTCGGGTTCTTCCGGGAATGGTACATGGAACGCCGCCTGCGCAAAGGGTTGACGACCGGCGGCAAGGGCAAGCGCCTCGCCCCCGAGGAACGCCGCCGGCGCAAGCTGGTGCGGCGCAGCCATTTCATGACCATTGTCGCTGCCTGGGTCATCACCGTGCCCGCCGCCGCGCTGATGTCCGCCCTCATCTTCTTCGTGCTCAACAGCCTGACAGGCTGACCCTCAGCCCCGCCGCCCGGGCCGGTCTTTCATGGGCCTCTACCGTGCCATCGCGCGACACCCTTGCCCTTGAGGCGCAAGGCTCAGTCCCACCACGGCCCGTGGAACCTGCCCTCCTGCCCCAGCCGCGCGAAGCCATGATAGCCGAAGAAATCCCGCTGCGCCTGGATGATGTTGGCGGTGCCATAGCCCTGCCGCATGCTGTCATACCATTGCAGCGCCGCCGACAGCGCCGGGATCGCGTGCCCCCCCACCACGGCCTCCGCCACAACCTTGCGCAGCGCCGGCACCGTGCGTTTCAGGATCTCCGCGAAGCGCGGCGACAGGAACAACTGCCCGTGCGGCAGATCCTCGCGGAACGCCGCCGCGATATCGTCCAGCAGCACCGACCGGATAATGCATCCGGCGCGCCAGACCTCGGCAATCCGCGCATGGTCCAGCTGCCACTCGTACTCCTGCGATGCCGCCTCCAGCACGCGAAACCCCTGCGCATAGCACAGAACCCGCGCCGCCATGAAAGCCTCCTTCAGGATGTCCTCGTCGAGGGACAGCAGGCCGCGCTCGCCGCCCAGCAAGTCCTGCGCCTTGATGCGCGTGTCCTTCTCCGACGACCACGCGCGCGCGCCCACCGCCGCCTCGATCATGGTCGCGGCCTGGCCCATGCGCACCGCTTCCACCACGGTCCAGCGCCCGGTGCCTTTCTGCCCCGCCGCATCCTTGATCACGTCCACCACCGGGTGCCCGGTCGCCGGGTCGGTATAGGCCAGCAATTCGCCGGTGATCTCCACCAGATAGGATTTCAGCGGCCCTTCGTTCCAGCTGGAAAACAGCGCCCCGATCTGCGCCGGCGGCCAGACACAGCCGTTGTGCAACAGGCCATAGATCTCGGCGATCACCTGCATGTCGGCATATTCGATCCCGTTATGCACGGTCTTGACGAAATGCCCCGCCCCGTCCGGCCCAAGGTGATCGACGCATGGGTCATCTTCATACCGCGCGGCAATGGCCCGCAGCACGTCGCGCAACTGCTCCCAGCTGTGATCGCTGCCGCCCACCATCATCGACGGCCCGTGCCGCGCGCCCTGCTCGCCACCCGACACACCCATGCCGACGAAATGCAGGCCCTTTTCGGCCAGCGCCTTCGACCGCCGCCGGGTGTCGTGGAAATCGGCATTGCCGCCATCGATGATCGTGTCGCCCTCGTCCAGCAGGGGAGCGACTTCCTCGATCATCGCATCCATCGGCCTGCCCGACGGGATCATGAACAGCATCACCCGCGGCGTCTTCAGCCCGGCGACGAAATCGCGCAAATCCTCATGCGGATGCAGGCGCTCGGCCAGCGGCCCGGCCTCCTGGACAAATGCACCGATCCAGTCCGATTCGCGGTTGGTCACCGCCACGTCGAAGCCCTTCTCGGTCATGTTCAGCGCCAGGGCGCTGCCCATCGTGCCAAGCCCGTATACGCCGATCTGTGCGGTGCCGCCTGTCATGTCCGCTCCCATGCTTCCCGGCCAGCGTAGACCGCCCCGCGCCGGATGCCAAGAAACCCGGTCGCGCCCCCGGCGGCCTTTCCCGCGCCTCGCCCTTTTTCTTGGCAGAAATACTCTCGCCGAAGGCAGGCCGGGCCTCCGCCACGCCAGCCGGACCGCGCCGTGACGCGTCGCACCCGCCATCCCGCCCCCGAGGAGGCGCCCGCAAGGGCAACGACGAGACCAGCCTGCGCGCGGGAACCGCGCTCTTTCAGGTCAGGCTCAGACGCCCAGACACCAGCGCATGATCGCCTTCTGCGCGTGCAGGCGGTTCTCGGCCTCGTCGAACACCACCGAATGCGGGCCGTCCATGACGGGGCTCGTCACCTCTTCCTCGCGATGCGCGGGCAGGCAATGCATGAACAGCGCATCGTCCTTGGCGTGCTTCATCAGCTCGGCATTCACCTGGTAGGGCCGCAGCATGTTGTGGCGCCGCTCCTTGCTCGATTGGCTGTCATGCATGCTGACCCAGGTATCGGTCACCACCAGGTCCGCGCCCTCCACGGCCTTTACCGCGTCACGCTCGATGGTGATCGTGCTGCCCGCCTTGCGTGCCAGCCCGACGAATTCCTCCTCGGGGTCCAGCTGCGACGGCCCGGTAAATGTCATGTCGAATCCGAACTGCCCCGCCGCGTGCAGGAAGGACGAACAGACGTTGTTGCCATCCCCGGCCCAGACCACCTTCCTGCCCTTGATCGGACCGCGATGCTCTTCATAGGTCATCACGTCGGCCATGATCTGGCAGGGATGCGTGCGGTCGGTCAGCCCGTTGATCACCGGCACGTCGGCATACTCGGCCATCTCCTGCAAGACGCTCTCGTCGAAGGTCCGGATCATGATCAGGTCCACGTAGCGGCTCATCACCCGAGCGGTGTCGGCGATGGTCTCGCCATGCCCCAGCTGCATGTCCGCGCCCGACAGCACCATCGTCTCGCCGCCCATCTGGCGCACGCCCACGTCGAAACTGGTGCGCGTCCGCGTCGACGGCTTCTCGAAGATCAGCGCCACCATCCGGCCCGCCAGCGGCTGCTCGTCATCCGCCGCACCGCGCGGCCGTCCGGCGCGCGCGGTCTTCATATGCCGCGCCCCGTCGATGATCCCGCGCAACTCGCCCGCATCGGTCGTGTGAATATCCAGAAAATGCTGCATCGTCTCGCTCCTCACGCCTCGGCCAGTGCCGTCTTCACCGCGGTTGCGGCCTTGTCCAGCCGCGCCACCGCCTCGCCGATCTCGTCATCCGAGATGTTCAGCGGCGGCAACAGGCGCACCACGTTCTCCGCCGCGGGCACCACGGCCACTTCGGCCTCATAGCCGGCGGCCACCACGTCGGTATTGGTCGCCACGCATTCCAGCCCCAGCATCAGGCCCGATCCGCGCACGCCCTTGAACACCTCCGGATGCGCCGCCACCAGCCCTTCCAGCTTCTGCCGGAACAGCCCCGCCTTGCGGTTCACCTCGGCCAGGAATTCGGGATCAGCCACGATATCCATCACCGCGCACCCCACCGCGCAGCCCAGCGGGTTGCCGCCATAGGTCGAGCCATGCGTGCCCGCGGTCATGCCGCTCGCCGCCTTTTCCGTGGCCAGCAGCGCGCCCAGCGGAAAGCCTCCGCCGATGCCCTTGGCCACCATCATGATGTCGGGCGTGATCCCCGCCCATTCATGCGCAAAGAGCTTGCCGGTTCGGCCCATGCCGCACTGCACCTCGTCGAAAATCAAAAGGATGCCCTTCTCGTCGCACAGGTCGCGCAGCCCCTTCAGGCACTGGTCCGGCACCGGCTTGATCCCGCCCTCGCCAAGCACGGGCTCCAGCAGGATCGCCGCCGTATGCTCGTCAATCGCGGCGTGCAGCGCGTCATGGTCACCGAACGGCACATGCTTGAACCCCGGCAACAGCGGCCCGAACCCCTTGGTCATCTTCTCCGATCCGGCGGCGGCAATCCCTGCGCTCGACCGGCCGTGAAACGAGCCCTGGAAGGCGATGATGTCGGTCCGGTCGGGCTGACCCGCGTCAAAGAAATACTTGCGGCACATCTTCACCGCCAGCTCGCAGGCCTCGGTGCCCGAGTTGCAGAAAAACGCCGTGTCGGCAAAGGTCTCGGCCACCAGCTTGTCGGCCAGTTCCTGCTGCTTGGGAATCCGGTAAAGGTTCGAGGTATGCCACAGCGCCCCCGCCTGTTCGGTCAGCGCGGCCACCAGCGCGGGATGCGCATGGCCCAGCGCGTTCACCGCGATCCCCGCGCCCAGGTCCAGGAAACGTCGACCATCCGCCTCGATCAGCCAGGCGCCCTCGCCTTTGACAAAGCTGAGCGGTGCACGGTTATAGGTCGGCAGAACGGAGGGGATCATCTGGGGTATCCTCAAGTATGGAAGCCCTTTGAGTGCCGTATGGCAGGGCGTTCGTCAATGGTGGAAGAAGGTGGTGCGCTTGGGCACCGGGGGGATCGAACAGGCGAACGAGACGTCAGGCGCAGGTGCGGCGGCGTCGGCTCATGGCATATGTACGGCGTTCGATCATGCGGGGTGACATACCCGGTTCCGCGCCCCGCGCAAAGCGTTTTCTTGGCGCGCCTCGATATGGCGCTTGAGTTTCCCGTTGCCGCCTGCCACGTCAGTCAGCATGACCACGCCCGTCCAGAACCCCGGCGCCGCCGCGCTGTTGACCCTTGCCGCCGCCGCCTTCATCGCCGGCTGCACGCTTCTGGCCAAGGCGCTGGGCACCGACGCGCTCGGCCCCGCCCTGCATCCGTTGCAGGTCAGCCAGGGCCGGTTCGTCTTCGCGCTCGTCACCATATCCATCTTCGCCGCCGCCACGCGGTTCCGCGTCGTGCGCCCGGCGCTGCACCTGCACCTTCTGCGCTCGGGCCTCGGCTGGGGCGGCGTCACCCTGATGTTCGCCGCCGCCGCGTTCATCCCTCTGTCCGACGCCACCGCGATCACCTTCCTGAACCCGGTCTTCGGCATGATGCTGGCGATTCCCATCCTTGGCGAAAAGGTCGGCCCCGTCCGCTGGACCGCCGCCGCCATCGCCCTTCTGGGCGCGCTGATCCTGACCCGCCCCGGCGGCGGCAGTATCGAACCCGGCGCGCTCCTGGCCCTCGCCGCCGCCGCCTGCTTCGGCATGGAACTCATCGCGATCAAGTTTCTTTCGGGCCGGGAACGCCCGCTTCAGATCCTGCTGATCAACAACCTCTTCGGCAGCCTCATCGCCAGTGCGGCGGCCTATTTCGTCTGGACCGCGCCCACCCCGGCACAATGGGCCGCGCTCGCCGGGATCGGTCTGCTGATGGCCACCGCGCAAGCCTGCTTCGTCAACGCGCTGGCCCGCGCCGATGCCAGCTTCGTGGCCCCCTTCTTCTATGCCACGCTGGTCTTCGCCGCGCTCTACGATGCCGCCGTGTTCTCGGTCCTGCCGGATGCGATATCCGTTCTGGGCGCCGTGACAGTTCTCTCCGGCGCCGCGCTTCTGGCCTGGCGCGAGGCGCGGCTCAAATCCCCCACGGTTCCACCCGCGCGCCCGCTCTGACCCGGCTTGCCATCGCGAACCAAATGCCTACCGTCTGCGCCGACGCTGAAAGGAATTGCCCCATGGCCCACCGCCCCAACCGCCCGCTCTCTCCCGCCACCAAACTGGCCCAGGCGCTGCGCTATCACGACCCCGTCACCGGCGCGATCGTGCCGCAGATCCAGACCGCCGCCACCTACGCGCGGGATGAAAACTATGCCTTGCGCCAAAGCTACATGTACCGCCGCGACAGCAACGTCACCACCGAACAGGCCGAGGCGATCATCGCCGACCTCGAAGGCGCCACCGAAAGCCTGCTCTTCTCGTCGGGCATGGGCGCGGCCACGGCGGTGATCGACCACTTGCCCGCCCACGCCCATGTCGTGGTGCCAGAGGTCATGTATCACGGCGTTCTCGCCCAGTTTCAGACCTTCGCGGCCAAGGACAGGCTGGAGGTCAGCTATTACCCGGCGGGCGATCTTGACGCGATGCAGGCCGCGCTACGCAAAGATGAAACCGCGCTTGTCTGGGTCGAAAGCCCCAACAACCCCAACTGGGACACGACAGACATCGCCGCGGCCGCCGACATCGCCCACGCCGCCGGGGCCAGGCTTGTCACCGACTGCACCGGCACGCCTCCCTGCGCCACCCGCGCGTTGGAGCTTGGCGCGGACATCTCCTTTCACTCCGCCACCAAGTACCTCAACGGCCATTCCGACGTGACCGCCGGCGTTCTGTCTGTGCGCGAGACCGGGACGTACTGGGACGAGATCTTCCACACCCGCATGATCCAGGGCACCGTCCTGCATTCCTTCGACGCCTTCCTACTCATTCGCGGGATGCGCACCCTGATGCTGCGCGTTGAGCGCGCGACCCAGAACGCCCTGGCCGTCGCCCGGCACTTCGAGGGGCATCCGGGCATCGAGGCGGTGATGTATCCCGGCCTGCCCTCGCACCCCGACCACGAGATCGCCAGGCGCCAGACCGGCGGCCTTTACGGCGGGATGCTCTCGATCCTCGTCAAGGGCACCGAGCAGACCGCCATCGACGTCAGCCGCCATTGCGAGGTCTTCTATCCCGCCACGTCGCTGGGCGGCGTCGAAAGCCTGATCGAACACCGCAAGACCGTCTCGGGCGAGGGCTTCCCGGTCCATCCCCGCCTTCTGCGCCTGTCGATCGGGATCGAGGATGCGGGCGACCTCATCGCCGACCTCGAACAGGCGCTGGACCGCGCGGGGGCGGCGGGGTCGTAACGTCACCCTTGATCGTGCGCCCCCTTCCCGGGCTAGATACGACGCGAGGGAAGAGGACATGCCGCTCAGCATCTTGTTACCGATGGTCGTGCTCGGCATCGCAGGCATTGCGGTGCTTTTGCACCTGCTCGGCCTCTCGCAACCCGCCACGTTCGACAACGAGGCCGCCGCCGGCCGCGCCTGGCTACGCGAATTTCCCGAGGACACACCGACGCGCATCACTCTCAGCCACGACCGCCACGCCGCGCTCGTGGAGACTCTGCAAGGCCGCGGCGTCGTCTGGCCCATGGGCGCGGATACCACGGCGCGATACCTCGACGGCGCAGAGATCACGCAGACCGGGACAGGCCTGCGCATCGCCCTGCCCGACTATACCGCCCCACGCATCACCCTCACGCTCGACCCCGAAGAGGCCCGCCACTGGCCCGGCCTGATGGAGGCCCGCAGATGACCGATCAACTGACCTATCCCGACGTGGTGAACTTCGCCGTCCCCGTCTTCATCGCCCTCATCCTGATCGAGCTTGTCTGGATCGTCGTCAAACGTCGCGGCGGCCGGTACGAGACCTACGACGCGCTCACGTCTCTGGTGATGGGCGCCGGCAACGTCGCCTCCGGCATCCTTCTGGGCTTCGTCGCCTACGGGTTCTTCATGGCGCTCTGGGCGATCACACCGCTGGACTTGGGTACCTCGATCTGGGTGGTGCTCCTCTGCTTCGTGCTCGATGATCTGCGCTACTACTGGGTCCACCGCTTCGGCCACCGCATCCGCTGGGTCTGGGCCAGCCACGTCAACCACCATTCCTCGCAGCACTACAACCTGACGACCGCCCTGCGCCAGACATGGACCGGCACGTTCACCTTCATGATGCTGGTCCGCGCGCCGCTGATCCTGCTGGGCTTTCACCCCGCGATGGTGCTCTTCTGCGGCGGTCTGAACCTCATTTACCAGTTCTGGATCCATACCGAGGCGATCGCCCGCCTGCCCCGCTGGTTCGAGGCGGTGATGAACACGCCCTCGCACCACCGCGTCCACCACGGCCGCAACGCGCGCTATCTCGATGCCAACTATGCCGGGGTCTTCATCATCTGGGACAGGATGTTCGGCACCTTCGTCCCCGAGCAGGACAGCGAGAAAGTCGACTACGGCCTCGTCCGCAACCTGGGCACCTTCAACCCGATCCGCGTCGCCTTTCACGAATGGGTCGGCATCTTCCGCGACGTGATCCAGCCCGGCATCACCTGGCGCGACCGGCTGAACTATTGCATCCAGCCCCCGGGCTGGAGCCATGATGGCAGCCGCGACACCTCCGAGACGATCAAGCGCAAGCACCTCGCCAAGCATCCCGAGGACGCGAACACGCCCGGCTTCGAGAACCTCACCTGATCACGGGCGCGGGAATTTTCTTCAAAAGAAAATTGCCCGGAAATTTTTCAAATTTCCGCCCCCGCCAAAGTGAATTCCCTTTCGCCTCGCCCCGCGCTACGCATGGCCCATGCGCCTCTTCCTGCTGACCGCCCTGACGATGGTGGCCTTCGCCGCCAATTCCATCCTCAACCGCCTCGCGCTGGCGCGCGGGCATATCGACGCCGTCCCCTTCGGCGCGATCCGCCTGGTGGCGGGGGCGGCGATGCTGGCCGGTCTCTGCATCGTCCTGCGTGGCGGGCTGCGCCTCGGCGGGCCCGCGCGGGTGGCGGGCGTCGTCTCGCTGCTTGTCTACATGTACGGCTTCTCGCTGGCCTACACCGCGCTCGATGCCGGCTTGGGCGCGCTCATCCTCTTCGGGATGGTCCAGATCACCATGTTCGCCGCCGCGCTCCTCACGCACGAATCCCTGCCCGCCCGCCGCTGGATCGGCGCGGGGCTGGCGCTCGCCGGCCTCGCCTGGCTGATGTGGCCCGGCGCCGGCACGCCGGTCAGCCCGGCGCATGGCGCGCTCATGGCGCTGGCGGGCATCGGCTGGGGCGTCTATTCCCTCGCGGGCCGCAAATCGAAGGACGCGCTTCAGGCCACTGCCGCCAACTTCACCCTCGCCGCCCCCTTCGGCCTGCTGGCCTGGCTCGCCCTGCCCAGCCCCGCCGACGCCGCGCCACTCACCACCTACGGCATCCTCCTCGCGGTTTTCACCGGCGCGGTCACCTCCGGGCTGGGATATGCGCTCTGGTACACCGTCCTGCCCTCGCTCGCCGCCTCCGTTGCCGCCGTCGCGCAGCTCACAGTACCCATCATCGCGCTCCTGGGCGGCATCGTCCTCCTGAACGAATCCCTGACCGTGCAGATCGTGCTCTCCTCCGCCCTCGTTCTGGGCGGCGTTGCGCTTTCCATGCCGCGCCGCCGCAAAACCTGAGCGCCGGGGCTGTATCTGCGCCACCGGAACGCCTATCTCAGTCGTCATGAAAGCCGCGCTGACCGCCCTTGCCCTCCTGCTCCCCGCCCCGGCCCTGGCCGACTGCGTGGTGCTGCTGCATGGCCTCGCGCGAACCGAGACCTCCTTCATCGTGATGGAGGAAGTGCTGAAAAACGAAGGCTATACCACCTTCCGCACCGATTATCCCTCGACCCAACTCGACATCGCCGAACTGGCCGAGGAAACCCTGCCCAACGCCGTGCGCGTCTGCGGAGAGGACAGGATCCATTTCGTCACCCACTCCATGGGCGGCATCCTCCTGCGCCACTGGCTGCGCGACAACCGCCCCGCCGACATGGGCCGCGTCGTCATGCTGGGACCGCCCAATCACGGCTCGGAACTGGTGGACGAACTGGGCGGGCTGGAGCTGTTCGAGTGGTTGAACGGCCCCGCCGGCATGCAGCTCGACACCGGCACGGACAGCATCACCAACACCTTGCCCCCGGTCGATTTCGAGCTTGGGATCATCGCCGGAACGCGCTCCCTCAACCCCTATTTCTCGGTCCTGATCGAAGGGGCGGATGACGGCAAGGTGTCGGTCGAGTCCACCAAGGTCGAGGGCATGGCCGACCATATCGAACTGCCGGTCAGCCACACCTTCATGATGAACAACCCTTACGTCATCGCCCAGGTGCTGGCCTTCCTGCGGACCGGCAAATTCGACCACGACATGAACATCACCGACATGTTCATGGGCCTCACGGAATGAGCCTCGCCCTGCGCCTGACCGGGGCCGAAGTGCTGACACCCTCGGGCCTTGAGGAGACGCCGCTCGCCGTCGCGGACGGCCGCGTCACCGATACCGCCCCGGCCCGCGAGGTAGACCTCTCGGGCTACCTCATCCTGCCGGGCCTCGTCGACGCCCATGGCGACGCGTTCGAAAAACACCTCGCCCCCCGGCGCGGCGCGATGAAGGACCTCGACCAGGGCCTGATCGTCGCCGAGGCCGAGCTTGCCGCCAACGGCATCACCACCGCCACGATGGCGCAGTTCTACAGCTGGGAAGGCGGAATGCGCGGACCGGACTTCGCGCGGCGCGTACTTGAAAGCCTCGACGATATACGCTCTCGCGTCGGCACCGACCTGCGCGTGCAACTGCGGTTCGAGATCTCGATGCTCGACGATTACGCCACGATAGAGGACTGGATCACCCGCTACGTCATCCCCTACCTGGTGTTCAACGACCACCTGCCGCATGCCCTGCTGGCCAAGGGCAAGACACCACCGGGCCACGTGGGTAAGTCGCTCAGGATCGGCAAGAACCCCGACAGGCATCTCGAAGACATCCACGCGCTCCACGCCGGCATGGCCGACGTGCCGGCCGCCCTCGACGCGCTCTGCGCCCGGCTCTCGGACCTGCCCGTGCTCCTCGGCAGTCACGACGACGCCACCGCCGACCAGCGCGCCGAATGGACCGCGCGCGGCGTCCACATCGCCGAGTTTCCCGAAACCGCCGAGGCGGCAGAGGCCGCCCGCGCCACCGGCGCGCCCATCGTTCTTGGCGCCCCCAACGTGGTGCGCGGCGGCTCGCACAAGGGCAATGCCAGCGCGCTCGACCTCATCGCCATGGGCCTCTGCGATGCGCTCGCCTCGGACTATCACTACCCGTCGATGCGCCGCGCCGCCTTCCTTCTGGCCGATGGCGGGCTGATGGATTTCGCCGCCGCGTGGGGGCTGGTCTCGTCAGGTCCCGCCCGGCTTCTCGGCCTCACCGACCGTGGCACGCTCACGCCCGGTCAACGCGCCGACCTCGTGATCGTCGACGCGAAGACCCGCGACATCTGCGCCACGCTCTCGGGCGGTCAGGTCACCTACATGAAGGGCGAGGTCGTCGCGCGTTTCTTCGGTTAAAGCCTCCCGCCTTTAACCTGACACATCGGATAAAGGCGGGGCGCGCGCATCGACCGAGCCTTGCACTGCGCTTCGTCAAAAGCTGTGAGTCAGGTTTTTGGCGAAACGCTTTAATCCGACCGCCCAACCCGGTTCACATGCCCCATCTTGCGCCCCGGCTTGGCCTCCGCCTTGCCGTAGAGATGCAGGCTCGCCCCGGCCTCCCCGGCAATTCCCGGCACCCGGTCCATGTCGTCGCCAATGAGGTTCTCCATCACCACGTCCGCATAGCGCGACCCGTCGCCCAGCGGCCAGCCCGCCACCGCCCGGATATGCTGCTCGAACTGGTCCACGGCGCAACCCTGCTGCGTCCAGTGGCCCGAATTATGCACCCGCGGCGCGATCTCGTTCACGATCAGGCCCTCACGCGTCACGAACAACTCCACCCCCATGACGCCCACATAGTCCAGCGCGTTCAATATCCGCCCGGCCAGCAGCACCGCATCCGTCCGCTGCGACGTGCTCAGCGTCGCGGGCACCGTGGTGGTGTGCAGGATCCCGTCGCGGTGCACGTTCTCGCCCGGATCGAAACAGGCCACCTGCCCATCGACGCCCCGCGCCCCGATCACCGACACCTCGTGGCTGAAATCCACGAATCCTTCCAGGATCGACGGCGCGCCCTGCATCTCGGCCAGCGCGGCCTCGGCCTCGGACAGATCGTTGATCCGCACCTGCCCCTTGCCGTCATAGCCAAAGCGCCGCGTCTTCAGGATCGCGGGCGTGCCCATCTCTTCCAGCGCCGCCTGAAGGCTCGCCAGATCGGTGATGTCGGCATAGGGCGCGGTGCTCAGCCCCAGCCCGGTCAGGAACTCCTTCTCGGTCAGCCGGTCCTGGCTCACCCGCAGCGCCTCGCGCCCCGGGCGGATCGGGCGGGCCTCCTCCAGCACGTCCAGGGCCGAGGTCGGGATATTCTCGAACTCGTAGGTCACCACGTCCACGGCCCCGGCGAACTGCCGCAGCGCGTCTTCGTCCTCATAGGACTTCTGGAAATGGAAATTCGACACATGGCTCGCCGGGCAATCGCCTGCCGGCTCGTAGATGCAGGTCTTGAACCCCAGACGGCTCGCCGCGACGGACAGCATCCGGCCCAGTTGACCGCCCCCCAGGATCCCGATCACCGCCCCCTGCGGCAAAGGCTCAGTCATCGCTGGGCTCCTCGGGGATCGAGGCCGACAAGGCCGCGCGCCACTCATCCAGTCGCTCCGCCAGATCCGCATCGCCATTGGCCAGGATCGCCGCCGCCATCAGGCCCGCATTGGCCGCCCCCGCCGCGCCGATCGCCATGGTCGCCACCGGAAACCCCTTTGGCATCTGCACGATGGAATACAGGCTGTCCACACCGCTGAGCGCCCTGGTCTGCACCGGCACGCCGATCACCGGCACCCGTGTCTTGCTGGCCATCATCCCCGGCAGGTGTGCAGCCCCCCCGGCCCCGGCGATGATCGCCTTCAGCCCCCGGTCGACGGCGCTTTTGCCATAGTCCCACAGCCGGTCCGGCGTGCGGTGCGCCGAGACGATGCGCGTCTCGTACTCCACGCCCAACTCGTCCAGAATCACCGCGGCCTCCTTCATCGTGGCCCAGTCCGACTGGCTGCCCATGATGATGCCGATCTGCGGATTGCCCATGTCACGCTCCCCTTTGCGGAGCGCGCACTATACCGATCAGCGGTACCTACGCAATGATATCCGGCAACAGCCGGTCCTCGATCCACTGGATCCGGTCCTTCAGCCGCAATTTCTGCTGCTTGAAGCGTTTCACGGTCAGCGGATCGCTGGTGCCCTTTTCCTCCAGCGCGCGGATCGCCTCGTCCAGATCGCGGTGCTGGCGGCGGAACTCTTGCAGTTCCACGCGCAGCACCTCGTCGGACTTCATCGACAGCTCGTTGAACTTGTTCATTTGGGCCAGAGTCTCCCGAAACCACCGCGTATCCCGACAATAGCGCCAAACCTCTTGCCGGCATAGCCCTTGCAGGCCCCGCCCCACGGCCCCATATTCATCCCAGGAGGTCGCCGCGAACGGGGCCTTTACATACGGACTGTCGCTTGACTGGATAAGGACACGCCCATGACAAAGCTTTCTATGGGATCGCACCCCTACATGCTCGGCTTCGAGCAGCTGGAACGCCTGCTGGAACGCAGCGCCAAGTCGGGGAACGAAGGCTACCCGCCTTTCAACATCGAACAGACTTCCGAGAATTCCTACAGGATCACGCTGGCCGTGGCCGGATTCGGCGACGGAGACCTTTCGATCACGCTGGAAGACCGGCAACTGGTGATCCGCGGACGCCAGCGCGACGACTCGGATGGTCGGGTGTTCCTGCATCGCGGCATCGCCGCCCGCCAGTTCCAGCGCAGCTTCGTGCTGGCCGATGGCGTCGAAGTGGGCGAGGCGATCATGGAAAACGGGCTGTTGCACGTGGACCTCACGCGCGCCGCACCGGAAACGGTGGTTCAGACCATCAAGATAAACAAGGGGTAAACAGTATGGACACGCAGTACGATTTCGATCACGAGACCGAGCGTCCCATCGTCTATGTCCGCCAGGTCAACGCCGACGACCTGCCCGAGGACGTGCGCGAACAGGTGGGCGAGCTGGAAACGCTCTACGCGGTGCACAACGAGGAAGGCGAGCGCCTGGCGCTGGTCGCCGACCGCAAGATGGCCTTCGTGCTGGCCCGCCAGAACGACCTCGATCCGGTCACCGTGCACTGACATCCGACCTCGGTTTCGGCCCGCGTCACTGGGCCGAAACCCCGCTGGTCAAACAGCCCCGCCACTGGCATACCGCTTTCGACGCACCCGACGCGAAAGGCCCGTATCGCAGTGACCCAGATCATCAATTCCCTCTCCGAGATTTCCGGCAACTACGACGCGCTCTTCGTCGACCTGTGGGGATGCGTGCACAACGGCGTCACCGCCTACCCCGATGCGGTCGAGGCGCTGATGACCTACCGCGCCGATGGCGGCACCGTGGTGCTGGTCACCAACTCGCCCAAGCCCCGCGCCGGCGTAGAATCCCAACTCGACAGCTTCGGCGTCCCTGCCGCCTGCTACGACGCCATCGCCACCTCCGGCGACAGCGCCCGCGCCGCGATGTACCGCGGCATGGTGGGCCGCAAGGTGTGGTTCATGGGCGAATGGGCGCGCGATGCGGGCTTCTTCGAGCCGCTGGAGGTCATCGACGATCCCGTCGAGATCGAGCGCGTGGACCTCAAGGAGGCCGAGGGCATCGTCTGCTGCGGCCCCAACGACCCGATGGCCGATCCCGACACGAATCGCGCCGATTTTCTCTATGCCAAGCAGAAGGGCCTGAAACTCCTTTGCGCCAACCCCGACATCATCGTCGACCGCGGCGATGTGCGCGAGTGGTGCGCGGGTGCGCTGGCCCGGCTCTACACCGAGATGGGCGGCGAAAGCCTCTATTTCGGCAAGCCGCACCCGCCCATCTACGACCTCGCCCGCCGCCGCCTGGCGGCCCTGGGCAAGGATATCTCCAGCGACGGCATCCTCGCCATCGGCGACGGAATCGCCACCGACATCCAGGGCGCCACTGGCGAGGACATCGATTCTCTCTTCATCACCGGCGGGCTGGCCGCCGACGAGACCAAAACGTCGCACCAGCCCGACCCGGACGCGCTAACCGCTTACCTGCAAAAGGAAATGTCGTCTCCGACCTTTGCCATCGGCAAGTTGCGCTGACAAAATAACCCTTGATTTTCTGCGCCTGCAAAGTAATAAAGTTGCATCCGCACCTATCGTATGGTGTTATTTATTGCGCACCGGATGCGGGCGCAGGTGGAAATGGAGGGTCTGATGTTGGACAACATGCCGCGCGGAACGATCACGATCGAAGAGATCGAAATGGGAATGACCCGGTCGCTGCGCAAGGTGGTGACCGACGAGGATATCCGCATGTTCGCCGAGGTCTCGACCGACCATAACCCGGTGCACATGGACGACGATTACGCCCGCGACACCATCTTCGAGGGCCGCATCGCCCACGGGATGCTCACCGCCGGCCTGATCTCTGCGGTGATCGGCGAACAGCTTCCCGGGCATGGCACCGTCTACATGGGCCAGACTCTGAAATTCCTCGCCCCCGTGCGCCCCGGCGACATGGTCGAGGCCGAGGTCGAGGTCATCGCCATCGACTATGCCAAGCGCCGCGTCACGCTGGAAACCCGCTGTCTCGTCGATGGCAAGAAGGTTCTGGTGGGCGAAGCGACCGTGCTGGCGCCGACGGGCAAGTTCGACTGATCCGCCCGCACCCGGCCTGCACCTGCACGGCCGCGTCACACATCCGGAACACGAATCGTGTATGATGCGTTGAGGTACCGCACAACCATAGGGAGGACCCAACCGATGGATGCAATCCAGACAGCCGAATACGCCCGCGCCCTGCTCAGCGCCCACGGCCCCAAGGCCGAGGCCGAAGCCGCCCGCAAGATGCGCGAGTCGCAAGATGCCGGACGCAAGTCCGAGGCCGAGAACTGGGCCGCGATCCGCCAGGCCGTCTCGCAACGGCGCGGCCCCAGCCAGACCTGAGGCGCGCGCCGAGGGCGATCAGCCCATATCGGGCTCGGTCGCCTTGAAGCTCTCGATCTCCTGCATCGGCGTCCACCACCGCGCCAGCTTGCCGGTGATGATGTTGTCGGCCTCCGGCGTCAGCGACACGTAATAGATCAGCGGCGCCAGCATGTAATCCGCCAGCGTCGGCTCCTTGCCGCAGATGAACGGATCGGCCCAGTCCATCAGCAGCGCATTCAGCGTCTGTGAATCCGCAAGGCTTTTCGACAGGGCGTCGTCATTCCTGCCGCCGATCAGTTCGGGGAACAGGTGATAGCCCGCCGCCCCCATCAGCGCGTCATAACCATAGCTGGTGAAAACGCTGATCGCCTCGTTCATCTTCGCGCGCGTCTTGGCGTCGTCCGGCTGAAGGCTCGGCCCCTTGCCCGTCTCGTCGATATAGCGGCAGATCGCGTCACACTCGCGCAGGCGCATGTCGTCGATATCCATCACCGGCACCTTGCCGAACGGGTGCCGCTTCAGGTGCTCGGGCTGCTTGGGCTCGCCCTCCAGCACGTTCACATGCACCTGATCGTAATCGACCTCGTTATCCATCAGCACCATCCGCGAGGTCCGCACATAGGTCGATCCGTTGAAACCGTAGAGCACGGGTTTGTCGGCCATTTCTCGTCTCCATTCATTCAGTTGCTGCTGCATCAACGCATCAGGACGCCTTCCGTTGCTTGCCGCGGGCAATCCGCGGCGCCGCCTCTTGATCACCCCCCCGCATCCGGCTACCCCTGCGCCATGCGCATCATCCGCGATTACACCTTCATTGATCCTCAGGACCGGGGCGCCTCCGTCGCCATCGGCAACTTCGACGGTGTGCACCTGGGCCACCAGTCGGTCATCGATCTTGCCCGCAAGGGCGGCGGCCCCCTGGGCGTGCTCACGTTCGAGCCGCACCCGCGCGAGTATTTCGCCCCCGACGCGCCCCCCTTCCGCCTGATGGGCCACGAGGCCCGCGCCAACCGCCTCGCCAAGCTGGGCGTCGAACGGCTCTACGAGCTCAACTTCAACGCCTCCCTCGCCAGCCTCACGCCCGAGGAGTTCGCCCGCAACGTCATCTCCGACGGGCTTGGCCTGACCCACGTGGTCGTCGGCGCCGATTTCTGCTTCGGCAAGGGCCGCGCCGGCAATTCCGCCGATCTTCAGCGCTTCGGGCAGGACATGGGCTTCGACGTCACCATCGCCACGCTGCTGGAAGGCGACGACGGCCAGGTCTCCTCCACCGCCATCCGCGACGCCCTCTCCGACGGCCGCCCGCGTGACGCTGCTGCCATGCTGGGCCACTGGCACCGCATCGACGGGCCTGTGATCGGCGGCGAACAGCGCGGCCGCGACCTGGGCTATCCCACCGCCAACATGTCCATCGAAGGGCTGCACCCGCCCCGATTCGGCGTCTACGCCGTGCTGGTCGACGTGCTCGACGGCCCGCACCGGGGCCACTACCACGGCGCGGCGTCCCTCGGCGTACGCCCGATGTTCCAGGGCGAGGTCCCCAATATCGAGACCTTTCTCTTCGATTTCTCCGGCGACCTCTACGGTGCCGATCTCTCGGTCGCGCTGGTCGAATATCTCCGCCCCGAGGAAACCTTCGACAGCCTCGAGGCCTTCATCGCCCAGATGGACGCCGACTGCGACCGCGCCCGCGCGGTGCTGGCCGCCGTATGACCGACGCGTCCGACCCCATCGACCGCTCCGGCCTGCGCCCGCGCTACTGGGAAACCGTGCCGCTGAACCGCATGACCCAAAAGGAATGGGAGGCGCTCTGCGACGGCTGCGGCAAGTGCTGCCTCAACAAGCTCGAGGACGAGGACACCGGCGAGGTCGCCCTGACCCGCATCGCCTGCCGCCTGTTCGACGACAGCACCTGCCGCTGCGCCAATTACGACATCCGCCACCAGTTCGTGCCCGAATGCATCTCGCTGTCGCCCAAGACCATCGAGAAAAGCCTCTACTGGCTGCCGGAAACCTGCGCCTACAAGCTCCTCTGGACCGGCCAGCCGCTTTTCGACTGGCACCCATTGATCTCCGGCACACCCGACAGCGTGCACGCCGCCGGCGTCTCGGTGCAAAACGCCACCCTGCCCGAGTTCGAGATTCCCGAGGACGAGTGGGAAGAACACCTGATAGAGGAACCATTGGGATGCGACTAGGCTCCGACAACACCGGCCCCGCCCTGCCCCAGGTGATGGAGGCGCTAGCAAAGGCGAATGACGGCCACGCCGCCCCCTACGGCACCGACACGCTCACCGACGCGGCTCGCGACAAGCTGCGCGCGGTCTTTGCCGCCCCCGACGCCGCGGTAGAGTTCGTCACAACCGGCACCGCGGCCAATGTCCTTGCTCTCGCCACGCTCACCCAGCCATGGCAGACCATCTTCTGCACGCCCCGCGCGCATATCCTGGTCGACGAATGCCACGCGCCCGAGTTCTACACCGGCGGCGCGCGCCTCACCCTCACGGGGCACGAGGACAAGATGACGGCCGATGACCTCGCCGCCGCCATCGCCGCCCTGCCCCTGCGCGACGTCCACACGTCCGAGCCGGGCACCGTCGCGCTCACGCAGGTCACCGAACTGGGCCAGCTCTACACACTGGACGAACTGCGCGGCCTCTCCGACGTGGCCCACGCCCACGGCCTTTCGGTGCATCTCGACGGCGCCCGCTTCGCCAATGCCTGCGCCGCCCTCGGCGCAACACCCGCGCAGATGAGCCACGAGGCCGGGATCGACGCGGTCTCCTTCGGCGCCTCCAAGAACGGCTGCCTCAATGTCGAGGCCGTCGTCATGTTCGACCCGGAAAAGGCATGGGAACTGGAACGCCGCCGCAAGCGTGGCGGGCACCTCGTATCCAAGGGCCGCTTCCTCGCCGCGCAAATGATGGGCTATCTCGAAGACGATGTCTGGCTCACATCGGCCCAGCGCGCCAACGCCAAGGCCGCCCGCCTTGTCGCGGGCCTGCGCGCCCTGCCCGGCTGCACCTTCATCGCCGAACCGCTGGCCAACATGATCTTCGCCCGCCTGCCCCGCGCCACGCACCAGCGCCTGCACGCGGGCGGCGCGGTCTATGGCCTCTACGAAGGTCCGCTGGAGACGGGCGACCCCAACGAACCGCTCCTGATGCGCTGCGTCTGCGACTGGTCTCTCACAGACGACCAGATCGACGACTTCCTGGCGCTCGCCAAAGGCTGACGCGGGCGCTCAGGCCCACCACCGCGCCACCGCGACACCGATGGTCGCGGACGTGCCGGTCAGCAGCGTGCCCCAGGTAAAGTCCGTGGCCACCATCCGCCACGTCCAGTCCTTCAGCGTCGCAAGGTTGGTGAACTCGTAGGTGCCATAGCCCATCGCCCCGATCAGCGCGGCCGTGCCGAACACCCACAACAGGCTGTGCCCCTGCTGCATTGCGGGCCAGCTGACGAACCACAGCACGCAGAAGATATAGAAGGCGTAGAACACCACCGCCGGTCCCATGCGCGGGCTGTCCAGCAACAGCCCCTTGATGTCCTTCTCGAAGGTGGGTTTGACCAGGTAACTCAGGCCCAGGTAATCCAGCCCCAGGAAGACCGCGAAGGTCACGACGTAGAGAATGGCGATGGTCATGGTTGGCCTCCTGCCCGGGTGAACGCGGGCCGGACCGCGCCGGTTCCTGCCGCCCGCCAACAGCTAGCGCGAAGACCCAAAAGGCCACGCACAAGTCTTATACATTGCGCAGGAACCGCAGGATTTCCGCCCCCACCTGCCGCGCATGGGTCAACGGCACCATGTGCCCCGCCCCGGCGATGACGGCCCGCTCCGCCTTCGGCAACCGCGCCGCCAACCCTTCGTTGATGGCGCTGATGATGTCCGGAGAGTCGCTGCCCTCGATCAACAGCGCGGGCCGCGTCACACCTGCCAGCACGCCCGGCGCCAGCAACCCGCCCACGTCTTCATAGAGCGCCTCGTGCCCCGCCTCGATCAGCGGCATCTGCGCCGCCAGCCGGTCGCGCTCGGTCGCACCCAGGCTCTCCCACTCCGCGCCATTGCCCCAGACCGACAGGAACGCCCGCGCCGCCGCATGCCCGTCGCCCGCCGCCATGCCCTCGGTAAACCCGGCCATCTGCGCCGCGAATCCGTCCCGCATCTCCGGACAATCCGCCAGCGCCACGGCAAAGAACACCGGCTCGATCAGGATCAGCGACCGAACCAGCTCGGGCCGCATCACCGCCAGCCGCAACGCCACCGTCGCGCCAAAGGAATGCCCGATCACATGCGCCGGTCCGTCCAGCAGATCGGCGGCAATCTCCGCCGTCACCTCCTGGATCTCACCGCGCCCGTCCCAGCCGCCGCTGCGCCCGTGCCCCGGCATGTCGAAGGCGGTCAGCGTCAGCGCCCACGACAGGTGCCGCGCCAGCCCGCCCCAGCTGCCCGAATGCGCCAGCGAACAGTGAATGGCCAGCGCCGGCTGCGGCCCCTGCCCGAAGGTTGTCCAATAGGTCGGAAACCCGGCTTTCAACGCCTCAGGCATCCCGTGTCACATGGGGCTCTGCGGGGAAATGCGGCAGGGTGCGTCTCATTTGTCGGGCCTTTCGCGGCATTCGGCACCCGCGCCCAATGCATGTCTTTGCCAGACGTGCCACCCATGCTAATCGGTGTCAACGTCACGAATCTGTCAAGATCGACCACCCGGGGACCCTTCACATGTCAGTCACACACGAGCCGAAGCTAATATCGGGCAATTCCAACATGCCGCTGGCCAAGGCGGTCGCGCGCCGCATGTCCATGCATCGCGGCGTCAATGTCGGGCTCGTCGATGCCCGCGTCGAACGTTTCAACGACGGCGAGATCTTCGTCGAGGTGTTCGAGAACGTCCGCGGCGAGGACATGTTCATCATCCAGCCGACGTCTAATCCGGCCAACGACAACCTGATGGAATTGCTGATCATGGCCGACGCGCTGCGCCGCTCCTCGGCCAAGCGCATCACCGCGGTGATCCCCTATTTCGGCTACGCGCGGCAGGACCGCCGCACCAAGGCCCGCACGCCCATTTCGGCCAAGCTGGTCGCCAACATGATCGTCGAGGCGGGCATCGAGCGGGTCCTGACCATGGACCTGCACGCCGCCCAGATCCAGGGCTTCTTCGACATTCCGGTCGACAACCTCTATGCCTCGCCGGTCTTCGCGCTCGACGTGATGACCCAGTTCCGCGATCACCTCGACGACGTGATGATCGTCTCGCCCGACGTCGGCGGCGTGGCCCGCGCCCGCGAACTGGCCAAGCGGATCAACGCGCCCCTCAGCATCGTCGACAAGCGCCGCGAGAAAGCCGGCGAAGTGGCCGAGATGACCGTGATCGGCGAAGTCACCGACAAGATCTGCGTGATCGTCGACGACATGTGCGACACCGCCGGCACCATGTGCAAGGCCGCCCAGCACCTGATGGACAACGGCGCGCGCGAGGTGCACGCCTACACCACCCACGGCGTCATGTCCGGCCCGGCGGTCGAGCGGATCACCGGCTCGGTGCTGAAATCCATGGTCATCACCGACACGATCCAGCCCACCGAGGCGGTCAAGAACACCCCCAACATCCGCATCATCCCCACCGCGCCGGTCTTCGCCCAGGCGATCCTGAACATCTGGAACGGCACGTCCGTGTCGTCGCTCTTCGAGACACCGACGCTGGAGCCCATCTACGAAGGCCAGTTCGGCACCTGACCGCAATCAAATCGAGTGGCTGCGCCACGCTCTGTTTTTTGATTGGGGCCAGCCCGTCGCCATTGTCTCTCGGACCAATGGCGCGACAATGCCGACCCGGGATGCTTGGAGCCAGAGGAAAAAGCCTGTCCGCGCCTCTTCCTCTGGCGGAAAATATCCCCCGCCGGAAGGGCATCCTTGTCGTGTCATGTCTGACGTCAGCGCCAATGGGACAGTTCGGGGCGGTATGACAAGAGAGGAGGTCCGGCACGGGGGCGTCTGCAGCTGACCTTCCGTGTCCGCATCGACACCGCGATCAGGTGTGAAGCGAACGCCCCATGGCCGCGCCTTCCACCAATGCCGACAGCTTCGCCCTGGTCAGATCGACCGGAAGGTATTTCATCCCGCAATCGGGTGCCGCCACGATATTGGCGGCCGGGATGCGCTCGGCGGCGGCGATCAGCCTGTCGCGGACCTCTTCAGGGGTTTCCGCTGTCTCGCGTCCAAGGTCCAGGGCGCCGATCAGGAAGCCCTTTTTCATGCCCTCGATCAACGACAGGTCAAGGCCCGGCTGCGCGACCTCGATCGACAGCTCGTCGGCAGTGCACTCTTCCAGTTCACGCAGGAAGGAATAGCCCTGGGGCTTGGCCTGGTCCATGATGTAGGCATAGCCAAAGCACATGTGGATCACCGTACGTCCGGCCGCGCCCTGGAGCGCACGATTGATGGCCGGGATGGCGAAGGCGCGGGCCGCTTCCGGTTCGGCCTGCATGTAGGGTTCATCCAGCTGCACGATGTCGACGCCGGCGGCGAAGATGTCGGCGATCTCCTCGCGCAACATGTCGGCATAGGCCATCGCCAGCGCGGCGTCATCCTCGTAATGCTCATTGAGGGCCTGCATCGTCATGGTGAAAGGACCTGGCAGGGTCATCTTGGTAAGCCGCTTGCTGTGCTTGCGAAGGAAGACCGCTTCGCGCTCCATGACCGGCGCGCGGCGCTGGATGGGTCCGACCACGCGCGGCACCACCATGGGCCGCCCGCTGCGCCCGGTCTTGGTGCCGGGGTTTTCCAGATCGAGCCCGTCGAGCGACGTGGCGAGGTGGTTGGAGTAGCTTTCGCGACGCACCTCGCCGTCGGTGACGATATCGAGCCCGATCTCTTCCTGGTCCAGAATGGCCAGCCGCGTGGCGGCGTCCTGCGCCTCGGCCAGATCGGCCTCGGCCATCTTCCACAGCGACGTGTCGCGGACACGCGGCGGCCCCTTGGAACGCAGTTTCTCGCGGTCGATCAGCCAGTCCGGTTGCGGGTAGCTGCCCACGAGGCTGGTGGGGAATAGGCTGTCATACATGGGATAAATCCTATTTTTGAGCGGTTGAGGCGTCACGCGATCGCGCTGATTTCCTCGGCGATGTCGTGCGCCTGGCCGTTTTCGATGGGCAGGCAGCGAGCGGGAAAATCCTGGACGACTTCGATCCCCAACGCTTCGACCCGGTCGCAGAAACGCGCAAGCACATCGAGCTGCGGGGCGATAAAGCGGTCGTGCAGCACGAGCACGGTCCAGTCGTCCCGTTCGAGCGCCTCGAACGCGCCTTCGGTCCAGTGGGTATGTGGCGGCTTCCAGTCGCCGGGGGCGGAGGTCCAGGTGACGACGGTAAAATCGTTGCGTTTCAGGTAATCCACAGCCTCTGGGCAAAGCAGGTGCTGGCCCATGGCGCCGCCGCCATTGGGGCGGAAGAACTTGCGCGGATGGGCCAGGGCCCCGATCGCATCCTGCGCGGCGCCGATCTCTTCGGCGTACCGGGCAGGGCCGTCCTCGCGGCCCAGCGGTGTGCCGTGGGTCATGGTATGGTTGCCGATCCAGTGGCCCTCGGCATGGGCCCTTTCGACGAGACCCCGCGCCACGGGGTCCTCGAGCTGGCGGCCGACGACAAAGAAGGTCGCCTTGAGGTCGCGCGCGGCCAGAAAATCCAGCAGCTTGTCGGTCGCGCCAGGCCAGGGGCCGTTGTCGAACGTCAGGGTCAATCGCCTTGGCATCACTGCGAGCCTTCCTCGATATCCTTGAGCGCCTGCCGAAGCAATTTGCCTGTGCGGTTGTAGTGGGTCATAAGGCGCTCGACCGCGAGGTCGGGGTCGCGCGCCAGCGCCGCCTCGGCGATGCCGTCATGTTCATCCGACAGGTCACGCGGCGCGCGTCCGCCGCCGCAGCGCGACAGGTGGCGGTAGCGACTGTTCTCATCGAAGAACTGGCTGCAGAGCCGCAAAAGCGTTTCCGAGCCCGAGCCCGCGTTCAGCGCCAGGTGAAAGTTGCGGTGGCAGCGCTCCCAATCGGGGTCGTATCGGTCCGATGGCGCGATGGCGCGCAGCCGGTACTGGGCCAGCACGATGCCTTCTTCCCAGTCGGGACCGCCGCGTTCGATCGACAGGCGCAGGGCCCGTTCCTCGACGCAGGAGCGGACGTACAGAAGCTCGTCGAATTCCTGGCCGCTTATGCCCGCCACGCGAAAGCCGCGCTGGTCTTCCCGCACGACGAGGCCGTCGGACACGAGCGAGCTGAGCGCTTCGCGCACAGGCGTGGCCCCGACCCCGATCTCGCGCGAGAGATGCTCTATCTTGAGCTTGGTTCCCGGCTTCAGCTTGCCGCTGATCACGTCGTCGCGAATGCGCATGTGGGTTTCACTGGTGCGCGAGCGGAACGCGCCATCCGGTTCCGAAGAATTGCGGGCCATGGGCATGTCGGTGTTATCCTTTACGTCCGGTTGGCGACCTGCGCCCGCTCTCCTGCCGCGCTATGCGGTGGCCTTTTCGGCGACAACAGGATTGCGGATCGTGCCGATGCCCTCGATCTCGACCTCGACGGTATCGCCGTCGCGCATCCATACCTGAGGCCTGCGCGCATGACCAACCCCGGCGGGCGTGCCCATCGCGATCAGGTCACCGGGTTCGAGAGTCATGATTTCGGACAGGATCTCGACCGTGCGGAAGGCGCCAAAGATCATCTGGTCTGTATTGGAGTCCTGCATCACATTGCCGTTGAGGCGTGTCTGGATCTTGAGCCCGCTGGCCTCGTCCGGCAGGTCGTCGGCGGTGACGATGCAGGGGCCAAGCGCCCCGGTCCCGTCGAAATTCTTGCCCGCGGTCCATTGCGCTGTCAGGCGCTGGTAATGGCGGACGCTGCCGTCATTGAACGCGGTGTAGCCAAAGATCACCGAGGCCGCGTCGGCGGCTGCGACATGGCGGCACCGGCGGCCGATGACGATGGTAAGCTCCGCCTCATAGTCCAGCTGCTCGGAGCATTCCGGCAAGATCATCGGATCCTCCGGGCCGATCATGGAACTGGTCGCGCGAAGGAAAAGCGCGGGGTACTCGGGCACGGCGTGCCCGCCTTCCTTGGCGTGATCGGCGTAGTTGAGGCCCAGGCAGACAATTTTGCCCGGGTCGGGCAGAGGTGTCAGCAGTTTGCAGTCCGCAATGGGTGTGCGCGCCGCGCCGGACTGGACCAGGCGGTCGGCCAAAGTGGCGTGCACGGCGGGATCAGCGCCGATCAAGTCGCGCATGGTCCTGGGCGCCTCGGGCCAGGCGGCCTCGATATCAACGATGTCCGAATCGACCATGGCACCCAGTCGTGCCTGACCATCTGCTTCATACCTGACGTATCGCATCGTACCTCGCTTGCGTGTGTTCGTCCAAATGCTCGTATCGAGCGTTGGGCCGACTATTATCGATAAAAAATATATTCTCAAGATAATTTCAAAAATATCGATTTTTATTGACAGAGTGTACAGCGGTCATGATGATCGACCGCAGCAGCAGGGGCCATGCCGTGTTCCTGCGGGTCAATTCAGGCGCACGCATTTTGCGCTGCTGGAAGAGCGCAGGTTCCAAGCTGCGTGAGGGAGGAAATATCATGACGTCAATTCGCAGTATTCTGGCGGTCTCGCTGACCGCAACCCTGGGCTTGGCGGGGGGCGCGCTTGCACAGTCGTTTCCCGACAAGCCGATCACCATGATCGTGCCTTTCGCCGCCGGCACGTCGACCGATACGGTCAGCCGGCTGATCGCCGAGGGCATGTCAGAGGAACTGGGCCAGACCGTGGTGGTGGAAAACCGGGCCGGTGCGGGTGGCAGCGTCGGCACCCAGGATGTGGTCAGCGCCAACGCGGACGGCTACACGATTTCCATGGGCACCGTCGGAACCCTTGCCATCAACAAGTCGATCTTTCCCGAACTGCCCTATGATCCCGAAAACGACGTGACCCCGATCGCCTTCGTGGGCTACACGCCGACGCTGTTGGTCGTGGGCGCCGAAACGGAGTTCGAGACTCTGGAGGATCTGGTCGAGGCGGCCAGGTCGGATGAGGGCGTCACCTTTGCCTCCACCGGCAATGGCACATCGACGCACCTGGCGGGCGAGCTTCTGAAAACGCTGAGCGATACCAACATGATCCACGTGCCCTTTGGCTCCGGCGCGGTCGGCCTGGCGGCGGTGATCTCCGGTGAGGTGGATTTCATGTTCAACCACCCGGTTTCGGCCAAGCAGAACGTGGACGCCGGCAAGCTGCGGGCGCTGGGCGTCAGCGGTGCCGCCGGGTCCGAAGTTGCGCCCGAGGTGCCGCCCATCAATGACACATTCGAGGGCTTCGACCTGATTGCCTGGTGGCTGATGCACGGTCCTGCCGACATGCCCGCCGACGTGACCGAGGCGCTGAACAACGCGGTCACGACGGCCATCGCGTCGGATGCAGTGACGGACTACTACACCAAGAGCGGTATTTCCAAAGGCGAGATGGCCCTTGGTGACCTCGACGGCTTCATTTCCTCGGAAGTGAAGAAGTGGGGCGATATCGCCAACGCGGCCAACGCGCAGGCCGACTGACGCAATTGCAACGGCAGGGGCCGGGCGCTGCGTGCGATCCGCACGGGCTCCCGGTCTTGTCACCTTGTCCGGCACATGGAGTCCCGCGGAATGCTACGCAACCGGAATGTGGCGCACGATGCCTTCTGCCTCGTGATCATCGGCTTCGGTCTTTTCGTCATCTATGGCGGCATCGAGCTGTCCATCGGCTCGATGCGCCGGATCGGACCGGGATTCTTCCCGCTGGGACTCGGCGGGCTGATGGTCCTGCTGGGGATCGGCCTGTTCTTCGAGCGACAGGAGGACAAAGGAGAAGACACGCGAAACCTGCGCGGTCTTTTCTGCGTGTCACTGGCGCTGGCGGCGTTTGCCGTTCTCCTTGAGCCGATCGGGCTGTTCCCGGCCACGATGGCCATGGTCCTGCTGGTCGTCGCCGCCGAGCCGGATCACATAACGCCCCTGACCGTTGCGGGGATCATCGCCGGGCTGTGGGCCGTGGGATATTTTCTGTTCGTCGCGGTGCTGCGTTTGCCGCTGGAGCCGATTTCTTCCGACATCTGGCCGGTGTTCTAGGCCATGGAACTGCTGTCCAATATCGCGCTGGGCTTCGAGACGGCCTTCACCGCAGAGGCGCTGTTCTACTGTTTTCTGGGCTGTTGCATCGGCACGTTCGTGGGGGCGCTTCCGGGCATTGGGCCGATGGTCACGATCTCGGTCGCGTTGCCGCTGACCTTCGGGCTGGACCCGACCGTGGCCCTGATCATGCTGGCGGGCATATTCTATGGGGCGCAGTATGGCGGCTCGATATCGTCCATTCTGCTGAATCTGCCGGGCACGGCTTCGACGGCGGTGACCGCGCTGGACGGGTACCCCCTGGCGCAGTCGGGCCGCGCGGGTTTCGCGCTGTTCATCAATGCGGTGGCTTCGTTCTGCGGAAGCTCGATTTCGATCCTGGTGGTCATGGCCTTTGCGCCTGCGATTGCCGAAATCGCGCTGCGATTCAATTCCACGGAATATTTCGCCGTCATGGTACTGGGGCTGGTGGCGGCCTGCACGATCGGGGGCGGCTCGCCGCTGAAATCGCTCATCATGGTGGTCTTCGGCCTGATCCTCGGAATCGTGGGGATGGACATAAATTCCGGCGCGATGCGCTACACGTTCGGGTTCCTGGAGCTTACGGACGGGATCAGTTTGATATCCGTCGCAATGGGCATGTTCGGGGTGGCGGAGATCGTGCGCAAGATGGCGGGCCCGTCGCAGGACGCACCGAAAAGCATGGTGGCCGACTTGTCGCTGGCATCGATGCTGCCAAGCCGCAAGGACCTGTCGCTGCTGTGGCTGCCCACCCTGCGCGGCACGGCCGTAGGCTCGATGATCGGGGCACTGCCCGGCGCGGGTCCGACCGTTGCGGCGTTCATGGCCTATGCCACCGAGAAGAAGGTCGCGCGCGATCCCGCCCGGTTCGGAAAGGGCGCCCCCGAGGGCGTGGCGGCCCCCGAGGCGGCCAACAACGCCGCGGTGCAGGCTGCGTTCATCCCGACCCTCAGCCTGGGTATTCCGGGCGACGTGGTCATGGCGATCCTTCTGGGCGCGATGATCATGCACGGGGTGGTGCCCGGGCCGCAATTCATCTCGAACGAACCGGCGATGTTCTGGGGGCTTCTGGTCAGTTTCTGGCTGGGCAACCTGATCCTGCTGTTCCTCAACCTGCCGCTGATCGGATTGCTGGTAAGGATCATTACCGTGCCGGGACGGATCCTGCACCCGGTTGTGATCTTTTTCATCTGTCTCGGCTCCTACAGCGTGGCCAACAACGTTTTCGACGTGTTCGTGACACTGATCTTCGGCGTGCTGGGCTACCTTTTGATGCGGCGGGGGTTCCACCCCGCGCCGGTGCTGCTGGGGTTCATTCTGGGCCCGATGATGGAAGAGAACTTGCGCCGGTCACTGGTCATCGCGCGCGGCGACCCGTCCGTGTTCCTGGAACGTCCTGCAAGCGCCGCGATGCTGGGGCTGGCCCTGCTGCTGGTCCTTTTGCCCCTGAGAAAACCCGTGGTCCGAATTCTGCGTGGAAGACCGAGCTAGGACACGCGCCGGACCACTGTCGTGAACCGGATGCCACGGGCGACCTGTCAGTGCACTATGGCACCTGCCAAGGCTGAGCGAGGCAAAGACCGCGAGGCTGCCTCGATGCTCTCTTCAGGCACGATGATGTTCATGCCACCTGGCCGGTCCCGTCAAAGCCGTCGAAGTGCGGGCACCTCATGCGCCCGCACTGCCGGCGCCGCGTTGACCGGGCCGCTCAGCCGAACCAGGCAGGTCTGCGCCGAACTCCCCTGGGTCAGCGACGAGGTGCCCCGGTCGAGGGTCACCGCGTTCGGGTTGCCGTGGCGGTCGCGCCCGTCGCCGTCCGGGTCGTACCAGGCCCCGGTCGACAGCTTCACCACCCCCGGCATGATATCGCGCGACACCTGCGCCGCCGCATAGACCGCGCCGCGGGTGTTGCTCAACATGACCACGTCACCATCGGCAATGCCGCGCGCCGCTGCGTCGGCGGCGTTGATCATGACCGGCTCGCGGCCATCCACCTTGCCGGCGCGGCTGTGGGCGCTGGCATCAAGCTGCGAATGCAGCCTGCGGGCGGGCTGATCCGACAGCAGGTGCAGCTCGTCCTCCGCCGCCGCGCCCAGCCATTCCGCAGGCGCCAGCCAACAGGCATGGCCCTTGCAATCGGGCAACGCAAAGCCCGCGATCTTCTCGCAGAACAGCTCGATCCGGCCCGAGGGTGTCGGCAGCGCGTGACCTTCGGGGTCGGCGCGGAACGCCTGCAACATCACCGTCGGTTTTGGCTCGCGCGGAATTTGCACCAGGCCCTGCTCCCAGAAACGGTCGAAGTCGGGCAGCGGCCTCTCGGTCTGCGCCATCGCGCCGCGGGCCTCCTCGTACATATGTCTCAGCCAGGCCACCTCGTCGCGGCCCTCGGTAAAGGCTTCGGTGATCCCCAACCGCGCGGCCAGGCCGCAGAAGATCTCGTAATCGCTGCGGGCCCCGGCAATCGGCGGCACCGCCTGCCGCATCGCCACGTAATGGCCCTCGCGGGTGGCAAAGCCGATGTCGTTGCGCTCCAGCGCCGTGCTGGCGGGGAACACGATATCCGCGCGGCGCGCGGTCGGGGTCCAGTATTGTTCGTTGACGATGATCGTCTCGGGACGCGCCCAGCCCCGTTCCAGCCGGTTCAGGTCCTGGTGGTGATGAAACGGGTTGCCCCCGACCCAATGGACCAGCCGGATATTCGGATAGCGGTGGGTTTCGCCGCCATAGGCGAAGGTCCCACCCGGGGCCAGCAGCATGTCGGCGATCCGTGCGACCGGGATGAAATCCTCCACCGGGTTGCGGCCTTGGTCCAACGTCGGACCGACGGTCCTTGGAAACGGGCTGCCCAACGCATTGGTGGTGCCGTACCCAAAGCCGAAACCGCCACCGGGCAGGCCGATCTGGCCCAGGATCGCGGCCAGCGTGACCAGCATCCAGCAGGGCTGCTCGCCATGGCTGGCCCGTTGCAGCGACCAGGCCATGTTGATCATCGTGCGGCTGCCGGCCATCTCGCGCGCCAGGCTGGTGATGCGCGCGGCAGGCACGCCGGAAATCGCCTCGGCCCAGTCCGGGGTGCAAGGGGGCGTGCCCGCCTGCCCGGTCAGGTAGGCCTCGACCTGCGCGAACCCGGTGCAATGGCGGTCCAGGAACGCGCGGTCGTGGCGGTTTTCCGTCACCAGCACATGGGCCAGCGCCAACATCACGGCGGTATCCGTATTGGGGCGGATCTGGATCCATTCCGCCTCCGGCACCTCCAGGTTGTCGCGCACCGGGCTGAAATTCACGAATTTCGTACCTCGGGCCCGCATGTCCGACAACCCGCCGCGGGTAAAGTGCTGACGCACGCCCCCCGGCGACACCTGGGTGTTCTTGCGCGGCACGCCACCGAAGCTGACGAAAAGATCCGTATGCCCGGCCATCACCTCCCACGTGGTGTGATCGGCCATCAGGTCCTTCATCGGGCCGATGATGTAGGGCATCAGCGCATGAGCGGCGCCAAGACTGTAGGTGTTCACATGGCGCACATAACCGCCAAGGCAGTTCATGAAGCGATGCACCTGGCTTTGACCGTGGTGGAACCGTCCGGCGCTGGACCAGCCGTAGGACCCGGCAAAGATCGCGCGATTGCCATGGTCGCGGCGCACGCGGTCGATGTCGCGCGCCGCAAGGTCAAGCGCCGTGTCCCAGTCCACCTCGACCATGCGCTCGCTGCCGCGCTGGCCGGGGGCGGTGCCGCCGGGACCATGCTCAAGCCATCCCTCGCGCACTGCCGGATGGCGAATTCGCAGCGCCTCAAGGTCCGGCTCGCCCAGGCCAAGCCCGATTTCGGACGGGTCGTCATCCTCCGCCAGCGGCCGGGCATGGGGCACCCCGTCCGCCGCATCCCCGGCGTCGACCCCCAGCTGGTAAATGCCCCAATGGGTCGATGTGTAGCGCATGGTCGCGGTCTTTCTCTCGGTGGCCTTGCGGACAGGTCAGGCGGTCACTTCCAGCTTCGGCGACGCGCTCAGCGCCGCGTCGTTCAACTCGATGCCCAGGCCGGGCCGGTCGGGCACCTCGAAAAAACCGTCCTTCGGTTGCAGATCGACGTCGCAAAGCTCCACGTTATAGGATTTCATCGCATGGCTGTGGTGCTCATGAACCAGGAAGTTCGGGATCGCCGCCTCCAGGTGCAGCGAGGCGGCGGTGGCCACCGGGCTGCCGCAGACATGGGTCTGCACCGTCACGTCGTAGATATGCGCGTAGTCGCACATCTTCTTGGCTTCGGTCAGACCGCCGACCAGGCCGATATCGGGCTGCAGCACCTCAAAGCTCTGCTCTTCCAGATAAGGCCGCAAACCCCAGCGCGAAAAGATCCGCTCGCCGGCCGCCAGCGGAATCCGGGTGCGCCCGGCGACATAGGACTGCATCTTCGAATTGGTATAGCTGACCGGCTCCTCGAAATAATAGATGCCGTACTCGTGCAGGGCATCGGCCAGCTGAACCGCCGCCGGGCCGCTGGTCAGGCTGTGCACCTCCAGAATGATCTCGCCCTCCGGCCCCAGCGCGTCCCGCACCGCTGCCATCCGTTTCCGGAACAGCTCGATCTCGGCGTGGCTGAAATAGGTGGTGTGCCGGTCGAGCCGGTTGCCCTCCGCGTCCATGTTGATCGGATCGACCTTGACGCAGGTAAAGCCCTGGTCGCGCGCAGCCGCCGCCGAGTTGCCGTAATCCTCGGGCGCGCCGAGCTGAAGATAGGTGTCGCCCCACCCCAGTTGCAGCTGGCTGGCATAGGTCTTGAGCCGGTCGTGGGTCTTGCCCCCCAGAAGCTGGTAGCACGGAAGCCCCAGCGCCTTGCCCTGGATGTCCCACAGCGCCGTGTCCAGCCCGCTCAGGCCCGCCAGCACGTGGCTGTTGGCCGATTGGCCCCAGAAACTGCCGCGATAGACATCCTCCCACAGCGCCTCGCGACGGAACGGGTCGGCGCCGATGAAGAACCGCTGGCCGATTTCCCTGGCGGCGTGCGCACCTGCGGCATGGCCGATGCCATAGGCCAGCCCCACCTCTCCGACGCCGGTGATGCCCTCGTCGGTATGCACGCGCACCAGAACCGGGTGCCAGGGCAGCGGGATCGCCGTGCGCATCTCGACATCGAAGATTTCAACCTTGGTGATTTTCATATCAGTTTCCTTCAGTAGGCAGAGATTTTCGGCGCGCCCTGAGGTGGGTCACCAACGGGACCAGCAGCGACAGCAGGGTCAGGCCCAGGATCGCCGCCGAGAACGGGCGCGTCACGAATGGAAGGTACGAGCCACGGCCGTATTCCAACGCCAGCCGCAGCTGTTCTTCCGCCATCGGCCCCAGGATCAGCCCCAGGATCAGCGGCAGGATCGGGAACCGCGCCAGTCGCAGCCCATAGCCCAGAAGACCGAAGGCCAGCAGGGTATAGACATCGAACATCCGGTTGTTCAGCACGTAGCTGCCGATCACGCACAGCACGAAGATGACCGACACGATGTATTGCGTCGGCACCGTCAGCACCCGGATGATGGTGCCGATCAACAGGTGGTAGAACACGGTGCAAAAGGCGAAGGCGACGAAGAAGGCGACAAAGATGAAGGCCACGTAGTTGCCGTTCATCACGAACAGCAGCGGTCCGGGCTCCACATTATGCAGCATCAGTGCGCTCAGCAGCATCAGCGTCGAGGCATCCCCCGGGATTCCGAGCGTCAGCATCGGGATCAGCGCGCCTCCCATCGAGGCATTGTTGGCCGCCTCGGGCGAGACGATCGCCTCGGGCAACTCGCCGGTGCCGAATTTTTCGGGCGTGCGCGACGCGCTGCGCGCCTGGCTATAGGCCAGCAGGTTCGACAGCCCCGGTCCGACCCCCGGCAGGATACCGATCAGAATCCCGATGATCGTCGACCGCAACACTGCCCATTTGACCGACAGCACCTCGACGAAGGCGCGCATGAATTCGGGCAGCCTGAACCGCCCGTCCAGCCGGTTGACCCTGGCCCCGATCCGGTCGGTGTCCAGAATGAGCTGCGGCAGCGCGAACGCGCCGACCAGCGCCGGCAACACGTTCAGCCCGCCTTCAAAGGCGTTGATCCCGAAGGTGAAACGCGACTCCCCCACGCCGGAGGAATAGCCGATCATCGACAGGCAGACGCCGAACATCGCCACCGCCACCGCCTTCAGCGTATCGCCCTCCGACAGGCTGGCGATGGTCAGGAACGTGAAGATGACGATGGTGAAATATTCCCACGGTCCGAACTGAAGCGCGATCTTCGACAGCGCCGGAGCGATGAAAACCAGCGCAAGCCCCGAGATCACGCCACCGATCATCGAGGCGTATACCCCCAGCCCAAGCGCACGCGAAAGCTGCCCCTTGCGGGCCATGGGATAGCCGTCCAGGCAGGTGGCCGCGGCGGCCGGGGTGCCGGGAATGTTCAGCACGATGGCCCCCACCAGCCCGCCAGAGATGGCACCGCAATAGACACCCATCAACAGGCCGATGGCCGGTTCGAACTCCATCGAGAAGGTCAGCGGCACCAGCAGCGCCAGCGCCATGGTGGATGTCAGGCCGGGGATCGAGCCGATCACCAGCCCGGCGGCCACCCCCCCGGCAATCATCAGCAGCAGGACCGGGTCGCTCATCAGTGACTGGAGCGCGGCAAAAATGAAATCGCTCATGGCAGGCTCCTCACAGGCTCAGGCCCAACTCGGGCAAGGAACTCTCCAGCCCGAAGACAACGACGAAGTAGACAAAACCGATGGTGACCCCCGCGACCCCCAGCGAGATCAGCAGCTCGCGCCGGCTGCCACTGCCCAGCAGCACCGCCGTCACGCCCAGATACACCAGGGACGACAGCACGAACCCCAGGGGCTCGAAGGCCAGCACGAACAGCACCGACGCGCCCAGAAAGATCAGGCGGCGCGGTTGCAGGATACTGATCATTCCGTTCGACGCCTCCGCCGGCGCCCGCGCATGACGGCGCCAGTCGCGCAGCAGCAGCACGGCGAACAGCGCCAGCGTGCTGGCGACAAAGGCAATGGGGATGGTCCGGGTGGAGTAATACTCGCTGGCTCTGGCAGCGCTGTCGATCTGCGACACCTGCATCGCAAGGCCGATCACGATCAAACCAAGGCCGCCTGTCACCAACAGATCGACGTGTTTCATGATATATACCGTGGGTAGGAATGACGCGGACCGAACGCGCTGCGCCGGGCCGCTCCGGGGGCGGCTCCGCTCCCGGATCCCGGGCGCGGAGCACAGGTCTGTTGCGAGCCTCAGTCGACCCCGTATTTCTCGACGAGGCCGCGATAGGTCTCCATCTCGGACGTGTTGTACGCTTCCACCGCCTCGTGGTCGCGATACATCGCCTGAAAGCCCTTCTCGGCAAAGGCCGCGCCGCATTCGGGGTCGGTGGCCGCGGTTTCCCAGGCGTCACGCAGCACCGTCAGAACCTCTTCCGGGGTCCCCTTGGGCGCCCATGTGATGATGTTCACGCCATAGGTGACATCCACGCCCTGGTCCTTTGCCGTGGCCTGGTCGGGCAGCTTTTCGATCGGCTGCTCGGCCAGCACCGCGATGGATTTCATCTGGCCGGCCTCGATATAGGGCTTGGCCGAGGCCGCATCCATGGTCGCGCCATCCAGATTTCCCTGCAGGATCGCGACGACCCGGTTCTTGGACCCGGCCAGGCCGATGATCTGGGTGTCGTCGATATCCATATCGGCCGCGCCCATGAACACCAGCGAGGCGAAATGCGACAGGCCGCCAAGGGCCGCGCCGACCTTCATCTCGCCGGGATTGTCGGCGATGTACTGCTTCATCCCCGCAATGTCGTCGAACGGCAGGTGGCTGCCGACGAACACGCCCCAGGGACCGAATGCCACCTGGCCGATCACGTCAAAGCTCTCGGGCGAGTGATCGGTGACGCCGCGCGCCGAAAGCGCGTGCAGCGACTGGTGCTGCCATAGCAGCTTGTAGCCGGTGGGCGCCTCCTTGGCGACGGTATCCTCTGCCACCGCACCGGCGCCGCCGGTGATATTGCGCACCACGACCTTTTCCGGCAGCACCCCCTCCAGGCAGCCGGCAAAGACCCGTGCGGAAATGTCCGACCCGCCACCCGGCGCGTAGGGCACGATCAGTTCGACCGGCTTTTCCGGAAAGCTTTGCCCCAAGGCGCCGGTGGCGCCCGATACGGCCAGCGCCGCCGTCGCAACGGTCAGCTTGATGGATGTCATAGTCATGTCTTCCTCCCTGGTTCCCTTTTCGAAGAACGATTTGATGGCCGTACTGTCGCGCCGGCCGAACGATCACGTTTGGGGCTTGGTCGCACCCTTGTCGGCGTTCGCGTCAGACTCCGTCCCGGACTCCTGCTTCAGGATCCCGGTCTCATAAGCGGTGTCGAAGGCGCGGTTGGTGTGCCCCATCAGCACCCCGGCAAGGCGCGCCGAATCGCGGGCCGTCAGCACCTCGACGATTTCACCATGTTCGCGGTTGGATTGCGCCTGGCGCTCGACCGTGCGCTGCCCGATGGCGAAGCACAGGTAGATCCGCATCTGAAGGTTCAGCGCGATTTCGCACAGCACCTCGTTGTCGCTGGCCGCGATGATGCTCTCGTGAAACCGGCGGTTCAGCTTGGCCCAGTCCAGCATCTGTTCCTGCCGATCCAGCGCACACATCTCAAGGTGCAGCGCCTCGATACCGGCAAGCTGTTCGCCGGTCATGTTCTGACAGACAAGCGGCGCCATCTTTTCCCACAGCCAGCCCATGACCTGCACCAGCTCGGCGGCCTCGCGCTCGTCCGGCAGGCTGACCACCGCACCGGCGTTGGGCCGCGACTTTGCCAGCCCGCGGGCGGTCAGGATCTTGATCGCTTCCCGCAGCGGTGTGCGCGACACCCCCAGCAGATCGGCCAGCGCCTTTTCCGCCAGGCGGTCGCCGCCGCGAATTTCGCCGGTGGCGATCAGGTCGCTGATCATCTCCACGACACGATCCGGGAAAGGGGCCACATTCAGCCCGGCCAAGCCCGAGACGCCCTGTCTATCTGGATCCATTTCCGCACTCCCACTCTGTCGCCAAGATTGCATATTGCATACGATCTGACCTCATGCTAGCAAATTGTATGCAATATGCAATAGCTTTTTGGAGGAGGATCACGAGATGACTGTTGTGCACCGCAGAAAGGCCCGCGTGGCCGAGACGATAGACGCGGCCAAGGCGATCTGCGCCGAAGGTGACGTCACTCCCGAACGCCTCGCACGCATCGAGCTGTTGCTGGCCGACCTCGCGCAGGAAGAGGACCTGTTCCCCGAAGAGGAATTCGGCCTCCCCGCCGACGAGACGTTGCGGCTCTACAGAGTGGCCGAGGATTCCGACGGTACGTTCGCGCTCTACCTGCATATCGCCAACGTCCCGGCCGAGGTGCCGCCGCATAACCACACCACATGGGCCTGCATTGCCGGCATCGGCGGCGACGAAAAGAACTTCCTCTACGAGACCGACCTGAAATCCGCCCCGGTCCAGGTGGACGCGCGCTCCGTGCGCAAGGGCGAAACCGTCTCCCTGATGCCCGGCGATGTGCATTCGATCCGCGCCGTCGGGGACACGCAGCTGAAAAACCTGCACCTGTACGGGCTCGCCCTGGAAAAGCTGGTCGACCGGGTCTTCTGGAGCGAGGAAAATAAAAGCTGGTCCACCGTCCCGCCGACCTCCGGCATCATCGAGCGGAGAGCCTGATGACCCAGCGCCCGACACACCCTCGAATGACCCCGGAAGAGACCCGCAAACTCAGCGAGTCGGGCAAGGAATACGCCCTGCTCGACGTGCGCGACGAAGGCGCCTTCAGTCAAAAGCGCCTGATGCTCGCCTCGTGTCTGCCGCTCAGCCGGCTGGAACTGAACTGCGGCGCGCTGGTGCCGCGCAAATCCACGCCCATCGTGCTGATGGACGGCGACGGTGAGGGTCTGGCCGACATCGCGGCCGACCGTCTCGCGGCGCGCGGCTATGGCGACCTGCGTGTGCTCGAAGGTGGCGTCGCCGCCTGGGAGGCCGCCGGTTTCCCGGTCTACAGCGGCGTCAACGTGATGACCAAGGCATTCGGCGAGATCGTCCATACACGGTGCAAGACACCCGATATCTCGGCCGAGGTACTGCACGCCTGGCGCGCCGAGGGCCGCAACATGGTGATCCTCGACAGCCGCCCCTATTCCGAATACCACGCACACACGATCCCCGGCTCGATCTCGGTGCCGGGCGCCGAGCTGGCGGCCCGCGTGGCGGCACTCGCGCCCGATCCCGACACCACGATCGTGGTCAACTGCGCCGGGCGCACCCGCTCGATCATCGGCTGCCAGTCGCTGATAAACGCCGGTGTGCCAAACCAGGTCTATTCCCTGCGCAACGGAACGATGGGCTGGAAACTCGCCGGCTTCCAGGTCGAGACGGGCGCCACCCGCCGCGCCGACCCGCCAGCGCCCGACATGACCCTGGCCCGCGCCGGTGAACTCGCTCGTCAATTCGATGTCCGGACCCTCGACCCCGAGCGGCTGACGCAGATGCGCGCGGCTCGGGATCGCAACATCTACCTGTTCGACGTCCGCACCCCCGAGGATTACGCCGCCGGTCACGTCCCGGGCGCGCTCAACGCCCCCGGAGGCCAGCTCGTGCAGGCGATGGACGAATACGTGGGCGTCCGCAATGCCGTGGTGGTTCTCACCGACCCGCTGATGCTGCGCGCGGTGATGACGGCCTCGTGGCTGGCGAAGATCGCCCAGTGCGAGGTCTACGTGCTCGATCCCGCGCCGGATGCGACCGAAACGGCTGCGCCCGACATCGCCGGGCTCGACCTGCCCGATGTCCCGACACTCTCCGCCCGGGACCTGGCGGCAGAACTGGCCGGGCCGCAGGCGCCGCACGTCCTCGACCTCTCCACCTCGGTGCAATATCGCGCCGGCCACATACCGGGCGCGCTGTGGATGGTGCGCGGCCGCGAGGCCGCATTGCGCGCCGAACTGGGCGACGCCGCCGGCACCGCGCCGGTGGTGCTCTGCGGACCGGACAAGGCTCTTCTGCAACTCGCCGCGCCGGAGATCGCCACATCCCTTGGCACCGACGTCCGGCTGCTCGACGGTGGCGTCGACGCGTGGCAGGCCGAGGGCCAGCCACTGGAAACCGGAATGCAGCGCCCGGTCGGGCCGATTGACGATGTCTGGTACAAACCCTACGAGCTGGCCGATGCCGGCGCCGAGAAACAGGCCGCCCTCGACTACCTTGACTGGGAAATCGACCTGACCGAGAAAGTCGCCCGGGACACTGTCGCGTTCCGCCCCTTGCACCCGGCAGGCTGACGGTCTCCGAAGGCGCGGCGGCAGGTCCGTGCGCGCGCCTTTTCCGGCACGTGTCCGAAGGGGCAGCCACCGCGTGGCGCTGCCCGCCCCAGATTTGAAAGTTGACTGACCATGACCCCATTTGCCTACAACACCACGACCAATATCACCTTCGGGTCCGGCAGCGCGTCCCGGATCGCGGAGCTCGCGCCCTTCCGCGGCGCCGACGCCTGCCTTTTCGTCACCGATCCGGGGCTGATCCGGCACGGGCTTTGCGACGGGACGCTTTCCGCGCTGCGGGATGCCGGCCTGCAGGTCACGGTGTTCAGCGAGGTCGAAGCCGACCCCTCGCTCGCCACCCTGATGGCCGCCCGGGATGCCGGCCGCGATGCCGAGGTGGACCTGGTGATCGGCTTCGGCGGCGGCTCGTCGCTGGATGTCGCCAAGCTTGCGGCGCTGCTCCTGGGCTCCGACGAGGATATCGACGCCGCCTGGGGCGTGGGTCAGGCCAAGGGACCGCGGCTGCCGCTGGTCCTGGTGCCGACGACCGCCGGCACCGGCTCCGAGGTGACCCCGGTCTCGATCATCACCGTCGGCGAGGGCGAGAAACGCGGCGTGTCGTCGCCGGTGATCCTGCCCGATGCCGCCGTGCTCGATCCGGACCTGACCCTCAGCCTGCCGGCACCGATCACCGCGGCCACCGGCGTCGACGCCATGGTCCATGCGATCGAAGCCTATGCCTCCACCTCCGCGAACAACAATCCCATATCGAAGATGCAGGCCCGCCAGGCACTGCAACTTCTGGGCGCCAATATCGAAACCGCCGTGTTCGACGGCCAGGATATCGACGCCCGCGGCGCCATGATGCTGGGTTCGATGCTTGCCGGGCAGGCATTCGCCAACTCCCCGGTCGCCGCCGTCCATGCGCTGGCCTACCCGATCGGCGGCACCTTCCATGTTCCGCACGGGCTCTCGAACGCGCTGGTGCTGCCGCATGTCCTGCGCTTCAACGCCCCGGCGGCCCATGACATCTACGCCGAAATCGCGGCGGACGCCTTTCCGGACCTTGCCGGGATCGCGGACCCCGAGGCCCGCTGCGCGGCCCTGATCGAGGCCTTGGCCAACCTGTCGAGGCGCCTGCAGATGCCCACCCGCCTGCGCGATGTGGACATCCCCGAAACCGCGCTGGCCAAGATGGCCTCGGACGCGATGATACAGACCCGCCTGCTGATGAACAATCCGCGCGAGGTCACCGAGCAGGACGCGCTCGACATTTACACGGCGGCCTGGTGATGGCGGACAGGACGCCGCCTGCACAGCGCAGCGATTACGTCGACTTCTATCCGATCCAGACCCGGTGGATGGACAATGACGCCTACGGGCACGTGAACAACGCCGTCCATTATTCGCTGTTCGATACCGCCGTGAACGGGTGGCTGATCGACCGGGGCCTGCTGGATCCGCGGCACAGCGAGACGTTCGGCCTGGTCGTCGAAACCGGGTGCCGGTACCACAGCGAGTTCAGTTTCCCGGACAGGGTGACGGCCGGGCTGCGGGTGGCGCGGCTGGGAACCAGCTCGATCCGCTACGAGGTTGCCCTGTTCCGCAACGAAGAACCGCAGGCCGCAGCCGAAGGGTTCTTCGTACATGTCTACGTCAACCGTGCAACCCGCCGCCCCGTGCCTATCGAAGCGGACCGGCGCGCCGCGTTCGAAAGCTTGATGAAAGACGTCGCATGACGTGACCTTGCGGCGCTCTGACCAAGACGACCGCGAGACCAACCCTACGTCGCCTGTCGGTGGTGGTGCTCGGACGGCAATCTTCCTGCCGGAGGCACGAAACGCTTCAGTAGAGCTGCCAGTCGTCCTCGTGCGGGACAGCGCCGATTGCCATCCAGCGGATCCGGGCGCGGGCCACGCGGGTGTCGCCCCATGTGCGGAAAACCACGTCGAACCCCGTCGCCGCCACGTTCTCGGCGGTGACATCGGCACGGGCGTTGCGCGCGCTGTCCATGTCCCACATCGACAGGCTGACATGCACCGAGGGCGGCTCCTTGAAGGCGGTCCCGAATGTCACCTTGCGGCGGCGTTCGCGGGCGCCGGTGCCGGTCCACATCTCGCCGCCATCCTCGTAATCCGAGAACAGGACATCATCGCCCTGCTCGATTCCGATGGTCTGATTGACAAGATACTTCATTTACCGCCACGCGCCCTCACGCCATTGGTTCTACTATCGCTTTTCGGCGAAAATGCGAAACAAAAAGGAAAAGGGCCCGACATTCGTGGGCCCTTTCCGGAAATCCGCCAGCAGCCGCCGCACCGTCAGGGAGCGGGCACTTTCGAGGGGGTCGACAGGCCGATCTGGTCGCCCATCGCCACCATGTCGGACAGCAGCTTCGCCGCGTCGTCCACCGGGCCGGGCTCGTTGACGAACGTCTCCTGCGCCTTGGCCAGCCGGTCGGTGGCCTCGTCGACCATCTTCTGGAACTCGTCCTGCGTCATGTCCTCGCGCGGCAGCGCGCGTTCGGCCAGCACCGAGATGGAATCCGCATTGATCTCGGCAAAGCCGCCGGTGACGACGTATTCCTTGTCGCCCTCCGGGCCGGACACGCGCACCACGCCGGGGCGCAGTGTCGTGATCAGCGGCGCATGGTTGGCCATGGCCGTCATGTCGCCGTCGGTGCCGGGGATCTGCACCTCGGTCGCCTCGACCGACGCCAGCAGGCGCTCGGGGCTCACCAGGTCGAATTGCACTGTATCAGCCATATTGGCCTCCGTTTCTGTCGCGAGCAGCCTCGCCCACCCCGCGGGTCACCCCGTAGGGTGGGTGAAAACCCACGCTTATGCGGCGTCCGCGGCCATCTTCTCGGCCTTGGCCTTCACGTCGTCGATGCCGCCCACCATGTAGAACGCACCTTCGGGCAGGTGGTCGTACTCGCCGGCCACAACCGCCTTGAAGGACGCGATCGTGTCTTCCAGAGGCACCTGGATGCCGTCCGAGCCGGTGAACACCTTGGCCACGTCGAAGGGCTGGCTGAGGAAACGCTGGATCTTCCGGGCGCGGGCCACGGTCAGCTTGTCCTCTTCGCTCAGCTCGTCCATCCCGAGGATCGCGATGATGTCCTGCAGCGACTTGTAGCGTTGCAGGATCCCCTGCACGTCACGCGCCACCTTGTAGTGCTCTTCACCCACGATCTGCGGGTCCATCAGGCGCGAGTTCGAGTCGAGCGGGTCCACCGCCGGGTAGATGCCCAGCTCCGAGATGGCGCGCGACAGAACCGTCGTGGCGTCGAGGTGCGCGAAGGTCGTGGCCGGCGCGGGGTCGGTCAGGTCGTCCGCGGGCACGTACACGGCCTGGATCGAGGTGATCGAACCGGCCTTAGTCGAGGTGATGCGCTCCTGCATGGCGCCCATGTCGGTGGCCAGCGTCGGCTGGTAACCCACCGCCGAGGGGATCCGGCCGAGCAGAGCCGACACCTCGGAGCCCGCCTGCGTGAAGCGGAAGATGTTGTCGACGAAGAACAGAACGTCCGTCCCCGACTGGTCGCGGAACTGTTCGGCCAGCGTCAGGCCGGTCAGCGCCACACGGGCACGCGCGCCCGGCGGTTCGTTCATCTGGCCGTAGACCAGCGCCACCTGGGAATTCTCAAGGTTCTCGGGGTCGATCACGTTCGACTCGATCATCTCGTGGTAAAGGTCGTTGCCCTCGCGGGTCCGCTCGCCCACACCGGCGAAGACCGAGTAGCCCGAGTGCACCTTGGCGATGTTGTTGATCAGCTCCATGATCAGAACCGTCTTGCCCACGCCGGCACCGCCGAACAGGCCGATCTTGCCGCCCTTGGCGTAAGGCGCCAGCAGGTCGACGACCTTGATGCCGGTCACCAGGATTTCAGACTCGGTCGACTGCGCCTCGAACTCGGGCGCGGGCTGGTGGATCGAGCGGGTTTCCTTGGCCTTGATCGGCGCGCCCTCGTCCACCGGCTCGCCGATGACGTTCAGGATGCGGCCCAGGGTGGCGTCGCCCACCGGCACGCTGATCGGGCCGTCGGTGTCGGTCACTTCCTGGCCGCGCACCAGACCCTCGGTCGAGTCCATGGCGATCGTGCGCACGGTGCTTTCACCCAGGTGCTGGGCCACTTCGAGGACCAGGCGCTTGCCGTTGTTGTCGGTTTCCAGGGCGTTCAGGATTTCCGGCAGGTGGTCGGTGAACTGCACGTCCACCACGGCGCCGATCACCTGCGTGATTTTGCCTTTTGCTTTGGCCATTGTCGTCTCTCCGGTTGTTCTTAAAGCGCCTCGGCGCCCGAAATAATTTCAATCAGCTCGTTGGTGATCACGGCCTGACGCGAGCGGTTGTACTCGATGGTCAGGTCCTCGATCATCTCGCCCGCGTTGCGCGTGGCGTTGTCCATGGCCGACATCCGTGCGCCCTGTTCGCTGGCGCCGTTCTCCAGCAGGCCGCTGAAGATCGCCGTCGCCACGCCACGGGGCAGAAGATCGCGCAGGATCGCATCCTCGTCCGGCTCGTAGTCATAGATCGTGCCGGCCTCGTCACTGTCCGCGGCGGCCTCTTCGTCGATCTCGAAGGGGATCACCTGCTGCATGGTCGGCTTCTGGCTGACCACGTTCTCGAACTCCGAGAAAAAGATCTTGGCGACGTCGCATTCGCCCGCGTCAAAGCGGTCCAGCACGTTCTGCGCCACGTTCTGCGCATCGGCGTAGCCGACATTCTTTACCTCGGACAGATCGACATGGTCGATGAAGAGGTCCGCGAAATCACGCTTCAGCGCATCGCGGCCCTTCTTGCCCACGGTGATGACCTTCACGGTCTTGCCGTTCGACTGCAGCTTGTTGATCTCGCTCCGCGCCAGCTTGGCGATGTTGGCGTTGAAGCCACCGCAGAGCCCCCGCTCGGCGGTCATCACCACCAGCAGGTGCACGTCGTCCTTGCCCGTGCCGCGCAACAGCGGCGGCGCGTTCTCGGCGTCGCCCGCGGCGGCGGCCAGCTTGGACATCACCGCGTTGAACCGCTCGGCATAGGGGCGGGCCATTTCGGCCGCATCCTGTGCCCGCCGCAGTTTCGCGGCGGCCACCATCTGCATGGCCTTGGTGATCTTGCGGGTCGATTTGACCGACTCGATCCTGTTTTTTAGGTCCTTCAGACTCGGCATTGCCTCGTCACCCCCTTATCCGAAGTCGGCTGCGAACTCTTCGATGGCCGACTTGAGCTTGTCTTCGGCGTCGCCCTTGATCTTGGGATCCTCGTTGGTGATCCAGTCCAGGACGTCCTTGCGCTTGGTGCGCATGTGGTTCAGCAGGCCATCCTCGAAACGCCCGACCTGGTCGACCTTGATCTTGTCGAGGTAACCGTTGGTGCCCGCGTAGATGACGCAGACGATCTCGGCGTTGGTCAGCGGCGAATATTGCGGCTGCTTCATCAGCTCGGTCAGGCGCTCGCCCCGGTTCAGCAGCTGCTGGGTCGACGCATCGAGGTCCGAGCCGAACTGCGCGAAGGCCGCCATTTCGCGGTACTGCGCAAGGCTCAGCTTCACCGGACCGGCAACCGACTTCATCGCGTTGGTCTGGGCGGACGAGCCCACGCGGCTGACCGACAGGCCGGTGTTCACGGCGGGGCGGATGCCCTGGTAGAACAGCTCGGTTTCCAGGAAGATCTGGCCGTCGGTGATCGAGATCACGTTGGTCGGAATAAACGCCGACACGTCGCCGCCCTGGGTTTCGATGATCGGCAGCGCCGTCAGCGAGCCCGAGCCGTTGTCCTCGTTCAGCTTGGCCGACCGCTCCAGCAGGCGGGAGTGCAGGTAGAAAACGTCGCCCGGATAGGCTTCGCGGCCCGGCGGGCGGCGCAGAAGCAGCGACATCTGGCGATAGGCCACGGCCTGTTTCGACAGGTCATCGTAGACGATCAGCGCGTGGCGGCCATTGTCACGGAAATGCTCGGCCATGGCGGTCGCCGAATAGGGTGCCAGGAACTGCATCGGCGCGGGGTCCGACGCGGTGGCGGCCACGACGATGGAATAGTCCATCGCGCCCGACTCTTCCAGCTTCTTCACCAGCTGCGCCACGGTCGACCGCTTCTGGCCGACAGCGACATACACGCAGTAGAGCTTCTTGTTTTCATCGTCGCCGGCGGCGTCGTTGTACGACTTCTGGTTCAGCATCGCGTCCAGCGCCACGGCGGTCTTGCCGGTCTGGCGGTCGCCGATGATCAGCTCGCGCTGGCCGCGGCCGATCGGGATCATGGCGTCGACCGATTTCAGGCCGGTGGCCATCGGCTCGTGCACGGATTTGCGCGGGATGATGCCCGGCGCCTTGACGTCCGCGACACCGCGGGCCGACGTCTTGATCGGGCCCTTGCCGTCCAGCGGGTTGCCCAGGCCGTCCACGACCCGGCCCAACAGCTCGTCCCCGATCGGCACGTCCACGATCGACTTGGTGCGCTTGACGGTGTCGCCTTCCTTGATGTCCCGGTCCGAGCCGAAGATCACCACACCGACGTTGTCGGTTTCCAGGTTCAGCGCCATGCCCATGATGTTGCCGGGGAATTCCACCAGCTCACCGGCCTGGACGTTGTCGAGGCCGTGCACACGGGCAATCCCGTCACCGACTGACAGCACGCGACCCACCTCGGCAACTTCGGCCTCCTGGCCGAAATTCTTGATCTGGTCCTTAAGGATCGCAGAAATCTCTGCAGCTTGGATACCCATTTATCCGACCTCTTTCATTGCATTCTGTAGGGAGTTGAGGCGCGAACGGATCGACGTGTCGATCATCTTCGAGCCCACCTTTACGACAAGACCGCCAATGAGGCTTTCATCGACGGTCGCATTGATCTTGATGTCTTTTCCGACGGTGCTCTTCAGCGTCTCTGCCAGCTTCTTCGACTGCGCATCGGTCAGCTTGACGGCACTGGTCACCTCGGCGGTCACTTCGCCCTTGTGATCGGCAATGCGCTCGTTCAGCAGGCGCACCATCTGCGGCAGCACGAACAGGCGGCGTTTCTGCGCCATCAGCGCAAGGCCGTTCTTCAGTTCCGGCACGAGGCCCATCTTGTCCGCGACCGCCGTGATGGCGCGCTCCTGCTCGTCACGGCTGACGACCGGGCTGCTGATCAGATCGCGCAGATCGGCACTGTCATCGAGCGCGGCGGAAAGATCGGCAAGGTTCGATTCAAGCTTGTCCAGCGAGTTTGCGTCTTTGGAAAGCTCGAAAATGGCAGTGGCATAGCGCTCGGCAATGCCGGAGGAGATCGAAGCTGGTTCGGACACGTCCACCCTTCCGATAGTTATACCCCGGCTCGACAAAAGACGGCGCAAAGGCCGTCTTCCCGGGGTGGTTAGAGACGATGAAACTTGCGAGACATCGATTTTCGTGGGCGGTTTAGCAGACCGATCCGAACCTCGCAAGCTAGCAGGACGGACTAAGCCCCCTATGGTTTCCTATATTTGTCAAAGACTTACGGGGTCTGCGACCGATTGCGCAATTTTATTGCGACAAAAATCGTAACTTTTCGTCGCTTTTTTGCGATTCCTTCGTGAACGGCCTGCACGAAACCGCGGCACAAAGGGTTTTCACGCACCGCCGGACCGTTACCGCTATCACTCAGGCGGCGGCTTTCCCCGGTTCTTCAGAATGTCGATTGAACCCGCCATTTTCCCGCCCTAGGAGGTTGCAGATGGCCCACTCCGATCATCCCGTCAAATCCCTGCCCCGTGCCCGGGCGCTGACCTGTCTCATCGCCCTTGGCATTCTCGTCGGCACGCTCTGGCCGTCCGATGCGCCCACCGTTCCCTTCATGCTCCGCGACAAGGTCCTGCACCTGCTGGCCTTCGCCGTCCTCGTTCTGCCCATGGCTGTCGCCGCACCGCGCCAGGCCCTCCGGCTCGCGCCCGCCTGCATTGCCTTCGGCGCGGCCATCGAGGTGATCCAGCCCATGTTCGGCCGCGGCGCCGAGTGGCTGGACCTTCTGGCCGATGCGCTCGGCGTCGGGCTGGGCCTCGTCCTGGGGCTTCTGCTGCACCGCGCCCTGCGAAACCGATAACCCGCCAATCGCCACGGCGTCGCCGAACTGTTTCTGGGGCGGGAACAATAAACCCCTCGAATTTGACAATACCCCCTTGCCTTGCAACCATCCCGCTCAATCTGGGGAGTACGGGGTCATGGGGTTTCTTCTGCTTGCGCTGATCGGCGGCGCCGCTGCGTCTTTTCTCATCTACGACGAGTTCATTGACGACGATGACGACAATCCGCGCGATCAGGATGTCGGCACCCCCGGCGACGGCGACGGCCCCCTGCCCGAAAATCCCGACGACCCGGACGATCCCGACACCCCGGACCTGTCGGGCGACGACACGCTTTCGGCGTCGGGCAACGAAAGGGTCTACGGCGGCGAGGGCCGCGACCTTCTCGACCTCTCCGACAACGCGGTGGGCTTTGGACAGCTCGGCGTGGATAAACTGAATATCCGTGACGATGCCACCGGCTATGGCGGCCAGGGGCAGGACCGGCTCAACATCTTCGACGACGCCATCGGCTATGGCGGCCCCGGCGACGATATCCTGGAGACCATGAACGATATCTCCAGCGACACGCCTGTCGTCGGAGCATCGGCGTTCGGCGAAGACGGCGACGACACCATCACCGTCTCGCGCGGGGCCAGCGGTTTCGGCGGAGCGGGCGACGACACAATGCTGGTCGGCCGCAATTCCATCGGCGAGGGCGGCGACGGCGACGACACGATCGACGGCCGGGTCCAGTCCACCATTCACGGCAATGCCGGCGACGATGTGCTTCAACTTCTGGCAGGCGACCCCCTCACCCCGAACATCGCCACCGGCGGCGATGGCGACGACGAGCTGATCGCCCTGCGCACCGCGCTCAACAGCGACGTGGAGCTGACGGGCGGCGACGGCGCCGACAGCTTCGTCCTCAGCCTGAACGGCGAACTGCTCGACCCCGACGCCCCCGAAAGCGAGGGCGGCGTGCGCATCACCGATTTCTCGCCGGCCGAGGACGTGCTGCTGCTGGCCGGCGCGCCGCCGTCTTCCATCGACGTCCTGGCCAGCGGCGACAATGGCACGGAGCTTCAGATCGGGTTCGGCAACGGCGCGGTCCAGTCGATCTTTCTCGAAAATGTCGCCCCCGAGGATATCGACCCCGAGCAGATCCTGTTCACGGTCGTGCAAGGCACAGACTTTGTCTTGCCCGGCGGCGACTTCCCCTTCACCCGCGGCGATATCCTGGACCCCACCCTGGGCACCGATGGGCCCGACACCGTGACCACCGACCAGGACGCGGTGATCGGCACCGGCGCGGGTAACGATCAGGTCACTGTCGGCGACGGCAACACCCGCACGGATACCGGCGCCGATGACGACCTTGTGCGCGTGCAGGGCGGCACCCACGACATCTACACGGGCACCGGCAACGACACGGTCGAGGGCGCCATGGACGGCGCCAGCATCGACCTTGGTGACGGGAACGATGTCGCCTCGATGACCTTCTCGGACGGGGGCTTTATCGTCCCCGGCCAGGGCGACGATACGATCGAAGCGCGCGGCCTGGCGGACGACCAGATGATCATCCGCCTTGGCGAGAACGAAGGCAACGACAACCTGCGCGTCCACGGCAACGCCTCCATCTCGGACGTCGAAGCGGGCGACCGGCTTACCCTGGTCCTTTCAGACGACGTGACGAATATCGACATAACCGTCAATAATGATGGCCGCGCCCCGATTGACCCCATCACCATCGAGCTGACGGACGATTGGACCTCCGGCGACGACGTGGCACTGCGCGTCGTCGAACTGACCGAGACCCGGAACTGGGTCTATGTCTCCATCGGGGGCGAGGAGGTGATCCGCCTCGATTTCGTGGACGACCCGGACGCGCTGCAATTCAACGTCCTGCGTGTCTAGGTCTCACACCGGCTTGGCCTGCGCGCTCGGCTTGGGCTTCAGCACACCCAGCGGGCTGCGCACCGTGTCGCGGATGGCCGAGCCCCGGTCGGTCGGCGCATGCACCCGCTTGGTGGCCTGCACGATCAGCACGCCGCCCTTCAGCACCACCGACAGCTTGCCGCCCATGTTCTCCCACATGCCCGCCGTCTTGCGCCAGAATTTGCGGTGCGACGGCGGCTGGTAAAGCGCGGTCACATGCCGCTCGGGCAGGAAGTTCCGGGTCTTCAGCTGCGACTCCAGCTGGCTCTGGCTATAGGGCCGCCCGTACCCGAACGGCGTCCGGTCGCTGCGCGACCACAGCCCGGCGCGGTTCGGCACCACGAAGAGCGCCGATCCCCCCGGCCCCAGCACCCGCCAGCACTCCTCCAGCAATTCGCCGGGCCGCTCGCAGGTCTCCAGCCCGTGCACGAGCATCAGCTTGTCGACCCGGCCCGTCTCCAGCGGCCACAGGGTTTCCTCGCACAGAACGCTGATGTTGGGCTTGTCGGCGGGCCAGTGGATCACCCCCTGCGGTGCCGGCATCAGCGCGATCACCCGCCGGCTGTCCTTCAGGTAGGGCCGCAGGAACGGCACGGCAAAGCCGTAACCGGCCACCGTCTGCCCCTTCGCCTCGGGCCACAGCCCCCGGATCTCGGCGCCCACGGCATTCTGCACCGCACGCCCCAGCTGGTTGCGGTAATAGAAATTCCTCAGGTCCTGCACGTCCAGATGCATTGCAGCCCGCGCCTCGATCCGTCACTCTCGGGGCAAACATAACCACGAATTCAAGGATGGACCAATGACATTGCAGATCGAAACCGTCCCGTGCCTTTCGGACAACTACGCCTTCCTCGCGCACGACCCCGAATCCGGCGAAACCGCCGTGGTGGATGTCCCCGAGGCCGCGCCGATCCTCAAGGCCCTCGACGACAAGGGCTGGAAAGCCACGCATGTCCTGATCACCCACCACCACGCCGACCACGTGCAGGGCCTGGAAGAGCTTCTGGCCCAACACGACGCATCGGTCGTCGGCCACGCCGCCGACGCCGACCGCCTGCCAAAGCTCGATATCGCACTCAGCGACGGCGACACCGTCACCATCGGCTCGGACACCGGCACCGTGATCGATGTCTCGGGCCACACCGTCGGCCACATCGCCTTTCACTTCCCGGGCAGCAAGGTCGCCTTCACCGCCGACAGCCTGATGGCCCTGGGCTGCGGCCGCGTCTTCGAGGGCACCATGCCCCAGATGTGGGACAGCCTGTCGAAACTCGCCGCCCTGCCGCCCGAGACGACCATCTGTTCCGGCCATGAATACACCGCCGCCAACGGCCGCTTCGCGCTGACCATTGATCCCGACAATTCCGCGCTTATATCAAGGGTCAAGGCGGTCGAAGCCGCCCGCGATCAAGGGAAACCTACCGTTCCCTCCACCCTGTCCGAAGAATTGGCCACCAACCCGTTCCTGCGTGCCACCGATCCCGCCGTTCAGGCGCATCTGGGCATGACGGGCGCAGACGCCGCCGACGTGTTCGCCGAGATCCGCACCCGAAAGGACAATTTCTAGGCACGCCCCCGCGGGCTGGCCAAATTGTCACGGCGTGGCCTGCAAAAGCAGCTTTTGTAAGATCGGACAGGGAAAAGTGAACGGGTTTGGAAAAAAAGTCCTTGAAGGCTGGCCTGTATCGACCAAACTTTAATCATATAAGGCGAAGGTCGGCGGACCGGCCCCAGCCCAAGCAGAGGGAGCACACCGTGCCGTCATTCTCGAACACCCTTGAACAGGCAATCCACGCTGCACTGGCCCTGGCCAATGCCCGTCAACATGAATTCGCGACGCTGGAACATCTCCTGCTCGCCCTGATCGACGAGCCCGACGCGGCCCGCGTGATGAAGGCCTGCAGCGTCGAAACCGAGGATCTGCGCACCACGCTGGTGGAATTCATCGACGATGACCTGTCCAACCTCGTCACCGACATCGAAGGCTCCGAGGCGGTGCCGACCGCCGCCTTCCAGCGCGTGATCCAGCGCGCCGCCATCCACGTGCAGTCCTCCGGCCGCACCGAGGTGACGGGCGCCAACGTCCTCGTCGCCATCTTCGCCGAGCGCGAGTCGAACGCCGCCTATTTCCTGCAGGAACAGGACATGACCCGCTACGACGCGGTCAACTTCATCGCCCACGGCGTCGCCAAGGATCCCGCCTACGGCGAATCCCGCCCGGTTCAGGGCGTCGGAGAAGAAGACTCCGAACAGACCAAGTCCTCCTCCGAAGGCGATCAGGTCGAGAACGGCGAATCCGCACTTGCGAAATACTGCGTCGACCTCAACGAGAAATCCCGCCAGGGCGATGTCGATCCCCTGATCGGCCGCGACAGCGAGGTCGAGCGCTGCATCCAGGTGCTCTGCCGCCGCCGCAAGAACAACCCGCTCCTGGTGGGCGATCCCGGCGTGGGCAAGACCGCCATCGCCGAGGGACTCGCGCATAAGATCGTCGAAGGCCAGACGCCCAAGGTTCTGTCGAAAACCACCATCTTCTCGCTCGACATGGGCGCGCTTCTGGCCGGCACCCGCTATCGCGGCGATTTCGAGGAACGGCTGAAGGCCGTCGTGACCGAACTCGAGGAACATCCCGACGCGGTGCTCTTCATCGACGAGATTCACACCGTCATCGGCGCCGGTGCCACCTCGGGCGGCGCGATGGATGCCTCCAACCTGCTGAAGCCCGCACTTCAGGGCGGCAAGCTGCGCTGCATGGGCTCCACCACCTTCAAGGAGTTCCGCCAGCATTTCGAGAAGGACCGCGCCCTCAGCCGCCGGTTCCAGAAAATCGACGTGGCCGAACCCACCGTCGATGACGCGATCAAGATCCTCAAGGGCCTCAAGCCCTATTTCGAGGAGCACCACAGCGTGAAATATACGGCCGAGGCGATCAGGTCGGCGGTGGACCTGTCGGCGCGCTACATCAACGACCGCAAGCTGCCCGACAAGGCCATCGACGTGATCGACGAGGCCGGTGCCGCGCAGCATCTCGTGGCCGCCTCCAAGCGGCGCAAGTCCATCGGCGCCAAGGAGATCGAGAATGTCGTGGCCAAGATTGCCCGCATTCCTCCGAAAAACGTCTCCAAGGACGATGCCGAGGTGCTCAAGGATCTCGAAGGCTCGCTCAAGCGCGTCGTCTTCGGCCAGGACACCGCGATCGAGGCGCTGTCGGCGGCGATCAAGCTGGCGCGCGCCGGCCTGCGCGAACCCGAAAAGCCCATCGGCAACTACCTCTTCGCCGGTCCCACCGGCGTCGGCAAGACCGAGGTGGCGAAACAGCTCGCCGATACGCTGGGCGTGGAACTGCTGCGCTTCGATATGTCCGAGTACATGGAGAAACACGCGGTCAGCCGCCTCATCGGCGCGCCTCCGGGCTATGTCGGCTTCGACCAGGGCGGCCTTCTGACCGACGGCGTCGATCAGCACCCGCATTGCGTCCTGCTGCTCGACGAGATCGAAAAGGCGCACCCGGACGTGTTCAACATCTTGTTGCAGGTGATGGACCACGGCAACCTGACCGACCATAACGGCCGCACGGTGAACTTCCGCAACGTGGTCCTGATCATGACCTCGAACGCCGGCGCCACCGAGCTTGCCAAGGCCGCCATCGGCTTTGGCCGCGACCGCCGCGAGGGCGAGGATACCGCCGCGATCGAACGCACCTTCACGCCGGAATTCCGCAACCGGCTCGATGCTGTCATCTCCTTCGGCCCGCTGCCGAAAGAGGTCATCCTGCAAGTGGTCGAAAAGTTCGTGCTGCAACTCGAGGCCCAGCTGATGGACCGCAACGTGACCATCGAACTGACCAAGCCCGCCGCCGAATGGCTGGCCGACAAGGGCTACGACGACAAGATGGGCGCGCGCCCCCTGGGCCGCGTGATCCAGGAACACATCAAGAAGCCGCTGGCCGAGGAACTGCTCTTCGGCAAGCTCGCCAAGGGCGGCGTGGTCAAGGTGGGCGTCAAGGATGGCCAGATCGACCTGCGCATCGAGGGGCCGGACCATCCGCGCCTCTCGGGAAAAAAGCCGCCGCTGCTCACGGCAGAGTGACAAGGGCTCAGGCTTTGCGATAGGCTATGAAACGGGCGGCATCCCTTGCCGCCCGTTTTCGCGACCGCCCCCAGCTTTCGAGGTTTCCCGTTGCCGACCGCGCCCAGATCCGCCCTCACCGCCGCCCTGCTCCTGCTGGCCACCCCGGCGCTGTCAGAGCCGCCGACCCTCGCGCTGCCCATCGACTGCGCCCTGGGCCAGACCTGCTATATCGAGGATTACGTCGATCTCGATCCCGGCCCGGGCCAGTTCGATTTCATGTGCGGCCTCAAAAGCCGCGATGACCACCGCGGCACCGACATTCACCTTCTGTCCTTCGAGGCGATGGAGCAGGGGGTGAACGTGCTCGCCGCCGCCCCCGGCCGGGTCGCGGCCACCCGCGACGGGATGGAGGACATCGCATTCACCCCCGAAACCCGCGACAGCGTCGCGGGCCAGGAATGCGGCAACGGCGCGCGCATCGACCACGGCGATGGCTGGCAGACCCTCTACTGCCACCTGAAGAAAGGCTCGATCGTCGTTCGGCAAGGCCAGCAGGTCGACGCCGGCACCCCCCTGGGCGAGGTCGGTCTCAGCGGCATGACCAACGCGCCGCATGTCCACCTGACGGTCCTGAAGGATGGCGAGGTCGTCGATCCTTTCCTCCCCGAGGCCGAACCCGGCACCTGCGGCTCCATCAGCGGCCCCGGCCTGTGGGAAACCGCCCTGCCCTATCACCGCGCAGGCCTCTTCACCGCCGCCTTTTCCACCGCCGTGCCCGCGTTCGACGCCGTGAAATCCGGCGCCGCCCGCGTGACCGAAACCGCCCGCGACACGCCGCTGGTGCTTTACGGCTACGTCTTCTATGCCCAGCCCGGCGACACCATGCGCCTCACCGCCTCCGGCCCCGAGGGCGAGATCTTCTCCCAGTCCGAAACGCTCGAGGCCCCGCAGGCCCAGTTCTTCCGCGCCTATGGCCGCCGCGCGCCCGAGGGCGGCTGGCCCCCCGGCACCTATCGCGGCTACGTCACGCTGGAACGCGCGGGCCAGGTGCTGGCCAACCGCCACGCCGACGTCATCGTTCTGGCCGAGTGAGACGGGTCGCCCACGGCACCCCGACCAGCAGCAGCGCCATCACCGCAACGAATGCCCCGCGGGCCGTCCACGTGGCGGCCGCGCCCTGCATCGCGCCTGCCACGCCCAGCACCACGACGCAGATCGCCACCGCAGGCACCAGCCAGCGCATCCCGCGCCTTTGCCAGCAGGCCCGCGGTGCCCCCCGATCCAGCCAGGGCACAAACAGCCACACCGCGCAAAAGGCAAACATCGCCACCAGGCCCATCAGCTTGCCGGGCATCGCCACAAGCACCGCGTGGAACGGCAACAGGTACCAGGCGGGCAAAATATGCGCCGGAACGGCCAGCGGGTTGGCAGCCACCGCGCCGCCCGCCTGTGTGCCACTCCGCACGACGCCGCTTGCGGCCTCGGCCGGCGCCAGCTCCCGGATCGGCGCATGACTCGCCCACATCGCCCAGACCAGCACCGCGGCCAGCACCAGGGCCGCGCCCAGCCCGGTCCACGAATACCGCCCGCGGTATGGCATCGGCGGCGCGCCACGCGCCATCTGCCACAGGGACCCGCCCAAGATCGCCATGACCGCCACCGGCATCACCAGCGCGATGTGGCTCAGCGTCACCGGCACCCCCTGCGCCGCCAGAAGGTAGGACACCTGCCCCCATGGCAGCACGTAGCCCATGAACCCGAACAAAGCGCTCAGCACAGCCAGCGCCGCCAGCGCGACCCAGACCCACCGGACCGGCCTGCCATAGGCCCCGAACACGAAACCCGTGCCGATCATGATCCACGGTATCGCCTGCGCCGCGCCGATCATCCGCTGCCGATGCGTGCTCACGATCTCGGCCGGCGCGCCTGCCAAGACCAGGGCCACACCCGCCGCGATCTGCACCGCAAGGATCACGGCCAGCAGGTTCACCCACAGCCACCATGCCCGCCGGGCATCCACTACCGTCACGCTTATTTCTCCGTCAGCTTCAGCTCGATCCGCCGGTTCTGCGCCCGCGCCTCGGGCGTGTCGGCGGGGTTGATCGGCTGGTACTGCCCGAACCCGTTGGCCGACAGCCGGTCTGGCGGCAGGCCCAGGAAATTCACCATGTAGCGCACCACCGACAGCGCCCGTGCCTGGCTGAGGTCCCAGTTGTCCTCGAACTGCGCGCCCGCGCGCACCGGCACGTCGTCGGTATGCCCGTCCACCTGGATCACCCAGTCGATGTCCTCGGGGATGTTCTCGGCAACGCCGCGCAGGATGTCGGCCACCTTCGCCAACTCGCCCTCGCCCGCATCCGACAGCTCCGCCTCGCCTTGGGCGAACAGCACCTCGGACGAGAACACGAAGCGGTCGCCGACGATCCGCACGCCCTCCTGCTCTTCCAGCAATTGCCGCAACCGGCCAAAGAACTCCGAGCGGAATTTCTCCAGGTCCGCGCGCTCCGCTTCCAGCCGCTTGCGCTCGGCCTCTTCCAGTTCGCGCCGCCGCCGTTCCTCGGCCGCCACCCGCGCCAGCGCGGTGTTCAACTCGTTGCCCAGCGACCGCAGCTGCACATCCGCCGCCGCCTCGCGGGCCTTGGCATCGTCCAGCAGCGCCTGCAACTGCCCCAGCTGGTCGCGCAGCGCCCGCACCTGCTGGTTCAACAGCGCCTCTTCCTCCTGCGCCTCGTCGGCCAGCGCCCGCTGCCGGTCCAGTTCCGCCTGCGCCTGCCCCAGCATCGCCGCGCGCTGTTCGGATTCCGTCAGCCGCGCCTCGGCCTCCTCCTCGGCGGCCAGCTTCGCCGCCAGCGCCGCGGCCAACTGCGCCCGCACGTCCTCGGCCGACAGCGCCTCGGCATTGGCCGCCTCGTTGGCCGCGATCAGAGACGCGATCCGCTTGTTCCGCGCCTCGAGGTCCGCTTCCAACGCCGAAACCTGCCGCTGCAAGTCCGCGATCAGGTCGGCGTTCTCCACCGCGTCATTCTCTGCGGCGGTCTTCGCCGCCAGCGCCTCGGCCAGCCGTGCCTCCAGGCTCGCCGCCGTCTGCGCCGCCTCGCCACTGTCCTCGCGCAACGCGGCCAGCTCCGCCTCGGTCTCGCTCAACCGAACCTGCAATTCCTCGGCCCGCACCGTCTCGGCGTCCACGTCGGCCAGCGCCTGCGCCAGCTCCGCCTGCAGCGCCGTCACCTCCGAGCGGCGCACCTCCTGCCCGCTCTCGGCCTCTTCCAGCGCCATCAGCGCCGCGGCCAGCCGCACGTCCAGATCCTCCTGTGCGTCCTGCGCCGCCGCCAGCATCGCCAGCGTCTCCTCCGCTTTGCGCCGCTGTTCCTCCAGCGCCAGCGTCATCGCGGTCAGTTCCGCATCCGCATTCTCCAGCCGGTCCCGCAGCGCCTCCGCCGCCGCCGCCTCGGCCAGCCGCGCCTTTTCCTCGTCCGACAATTGCGCCTGCAAATCCTCGACCTGCGCGGTCAGCTGCGCCTGCGCCGCGTCGTCCGCCTCGGCCTCGCTGCGCAGATCGGCAATCAACGCCTCCAGCGCATCCGCCTGCGCCGCGGCCAACCGCGCGGCCTCTTCCTGCGCGTCGATCTCGTCGCGCAGACCCGCCAGCGCCAGCTGCAACTGCTCCTGTTCGCTCAGCAGCTCTTCACGCTGGCCTTCCAGATCGGCAATCGTGCCAAGGTTCTCCTCGCGCTGCGCCAACAGCCCCGCCACCTGTTCCTCGAAACTGGCGATCCGGGCCTCCGCCTCGGCGATCTGCGATTCCTGCGCCGCGATCAGCGCCGCCTGCTGCTCCTGCCGCGCACGCGCGTCGCCCAGCGTCGCGGTCAGCGCGCCCACCCGCTCGGTCAGCGTGGCGTTGCGGTCCTGTTCCAGCCCCAGCGCCCGGCTCAGCGCCGCCACCTCGTTCGACAGCGCGTCCAGCCGGCTTTCCTGCCCGCTGATCGTCTCGCGCAGCACGAACTGCACCACCATGAAAATGGTCAGCACGAACATCAGCACCAGCAGAAGCCCCGTCATCGCATCCACGAAACCGGGCCAGATCGAGGCCTGGAACCGTGCGCCGGTGCGCCGTGACAGGGCCATCGCCTAGCTCCCCTGCTCCCGCTCGGTCCGGCGCAAGGCACGCGGCGCGGCCTCGGCCCGCCCATGGCTCGACGCCAATTGCCCGATCGCCCGCGACAGCGCGTTCAGGTCGGTGCGCAGCTCGCTCATGCTTTCCTGCCGCCCGGCGCTGATTTCCTCGAGGATGCGCAGCATCTGCACGTCGATCGACCGCAGCCGCATCCGGCTTTCCGCGTCGATCCCGCCGCTCTCGCCCTCGTGGCGCGCCATCTGCCGGATCAGCTCTTCCTGCCCGTCCGCCACCCGCGTCAGCGCATCGTGCAAGGGTGCCGTGTCGGTCAGACGCTCGGTCAGCTTCTCCATCGAATCCGCCAGAAGGCCCAGCTTTTCGTCCACCATCGCGCGGCTCACGTCGGATTGCGTCAGCATCAGCTGCAGGCTCTCCATCTGCTCGCCCATGTGGTCGACGACGCTGGCCATCACGCCCGCCTCGCTGCCGCCCTCGCCATCGCCCGAGGCCAGGCCCACGCGCGTGATCGTCGACATCCATTCTTCCAGCTCGCGATAGAACCTATTCTGCGCCTGCCCGGCGAACAGCTCCAGCAGCCCCACCACCAGCGACCCGGCCAGGCCCAGAAGCGAGCTGGCAAAGGCCACGCCCATGCCGCCCAGCTGCGATTCCAGCCCGGTCATCAGGCGGTTGAACACGTCCACGCCTTCCTCGCCGTCCTGCGGCGCCAGGCTGCGGATCGTGTCCACCACCGCCGGCACCGTCGTCGCCAGGCCATAGAACGTGCCCAGCAGGCCGAGGAAGATCAGCATACTGGTGATATAGCGCGTGATCTCCCGCGCCTCGTCGATCCGCTGCGCCACCGAGTCGAGGATCGACCGCGCCGAACCCGAGGCGATCTTCATCCGCTTGCCGCGCTGCTTCAGCAGGGTCGCCAGCGGCGCCAGCAACTGCGGCGCCTTGACCTCTTCGCGGCCGTCCCGCTCGCCCACGAACCCCTCGATCCAGCGCACCGACCCGATCAGCTGGTACATCTGCCAGAAGCAGGCCACCACGCCGATGACGAATACGATCAGGATGAACCCGTTCAGGTACGGGTTGGCCTGGAACACCGGCAGCACCCGCGGCAGTGCAAAGAACGCGCCAAGCCCCGTCAGGGCCAGCACAATCAGCATCAGCGTGATCTGCCTTACGGGGTGGGAAAAGTTCGGCTCGACCTCACGGTCCGGCTGGTCCATCTGGACGGCTCCCGGCACGGTTATTGTTTGGCGACACCCTACGCGTTAACCACTGTGAAGCCAAGGTTTTAAAGCGTTTCCCGCACCTTCGCACGCGGGTCCGCTCAAACCCCGATCCCCTTCACCCGCCGCACCAGCCAGTCCAGCTCCGGGTCGTGGATGCCCAGCTCCTCCAGGTGCGCCACGGTCTGGAAAAGATACTCGTGGTTCGGCCCCCGCCCGCCATGGGCGCGCGCGATGATCCGCGCCTGCTCCTCCAGGTCCAGCCCGCCGCAATACTGCACGTGATCGGCGTCGATCACATAGGTCAGCGCCCGCACCTGCCGCCCGTCGCGCAGCATGATGTCCAGTTCCTTTTCCAGATAGGCCGCCGACACCAGCTCCCGCTCGCGCAGGTAGGCCAGCACCTTGTCCTCCTCGTCCTCGTGCACCGCCAGCGCGACACCCCGGCAGAGCGCATCGGGGCTTTCGTCCAGCGCCAGTACCAGGCCGGGGTTCTCCTCGGTGCCGCGATGGTGGATCGAGCGCATGCAGAAACTGCGATGATACCCCGGCAAGGCGGCCAGCACCCGCTGCACCGGCGTGAACCCGGGGTTCCACACCAGCGACCCATAGCCGAAGACCCACATCGTCATTTTTCGCTCCTTGCGCTTTCCCCTGCCCCCTAATCACTTTAGATACCTCACGGCAAGGGCTCGGAAGAAGGCTGGTAGGCAGATGCGCGGCATGTTGATCCTGATCGTGGTGGCGGCACTGGCGTGGTCCGTCTACTGGGCCGTCGGCTCCACCGGCGCCACCAAGGCGTTCGAGGCCTGGTTCGACGGCCGCCGCGCCGATGGCTGGGTGGCCGAGTATTCCGACCTCACGACCCGCGGCTTTCCCAACCGCTTCGACAGCACCTTCACCGATGTCAGCCTCGCCGATCCCGACACCGGGCTGGCGTGGGAAGCGCCGTTCTTCCAGGTCTTCGCGCTCAGCTACAAGCCCAACCATATCATCGCCGTCTGGCCCGATCATCAGCTTATCGCGACACCCGAGGTCAAGTACGACGTGACCAGCGCCGACATGCGCGCCAGCCTCGTCACCCGCCCCGCGCCGGGCCTGCCGCTCGAACGGCTGACCCTGACGGCCGAAGGGCTCGCGGTGCAGCCCGACACCACCGTCCAGCCGACCACCGCCGACAGCCTGACGCTCGCCGCCGAGCGCACGACGGCGTCCGACAGCAGCTACCGCTTCGGCCTCACCGCCGACGGCTTTTCCCCCGCGCTCGACTGGCGGGTCAAGGTCGATCCCGGCGACACCCTGCCCGACTCGCTCGAAGCGCTGTCGCTGGACATGACCGTGGAGTTCGACAAGCCCTGGGACCTCTCGGCGATCGAGGACGCGAGGCCACAACCCACCCGCATCGACCTCAAACTGGCCGAAGCCCGCTGGGGCCGGCTGGAACTGCAGGCCGCAGGCGAGGTGACGGTCGACGCCGCCGGCATCCCCACCGGCGAGATCACCGTCAAGGCCCGCAACTGGCGCGACATCCTGCGCCTCGCCACGGAGAGCGGCGCGTTGCCACAGGCCTTCGCCGGTACGCTCGAGGATGGCCTCGCGCTGGTGTCGCAGATGGCCGGCAACCCCAAGACGCTGGACATTCCGCTGGGCCTGCGCGATGGCCGCGTGTTCCTGGGCCCGGTGCCCCTCGGCCCGGCCCCGGTGCTGCGCCTGCGTTAGAGGCCAAAAGATTTCAGAAATCTTTTGCCAAATCTTTTCCTCGAAAGATTTGCCCCGCCCTACCGGCAGTACGACCCGTTCCGGTGCTCCGCCGTGTCGAAATGGAAGTGATCGCGGTGATACCCGTCCGATCCCGGCCCCAGAACCGTGCCGAACGGCCCGCAGGCCGACCCGTGCAACTGCCGCAGGATCTTGCCCCGCTTGCCCGTGCCCCAGTCGTTCAGAACCGAGATATCCGTGCCATCGCGCAACAGGAAGGCCGAGATGTCGATCGCGTTGCCCTTGGAATGCTCCGACAGCCGCGCGCCGCGCTTGTGATTGCGCGTCCGGCACACGTAATGCGCCGCGACCTTCAGGCTTCTGACGCCGCCGCCGGTCTTGCCGACGATCGGCTTCATGTCGTTCTTCACCCAGGCATTCAGCGTCCGTGCCGTGCGGCAGTTCATCGTCGCGGGCGTGCTCAGCAGAACCCCGCCGACCGCATCCACCTCGACCGCGTTGGCAATCCCGCAGGCGCCGTTGCCCGGCACGTCTCCGACCACCACGCCCTGGATCGACGGATCGCCGCAGACGGCCCCCCGCGTGACCAGTTCGGGGTCATCCTTGTCGCCACCGCCAAACGAACAACTCGCCAGAAAGACTGGAAAAATCCACGCCAGACGCATCCTGCTCACCCTTTTTTCACGCGCCCGAAATCCGGCGCATCCGTATCTTGCCCGGCTTCGATGATACCACGCCGGATGCTCCGCGTCCGCGTGAAATAATCGTGCAGCAGATCGCCGTCCCCGGTGCGGATCGCCCGCTGCAACGCAAAGAGTTCCTCGGTGAAGCGCCCCAGCACCTCCAGCGTCGCCTCCCGGTTGGTCAGGAACACGTCGCGCCACATGGTGGGGTCGCTGGCGGCGATCCGGGTAAAGTCGCGGAAACCGGCGGCGGAATACTTGATGACCTCGCTGTCGGTCACCCGCCGCAGGTCGTCGGCCACGCCCACCATCGTATAAGCAATCAGGTGCGGCGTATGGCTGGTGACGGCGCAGACCAGGTCGTGGTGATCGGCATCCATCTCGTCGGTCTTGGCGCCCATGCCCTGCCACAGCTGCTCCAGCCGGTCCACGGCACCCCGGTCGCTGCCCTCCACCGGCACGATCAGGCAATACTTGTTCTCGAACAGCTCGGCAAAGCCCGAGCGCGGCCCGGAATGCTCGGTGCCCGCCATCGGGTGCGCCGGCACGAAATGCACTCCGTCCGGCAGGTGCGGGCCGACCGCCTCGATCACGGCCTTCTTGACCGAGCCGACATCGCTGACCGTCGCACCAGGCTTCAGCGCCGGCGCGATCTCTTCGGCCACCGCGCCCATCACGCCCACCGGCACGCACAGCACCACCAGGTCCGCGCCCTCCACGGCCTCCGCCGCGCTGTCGCACACCCGGTCGCACAACCCGATCTCGCGCGCCACGTCGCGGGTCTCCTGCGACCGCGCATAGCCCGTGACCTCACCCGCCAGACCCGCGCGCTTCATCGCCCAGAACATCGACGAGGCGATCAGCCCCAGCCCGATCAGCGCAACCCGGTCGTAGATCACGCTCATTCCGCGTCTCCCATGAACTGGCCCACCGCATGGGCCACCCGGCGGCAACTGGATTCGTCGCCCACCGTGATCCGCAGGCAGTTGGGCAGGTTGTAGCCCGCCACCCGCCGCACGATCAGCCCCTCGGATTTCAGGTATTCGTCACAGGCCTCGGCCTGCGCCTGGTCGGCAAAGCGCGCCAGGATGAAATTGGCCAGCGACGTGTCCGACGGAACGCCATGCCCCGCCAGCGCCTCGGCCAGCCAGGCCCGCATCCGCGTGTTGTCGGCCCGGCACTTGTCGACCCAGCCCTGGTCGCGCACCGCGGCCTCGGCGGTCGCCAGCGCCGCCTCGCTCAGGTTGAAGGGACCCCGGACCCGGTTCAGCACGTCGATCACATGCGCCGGTCCATAGCCCCAGCCGACGCGCAGCCCGCCCAACCCGTAAAGCTTGGAAAAGGTCCGCGTCATCACCACGTTCTCGCGCGCCTCCACAAGGCCCGCGCCACCGTCGAATCCCTCGACATACTCGGCATAGGCCCCGTCCAGAACCAGCAGCACGTGATCGGGCAGCCGCTCGGCCAGCCGCGCGATCTCGCCGTCCCCCACCATCGTCCCGGTGGGGTTGTTGGGGTTGGCGATGAAGACAAGCCTGGTGCGCTCGGTCACCGCCGACAGGATCGCATCCACATCCGTCACCCGCTCGCGCTCGGGCACCTCGACGGGCGTCGCCCCGTTGGACAGCGCCGCGATCTTGTAGATGGCGAAACCGTGCTCGGTGTGAATGACCTCGTCGCCCGGCCCGGCATAGCACTGGCACAGAAGCGACAGGATCTCGTCGCTGCCCACGCCACAGACGATGCGGTCCGCCGCCAGCCGGTGCACCTCGGCAATCGCCGCGCGCAGCCCGGCATGATCCGTCGACGGATAGCGGTGCAGATCGTAGGCCGTCTTGCGAAAAGCGTCCTTCGCCGCCTCGCTCGGCCCGAACGGGTTCTCGTTCGAGCTCAGCTTGACCACGTTGCTCACCCCTTCCACGTGGCTCGACCCGCCCACATAGGGGGCGATGTCCAGTATTCCGGGCTGGGGGAGTATCGTGGTCATGTGATGTCTTTCCTCACGGGGCAGCGCCACACGGCCCGGGGGCCGCAGCGGCCCCGAACAGGTGGTCAGTTCCGCATTACCGAGACGCGCGCGCCCTGACCAGCCCCACCAAGGTCAATTCGCACGAGATGCGGCGAGAAGACCACGGCGCGGGCAGTGAAATACCAGCGTTGACGCAAACATTCTGTATGCCAGCGCGGAATCAAGGCCGCAGGCCGCCGCGCAATCGACGGGCCGCCCCCACGGCACGTCGATACCTTAACGTCAGCGCGCCGCTCCAATGTCTTTCAGGAACCCAGAGATAAAGCACACCCGCTCAAACCTTGGATCGACGCACCGCGGCCCGTCGATCGCGCGGCTCGGCACCTGCCTCGCCTCTCCGTCCGCTCCTCACGACGCCAGCACGTTCCGGAAAAGCCACGGATCGCTCTCGTCGATATCCTCGGGAAAATGCTCCCACCGATCCTGCAACGGCGTCCAGTCGGTGTAATGCGCCTCCACCGGGCCCAGATACGGCCGCTGCACCTCGAGGCACCGCGCGTGGTCCATCTCGTCGGTCTCCACGATGCCCGCCTCGGGGTTCTCCAGCGCCCATACCATGCCCGCCAGCACCGCGCTCGTCACCTGAAGGCCAGTGGCGTTCTGGTAGGGCGCAAGGTCCTTGGTCTCCTCGTTCGACAGGCGCGAGCCATACCACATCGCGTTCTTCTCATGCCCGTAAAGCAGCACGCCCAGCTCGTCGATGCCGGTCACGATCTCGTCCACGTCCAGGATCTCGTGCGTGGTCTGCTGACGCCCCGCCCCGAACATTTCGTGCAGCGACAGCACCGCGTCGTCGCAGGGGTGATAGGCATAGTGGCAGGTGGGCCGGAACTCCGGCGCCTCCGCCGCGCCCACCGTGTAGAAATCGGAAATCGAGATCGCCTCGTTATGGGTCACGAGGAACCCGAATTGCGGCCCCGGCGTCGGGCACCACGTATGCACGCGGGTGATCGCCCCGGGCCGTTCCAGCCAGATCCCCGCACGACAGCCCGTGTCATGGCTGTGCCCGTTCTCGGGGAACCACGTCTCATGCGTGCCCCAACCCAGCTCGGCCGGCTGGAACCCCTCGGCGATGAACCCCTCGACCGACCAGGTGTTGACGAAATGCCCCCGCGGGCGCGGCAGGGCGCGCGCCTGCGTGTCCCGTTCGGCGATATGCACACCCTTGACGCCCAGCCCCTGCATCAGCCTGGCCCAGCCGTCCCGGTCCTTCGGCGCCTCCGCGTCCTTGCCGGTGTCGCTGGCCAGCGTCAGCAGCGCTTCCTTCACGAACCAGCTGACCATGCCGGGGTTCGCCCCGCAGCAGCTCACCGCCGTGGTCCCGCCCGGATTGGCCGCCTTCTCATCCCGCACCGCCTGCCGCAAGGCATAGTTCGTCCGCGCCGCGTTGTCCGCCGTGTCGAAATAGTACCCCGCCCACGGCTCCACCACCGTGTCGATGTAAAGCACGCCCTGCTCGCGGCAGAACTTCATAAGATCCAGCGACGAGGTATCCACGCTCAGGTTCACCACGAACCCCTTGCCCGGCTCGATCAGCCCGCCCAGCAAGTCGCGGTAATTCTCCGCCGTCACCGCCTCGGGGACGACCCGCAAGCCAAGCTCGCGCAACGCCTCGTGATTGGCCGCGTTCGGCTCGATCACCACGAACTTGTCCGCATCATAGTCGAAATGCCGCTCGATCAGCGGCCAGGTCCCCTTCGCGATCGAGCCGAAGCCGATCATCACGATGGTCCCGTCGATGCGCCCGTACTTGGGATAATCCTCAGCCATGCCTTGCGTCTCCTCCAGCTTCAAATGCCTTGCAAATGCAAAAGGCCGCGCCCAGCGGCGCGGCCTTCCGGATCAGGTGCTGCAGACCTAAGAGGCTTAGTTCTGCGCGTAGAATTCGATGACCAGGTTCGGTTCCATCATCACCGGGTACGGCACGTCGCCCAAGGACGGCGTCCGCACGAAGGTCGCGGTCAGCTTGGAATTGTCCACGTCGATATAGTCCGGCACGTCGCGCTCGGGCAGTTGCGTGGCTTCCAGGATGGCCGCCATCTGCTTCGAGCGGTCACGAACCTCGATCACGTCGCCTTCCTTAACACGGTAGGACGGGATGTTCACCAGCTTGCCGTTCACGCGCACGTGACGGTGGTTCACGAACTGACGCGCGGCAAAGATGGTCGGCACGAACTTGGCGCGGTAGACGACCGCGTCCAGCCGGCGCTCCAGCAGGCCGATCAGCAGCTCGCCGGTGTCGCCTTTCAGACGCTCGGCCTCGCTGTAGATGCGGCGGAATTGCTTCTCGGTCAGGTCGCCGTAATAGCCTTTCAGCTTCTGCTTGGCGCGCAGCTGCAGGCCGAAGTCGGAAATCTTCGCCTTGCGACGCTGGCCGTGCTGGCCGGGGCCGTATTCGCGGCGGTTGACCGGGGATTTCGGACGCCCCCAGATGTTTTCACCCATCCGGCGGTCGATCTTGTATTTGGCAGCCGTTCTTTTCGTCATCGACTGATCTCCTTCGTTTCAGGTTTCGAAGGGCGTTGTCCTCTCCCTGTCCCGGACTTGATCCGGGATCTCGGGCGACAGGCATCCCCTTGCGGGGGCCACCAACACCAATGAAGCCGCGCTTATATAAGCCTTCGCGGCGGAGTCAACACGTCGTCTCACCCAATCCGCAGGTTTCGCGCAGCGCAGGCGCAGGGTGGGCGAAAACCCACGCGCCCCCCGCCCTCTACTTCAAACCTTGCGCATACTCTTCCAGCTGCGTCGCCACCGTGCCCCAGCCATCGAAGAACCCCATCTCCTCGTGGGTCTTCTTCGCCTCGGGCGACCGATGCCGCGCCGTCGCGGTATAGATCGTGCCCCCCTGACCGTCGTCCTCCAGGTCCAGGATCGCCGTCATGAACGGGTCCGGCACCGGCGCCCATCCCTCGGTATAGGTATCGGTAAAGACCAGCCGCGTCTGGTCGACCACCTCCAGGTAGACACCCTTGTTGTCCATCAGCTGGCCGTCCACGTTCATCACCGTGTTGAACCGCCCGCCGACCCGCAGGTCGATCTCGCATCTCTCGATGCCGTGCGGCTTTGGCACGAAGAAATGCTTGATGTGCTCCGGCGTGGTCCAGCACTCCCAGATCAGCGCGCGCGGCGCCTTCAGGGTGCGGGTAAAGCTCAGGTCGGTCTCGGGATTCAGATTCATGCCTTTCGGTCCTTCATCAGGGTTGCAACGTAATCGTCCAGCCGGTCCAGCCGGCCCTCCCAGATCCGCCGCTGTCCGCTCAGCCAGTCGTCGACCGGGGCGAACGCGTCCGGGGCAAGGGCACAGGTCCGGGTCCGGCCCTGCTTTTCGGAGGTGACCAGCCCGGCCTCCTCCAGCTTTTTCAAGTGGCCCATGAAGGACGGCAGCGCCATGTCATGCGGCGCCGCCAGTTCGCTGACACTCGCCGGGCCGCGGGCCAGCCGCTCAAGGATCACCCGCCGCGTCGGATCGCCCAGCGCGGAGAAACACAGGTCCAGTTTCGAATCATACTTAGCCATACGACTAAGTAATACGGCCACCGGCCTCACGTCAACAACACTTAGTCAAAAAGCTGACTTTCAGCCAAAATTCGCGTGGGGTGGGTGAAACCCAGGCGGCCCCACATGGCCACGGCACACCCCCCGCCCTCGCACGTGCACACTCGGAAAACCGCCGTCCCGGACCTGATCCGGGACCTCCTGCCGCTTTCGTAGGGTGGGTGAAAACCCACGCGGCCCCGTCAAAGCAGCGCGATCGCCAGACCGCGGGATGGCGACCCAACGGGCCTTCGGCGTATTTTATGCTACCCAAATCCGAAAAACACTGCGTCGAGGCACTAACGTCAACCAATCGCCAGCCCGGGGGGCGGTCTGGCGATCGTGCGGCGGCCTTCGGCCCCGGCTCCGCACGTGCACACTTGGAAAAACCGCCGTCCCGGACCTGATCCGGGACCTCCTGCCGCTTTCGTAGGGTGGGTGAAACCCACGCGCCGCCCGCCTCCCAGGCCGCGCCCTACTCCTGCGCCTTCGCCGCGTCCGCCTCGGCCTCTGCTTCGACGTCCGGGTCCGTCAGCGTCGACCACGTGTCGTCGCGCGGCGGGCTGGGCGGCGTCTCGCAGGCCCGCTTGTGGATATTCACCTTGGCGATGAAATGCGCCGATATGGGCGCTGTGACGAACAGGAACGCCATGATCAGCGGCTCGTGATAGGACCTGTCGCCGATCAGGAACGAATGGATCATCGACGCCAGCAGGAACATCCCGATCCCCAGCGTGCCCACCTTGGTGGGCGCGTGCAGGCGCGTCATCGGGTCGTTGAACTTCAGCAGGCCGAACACGCCCACCGTGACGAATCCCGATCCCACCAGCAGGCAGAACGCGACGGCAAGATTTCCGATCTCCAACCAGCTCATTCGATGATGTCCCCCCGCAGGATGAACCGCGCCAGCGCCACGGTGGACACGAAGCCCAGCATCGCGATCAGCAGCGTGACCTCGAAATAGACCTGCACGCCCTGGTAGATGCCCACCATCACCACCAGCCCCAGCGCGTTGATCACCATCGTGTCCAGCGCCAGGATCCGGTCGCCCGGCGTCGGCCCCAGCACCAGCCGCACCATCGACAGGATCTGCCCCAGCGCCAGCGCCACGAAGGAAATCACGATGGCGATGTCCATGATATCGGCAGGGTTGCTCATGCGAAAATCTCCTCCAGCCGGGCCTCGTAGCGGGTCTTGATCTCGTCGCGCACCGCGTCCGGGTCATCGGTGTGCAGCACGTGCACCAGCAGGCTGTGCCCCTCGTCCGACAAATCCGACGACACCGTGCCGGGCGTCAGGGTGATCGTGCCGGCCAGGATGGTGATCGCCTCGGGCTTCACCAGGTCCAGCGGCACCACGATCCAGGCCGGTTTCAGCTTGTCGTTCGGCACCGTCAGCACGATCCAGGCCACCTGCAGGTTGGCGATGATGATATCCCAGATCACGATCAGGCCATAGGTGAACATCCGGAACAGGTTGAAGCCTTTGGGCGTGTCCGGCCACCAGATCGACGTCATCCACGGGATGATGATCCCCAGGATAAGCCCGAACACCGCCATCCCGGCGGAAAACCCATTCTGCAACAGCACCCAGACCAGCGTCAGCAGCAGGGTCAGGAACGGATGCGGAAACAGCCAGTAGAACGCGCGTGTCATGTCAGTGCCCCCCGTTCTCTTGCTCGTCCGCGCCATGGCCCGCGTCGCTCTCGCCATGGGTCGCGTCATCGCCGTGGCTCTCGGCACCGTGGCTCTCGTCGCCATGGCCGTCATCACCATGGCCGCCCTTGGCCTTGTCCTCGGGCCGGCCCAGCTTGCCCGGCGTCTCCAGCACCGTCGAGATATAAGGCTCCGGCGCGAACAGCTGCGCCGAAATCGCCCGCGTGTACCCGTGCACCTGCCCGGCAAACACCGTATGCGCGATCAACAGCGCGATCAGCCCGCCCACGGCGGTATAGCTCAGCGCGGACGGGGCCGCCACCACCGGCGCCCCCTCGGGCCGCGCGATGCTGCGCGCCTTCCAGAACACGTTGCTGCCCGCCCGGGCAAATCCCACCACGCTGATCAGGCTCGAGGCCAGCACCACCGCCCAGATCCACGGCATCTGCACGCTGTCATAGGCCGCGTCCAGCACCAGGAGCTTGCCCAGGAACCCGGACAGCGGCGGCAGGCCCGCCATGGCAATCGCGCCCACGAAAAACAGCCCCGCCGTCAGCGCCGCCCCCGACACCGGCGGCTGCGCCGTCAGGTTCAGGTTGTCGCGCCCCGACCGCGCCAGGTCGGTGATCAGGAACAGGATCGCGCCCGCCAGCGTCGAATGCACGATGTAATAGAGCGCCGCCGCGATCCCGTCCTCGGTGAAAAGCGCAATCGCCACCATCACCATGCCCATCGACCCGATGATCGAGAACGCCACCAGCCGGTCCAGCTTCTTGGCCGCCAGCACGCCGATCATGCCTATCGCCAGCGACACCAGTGCGGCGGGCATCAGCCACACCACATGCAGCCCCGCCGTCGCCTCCAGGTCGGGCGGAAAGATCATCGTGTAGACCCGGATGATGGCATAGGCCCCCACCTTGGTCATGATCGCAAAGAGGGCCGCCACGGGCGCCGGCGCCTCGGCATAGCTCGACGGCAGCCAGAAATGCAGCGGCACCAGCGCCGCCTTGATGGCGAATACCAAGAGCAGCAGCACCGCCGCCACCCGGATGCCCACCGTCTCCTCCGCGCCGATCTGCGTCACCCGCTCGGCCAGGTCCGCCATGTTCAGCGTCCCCGCCTCGGCATAGATCGAACCCAGCGCGAACAGGAACAGCGTCGAGCCGATGAGGTTGTAGAGCACATATTGCACCCCCGCCCGCAACCGCTCGTTGCCGCCCGCATGGATCATCAGACCGTAGGACGCGATCAGCAGCACCTCGAAGAACACGAACAGGTTGAAGAGGTCGCCGGTCAGGAACGCGCCCATGATCCCCATCAGCTGGAACTGGAACAGCGCGTGGAAATGCCACCCCCGCTCGTCCCATTTCGACCCGATGGCATACAGCAGCACGAACAGCGCCAGCACCGAGGTCAGCAGCACCATTAGCGTCGACAGCCTGTCGCCCACCAGCACGATGCCGAAGGGCGCGGCCCAGTCGCTCAGCTGGTAGAGGATCACGTCGCCGTCCGACACGCTCCACGCCAGGCTCGCCGAAATGGCGATCAGCGCCACCACACCCGCGACCGAGAACGCCCGCTGGATCCCGAAATGAAACCGCGCGGCCAGCACGATGAACGGCGCCAGCAGCGCCGGCAGCACGACGGGCGCGATAATCCAATGGGTCATTGCTGGCCCTCCGCCTGCGCGTCGTCCTGGTCTTCCACCTCGGGCTGGTCGTCCACGTGGTCGTCATCCGCGCCCAGGAACGACCCCAGCGCGATCATCACCACCACCGCCGTCATCCCGAACGAGATCACGATGGCCGTCAGAACCAGCGCCTGCGGCAGCGGATCGGTATAGGTCTCGACCCCGTCCACCAGAACCGGCGGTGCCCCCACGGTCAGCCGCCCCGAGGCAAACAGGAACACGTTCACCGCATAGGTCAGCAGCGAAATCCCCAGGATCACCGGGAAGGTCCGCAGCCGCAGCACAAGGTAAAGCCCGCCCGCGGTCATGACACCGATGGCCGATGCAACAAGAAACTCCATCAGACAGGCCCCCCGCTTGCGCCCACCGTTTTCGGCGGGTCATCCCGTGACGGGTCGATATCCATCGGGTGCTCCGTATCCGGCGTATGCGCCCGCCGCGCCAGCCGCGAGAAGCTCTCGAGGCTCAGCATCACCGCGCCCACAACGGCCAGGAACACGCCCAGGTCGAACAGTGCCGCGGTCGCCAGTTCGAACTTCTCGAAGGGCGGAATGCGCACATAGGTGAAATCCGAGGTCAGGAACGGCTTGCCCACGAACCACGACCCGATGCCGGTCAGCCCCGCGATCAGCACGCCCGCGCCAATCACCCCGTGATAGGGATAGCGCAACCGCTGCGAGGTCCAGGCGAAACCGCTCGCCATGTACTGCATCACCACGCCGATCGACACGACCAGACCGGCGATGAACCCGCCGCCGGGCTCGTTATGGCCGCGCAGGAAGATATAGAAGCCGACCATCAGAACCACCGGCATGATCACCCGCGTCAGCACCACCATCATCATCGGATGCATGTCGCCCGCGCGCGGCTGATCCGGCGTGCGGTTCAGCAGCCGCGCCCGCACCTTGCTGTTCAGCAGCGTCTCGGTCAGCGCATAGATCAACAGCGCCGCGATCCCCAGCACGATGATCTCGCCATAGGTGTCAAAGCCCCGGAAATCGACAAGGATCACGTTCACCACGTTGGTGCCGCCGCCGCCTTTGTAGGAATTGGCAAGGTGATACTCGGAAATCGGGCTGCTCACCGCGTCTCGCAGAAGGTAGTGATAGGACAGCGCGAATGTCGCCAGCCCGCCGACCACGCCCACGCCCGCATCGCGCACCCGGCGCAGCAGGCTGCTTTCCACCGGCGTCGTCTTGGGCAGGAAATTCAGCGCCAAGAGCAGCAGGATGATCGTCACCACCTCTACGGTGAACTGCGTCATCGCCAGGTCCGGCGCGCTGAAGAAGATGAAGCCGACCGATACCATCAGCCCGACGATGCCGATCAGGATCAGCGAGAAGAAGCGGTTGCGATGCAACAGCACCAGCGCCCCCGTCGCCGCCACCAGCATCAGCCACCCGGCGATGGTCACCGCACTCGGCGCCTGCATCTCGCGCGTGGCCTCGGCCACCGTGCCCGTCACCCAGGCATAGTATCCCGCCACGATGATCGCCGCCGACCCCACCGCGGCATAGCGCGTGAACGACCCGTTGTGAATCGGATGGATCAACGCCCGCGCCCCCGCCGCCGCCGTCTCGACGATCCACTCGAAGATCACCTTGGCCTCGGGCCGCGGCGCCGCGTCCCACAGCTTCAGCAACGGCTTGAACAGCATCAGCACGATCAGCCCGCCCACCACGGCGGCGATAGACATGTACAGCGCCGGCACCAGACCGTGCCATATCTTGATGTATTTCACCTCCAGCGGCTCGACCCCGCCAATGACGGCCTTGGCCACCAGGAACACGAAATCCTGCACCAGGAACGGGGCCACGCCGATCACCACCACCAGCACGACCAGGATCGCGGGCGGCAGCCACATGCCCGCCGGCGGATCATGCGGCTTGGCCGGGTAATCGTCGCGCACCGGCCCAAGGAAGGTGTGCGAGATGAAGCGAAAGCAATAGGCCGCCGAAAAGAGCGAGCCAATAACGGCAAGCGCCGGCACGAACCACCACGCATCGAACAACACGGTATGGTTGGCCTCCTCCAGCATCATTTCCTTCGACAAGAAGCCGTTGAGGAACGGAATCCCCGCCATCGACAGCGCCGCCAGCGTGGCGATGACGAACGTCACCGGCATCAGTTTGCGCAAGCCGCCCAACAGACGGATATCCCGCGTATGCGCCTCGTGGTCGATGATCCCGGCCGACATGAACAGCGCCGCCTTGAACGTCGCGTGGTTCAGGATGTGGAACACCGCCGCCATCGCCCCGAACGCCGTCCCGGTGCCCAAGAGCATCGTGATCAGCCCCAGGTGACTGACCGTCGAGAACGCCAGCAGCGCCTTCAGGTCATGCTTGAAAAGCGCGATCACCGCGCCCAGCACCATCGTGATCAGCCCCGCCGTGGTGACAATCACGAACCATTCCGGCGTGCCCGACAGAACCGGCCACATCCGCGCCATCAGGAAGATCCCCGCCTTCACCATCGTTGCCGAATGCAGGTAGGCGCTGACGGGCGTGGGGGCCGCCATCGCGTGCGGCAACCAGAAATGGAACGGGAACTGCGCAGACTTGGTAAAGCACCCCAGCAGGATCAGGATCAGCGCCGGCACGTACATCGGATCGGCCTGGATCATCTCGCGGTTTTGCAGGATCACGCTCAGGTCGTAACTGCCCACGATCTGGCCCAGAATCAGCATCCCCCCGATCATCGCCAGGCCACCCATGCCGGTCACCGCCAGCGCCATCCGCGCGCCCTGCCGGCCCTCGGGCAGATGCTTCCAGTATCCGATCAGCAGGAAGGACGATAGTGACGTCAGCTCCCAGAACACCAGCAAAAGCAGGATGTTATCGCTCAGGACGATCCCCACCATCGCGCCCTGGAACAGCAGCAGGTAGGTGAAGAACTCGCCCATATGGTCTTCGCGGCTCAGGTATTGCCGGCCATAGGCGATGATCAGCATCCCGATGCCCAGGATCAGGAAGGCAAAGAAAAACCCCAGCCCGTCCAGCATCAGCGTGAAGTTCAGGCCCAGCGCCGGCATCCAGTCGATCTGCGCCATCACCGTGCCCCCGGCCAGAACCGTCGGAAGGTTGGTCAAAAGCCCGATGAACGCGGCCAGCGAAACCGTGAACGTGACCCCTGCACAGGACGACCGCCCCGCCGAATTCATCAAGCCCGGCAAAAGGGCGCCGAAAAACGGAAGTGCTACGATAAAGAAGAGGGACACGCGAACTCCTTGGCGTAACAGTTTCGTAAATTCCGACCTAAACTGCATCCCAGCGACGAAAGCGCAAGGAAAAACGACCGAAATTGTCGGTTATAATCCTGCGTTATCGCGCCATAAAATCAGATGCATGCATCGTGGCACCCGCGCGGCGGCGGGGGCGCCGTGACAATCTGTCCGGGCGGCTCAGGCCGCCTCGTGCTGAAGGATCGCCGCCTCCGACGCGCTCAGGTTGCGCCGCGCGAATCCGCCATAGGTCTGCGGCTCGAATTCCAGCGTGGGATTGTACTCCAACAGCCGCTTGCGGTCCTCGTCGTCCAGCGCCTGAAGCGACGCGGACGCGGGATGAAAGCTCTCGGTCTCCACCCCGTTGGCCCACAACACCTGGTGGCGCGGCAACAGCAGGTGCACATAGGTCACCTCCCGCACCGCCAGGTCGATCGTGATGTTGCGCCCGTTCACCAGGTCCTTGGCCGACACCAGCACCTCGGGCGTGTTGTAAAGCGCCTGCGCGATCTCGCCCTCGACCAGCATCCGGTGTTCGGGGCTGACCAGCAGCTCCTCGTCCGGCCGCTCGACGCCCAGCGCGCCCGCGCGAATGCGCACCGGCCGCAGGTGCGGCATGGCGAACAGCCGCGCGCCGCTCATCCTCCGGCTGCCGATCCACTGGATCTCTTCCGCGCCGTTGTCCTTGGTCTGCACGTAATCGCCTTCGCGCAGCTCCTCGACCAGCCGTGGCCCGTCCGGCGTCTCGATCCGCGTGCCGGGGGTGAAACAGATCACCCCGCCGCTTTCCACGTCCGTCGTCTGGCTGCGATGCGCGCCCAGCGACTGGTGCACGATCCACATCTCGGTATTCCTGGGAGGGATGTCATCGAGGAACATCAGCAGGGGCGGCGCACCGTGCCCCACCTCGATCAGCGTGATGGTATAGCTGCGCACCCCATTGGTCACCACGAATCCGCTGTCCATCAGCGGCTCGTGCACCTCCACCTCGTCCAGCCTGGTCGTTCCCGTGCGCGCCGCCGTCACCAGCCGCCGCACCAGCTTTGCCGCGCATTTGCGGCTCATTGCGTCCCGTTCCGTCCGCTCAAGGCGCAGTACTTCATTGGGCCCGTCCACCCGCACCAGATCCCCGCGCCAGGACCATGCGGCCCCCACGTCAAGAGACTGGACAGGGGCGGCGTCCAAACCGTCCACTTCCGTCTGCGACCAGGAGATGACGAACGCGCCCCGAAAGGTCGTTCCCATTGCCTGTATGCCTGCCTTTTTAAGTCTTTTTTTGTCTTTTTGTGCGGGCAGGCTAGCAAAAACGAATCAGCCTGCAAAGTGTTAACAAAGGGTTACGGTCAGAATCTCAGGCGCAGTCGCACCGATCCCACAAGCTGGCTTTCCTTCTGCGCCTCGAATTCCTCGCCCAGCCAGGTCAGCCCGTAGAAAATCGTGCTGCCGCCTTCGCCCTGCCAGTTGACGCCGGTGCGCACCCGTGTCCGCGCATCGGTCAGCTGGATGCCCCGGTCCCGGTTCAACAGCTCGCTGCTGTCCACATAGGCCGTGTCGGCCCCGAAGACAAAGCTCGCACCGGGCGCCTCGTTGCCCTGCACCGCGACATAGCGCTGGCCCGTCACCGGGTCGCGCACCAGCAACCCGCCGCGCCCGCGCTGGCCGATCGTCATGTCGAAGCCCACGCGCGCCAGCGTCTCGAACCCCCAGCGCCCCTCGACGAAGGGCCGGATCTCGGCGTTGCCGCCCAGGTCGAAGGCGCGCCCCGCCTCCATCACCAGTTCGGGGTTCACGTCATTGCTGACCTGGTTGCGCCGCACCCGGCCGGAAATGTTACGCCCGCCCAGCGCCTCGTGCAGGAACTTCTGGAAATCGTCGAGTCCGGTCTGCGGCCCGGTCACCACCACGTCCGCGCCCACGGCAAAATCCATCGCGCCACGGGCAAAATGCGTGTGCAGCCCCAGCGACAGCGCCCCGCCGAAGGGCCGGTCGCCCGGCGCCGGAGTGTTCAGGTTCTGCGGCGCCACGACCCGTCCGCCGAAACGCAGTTCCAGCACCTCGCCAAAGCCCTGCGGCAGGCGCCCGGTCCAGCCCGGCCCCCAGACACGGCTGGTCTGGATCGAGCCGGTCTGCCAGCGGTCGTGCAGGTCGCCCACGATGTCGTTGGTCGCCAGCCAACCATAGCCGATGCGCTCGCGCGGGCCTGCCTCGGCGGCCTGCCCGGCCAGGAGCACCGCGAAAATGGTCAGAAAATTTGCAAGGAGGCGCGTCATGTCCGTTGTCCCATACTCGTCGCCCCCCCGGGCCTTGACGTGGTACACCGAAAGCGCGGCACAGAGCCATCGCCCACGTCCCGAATTTCCGCATCGTGGGCTTCGCGCAACATGTCGTCAGACCGGCCCCGCGCCATGAGCCTGGGGTATCGAATGACGGCTGCGCGGGGCACAGCGGGATTTCGCTGCGGCTGCGCCAATAGACCGCTCTTAGGCCGCGTGCAAAATGAGTGTTATGAAATGAGTGTTGGACCGTCGCAGCATACGCCGACTGCTAGGTTGTCCAGACGAAGCTTCACGTGCGCAAGCTGGCGAATTGACGACGCCAACATCTATACTCTTTTGAATGCCCATGAATGGCGCAGCAGCCTGTCTCGGACATCTTCATGTGGCGGAGGCGAAAGCTCCCCCATCAAGATCAGTTCCAAAACCTGCCAGCAGGCCGTTAGGTTCGCACTGTTCTTTTCGGATATGTTGTTTCGCAATAAGAAGTATCTTGTTGAGGTTCCCAGAAGCGAATCTTCAAGATCATCTTCGACTTTGTGCAAAACATATCCGCGGTAGACGATATCGCGGACTTCGGGAGTGTCTAAGACCCACGTACAATAGGCCTCGCCCACAGTAACGGGCAGAATCTTAGCATCTGTTGCGATTGGCGCCGCTTCCGAAAGGACCAGATATTCCTGAAACCATGGCCAAGTTTGGTATTCGGTAAAATCTGTCATGATCTCATAAGAGGGTTTCGTCATCCCAACTGATTTGTCTCCTATGCCAATGTACTTGCATGTAAGGGAAAAAGACATTCATGCACAATGCAGCATTAAGCAAATTGGACTCGAACCCGGCTTTCTCCGCAAGGTGCATGAAGGTCTGCAATGCGGGACTTTGCTGCCGTTCCAGACGAAGGCTATCGTCAGCCCCTGGGATGGCGATCCCACGGCAATTCTGAAGCGCTTTATGCCTGCCAAACACATCCTCAGAAGGATCGTTGCGCCCAGCCTCAGCCAAATCGCCAGCCCAAGGGAGGGGCTGACGATGGCCGGGCCGCTGCGCGGCTGTTAACCGGCTGGATGCTCGAACCCGATGTCTCACAAGGGCTCCAACCGGACACACGCCCGCTGCTCGGCTACACTGACGCAAACCACGTCGTTTCTGCCTCTGAAATGTCGCCGCGTGTCCACACCGGCCCGCATCGCCGCGCCCGCATCGCCTTCGCCCTCACCCTCATCCGACAGACCATCGCGGGCGGGTCTCGCCGAGCGTCTGCCGGGTTTCGGGCGTCCACTGGCCCAATCCCAGAGCACGGTCCGTTCACCCGGCCAAGTCGCGAAACTCGCACCGTCGCGATACCACCCGGATACCGACGCGATACCGACGTTCCGATTTCCCGAATTTTCGCGCGGTTAACCTTCGAGTCGCCGCATCCAGAATTGCAGGGGGTGATCGGTCTCCTCGGACTGGTCGATATCCTTCCAGCGATAGGTCGCGACCGCCCCCTCCACGGGGGCATATCCGCGCTTGCGCCAGAAGCCGTCCAGGGGTCGATAAGTCTCTGGCTTCATTGGATGATCCGTCGGCCTGACGACCCCGCAAAAGGCGACATAGTCGCGGCCCAGCGCCCGTGCATGGGCCTCCCGCGCATCAAAGAACGCATGGCCCAGCCCGCGGCCGCGGTACTCGGGCAGCAAGACACTCTCGGCATAATAAAAGATATCTTTCATATCAATATCTTGCCCGGAAAATGCCGCTCCGAAATCCTCGGCATGATCCTCCATCGGCGTGCCCGTCGAGGCCCCGACCAGCCGGTCGCCGTCGAACGCCGCCACCACGATCGCGTCCTCGCTCTGCCGATAGGGCTCCAGATAGGCGCGCTCATAGGCGGCGTCGCCATCGTAAAGGTATGGAAAGTCACGGAAAACCGTGATCCGCAGCTGCGCCACATCGTCCAGCGCCGCCACCAGGTTTTCGCCGGTCAGCCGTTCGACCCGCATCAGGCGTTGACCTGTTTGATCCAGTCCGCCAGGTTGTAATAGGTCACGACCCGGGTGATCTTGTTGTTTTCCAAAGAGAAAAACGACCCGGCAGGCAGCTTGTACGACTGCCCCTTCGCCTCGGGCAGCCCCGCGTCGGTCTCCAGGTAGGTGCCGTTCACGACGTATTCCGCCGCCCCGCGCGTGCCAGCCTCGGCCTCGAAAATAACCATGTTATCAAGGTGTTCTCTATAGCAGCGGCTCATATGCACGCAGAATTCGGCAAAGGCCTCCTTGCCCCGGCGCACCTGCCCTTCGTTGACGTGGTGCGCCACATCCTCGCTCAGGCAGTCCAGCATGCCATCCACGTCGCCGTTGTTGAACGCTTCGAAATAGGCGGAGATCACATTTTTTGCAGTCATTTCATATCCTTGGGATCGCCCCACCGTCGTTTGAGATGCTCCACGATCTGGTCGCGGGTCTGTCGGTAGGCATTCAGCTTCGCTTCCCGCGTTTCACCCAGCCCGGTCGGGTCCAGGATCGGCCAGTAGACCACATCGAGGTGAAAAACCCGTGTCAGATCAAGGGCTTTTCGCTGGCTCGCAGGGCTGAGCGCGACCACCAGATCGAACGAGGACAGGTCGTCGCCCCACTGCTCCATCTCGTCAAAGCTTCGGGTCCGGTGCCGCGCGAGCTCGACCCCTATCTCGTCACAGACCGCAATCGAGAACCCGTCGATGTCCATGTCCCCTTTGACCCCGGCCGATTGGACATAAGTATCCGTGCCATATAGCTTTTTCATGATGCCCTCGGCCATGGGCGAACGCGCGGAATTGTGGTCGCAGCAAAACAAAACGGACTGAGGAAGCTCCTCGACCATCTGCGTCAGCTCCCGAAATGCAGCACGCAGATCAGCGTGAACAGGCGCCGCGCGGTGTCGGTGTCGACCTTCGCCTTGCCGTCCAGCCGCTCCTCCAGCACCCGCGCACCTTCGTTGTGGATGCCGCGGCGCGCCATGTCGATGGTCTCGATCTGGCTTGGCGGCATGTTCTTCACCGCGTCGAAATAACTTTCGCAGATCGCCCAGTAATCCTTCACGACTTGCCTAAAGGGCGACAATGAAAGGTGAAATTCCGCCGCTGGCGCATCGTCTTCGGTACGGATATCGAACACGAGCCGCTTCTCGCGGATCGACAGACCGACACGGTAGGGCCCGTCGGGCGCCACCCGGTCATCGCGGATCGGCAGGCTGAAAGAGTTCTCCTCGATCAGGTCGAACATGGCCACTTTCCGCTCCTGCTCGATCTCGGGCGTGGGCGGAGGCAGGTTGGCGTCATCCAACTCGATATGACAGATACGGCTCATGGGTCATCTCTTCGGCAGTCTCGGTCCTGCCTACCCCACCAGATGTAAGCGGGCAATGCAGCCAAGCGTCGGTACGAGGTGTTTTTGCGACGCTGTGACATGCGCGGCAGGCCGAAACACCTGAAAGGCAGGAGGCCTAGCCCTGGTTCAGCTTGTCCAGCCGAGCGCGTACCGACAGCCCGTGCGCCTCCAGGCTTTCAGACTGCGCCAGTGTTTCCGCCGCGGGTCCGATTGCCCTGAGCGATCCCGGCGTCATCCGCGCCATCGTCGTTTTCTTCATGAAGTCCAGAACGTTGAGACCGCTGGAAAAGCGGGCGGAGCGGGCTGTGGGAAGCACGTGATTTGGCCCACCGACGTAATCTCCGATAGCTTCCGGCGTCCAGGCTCCAAGGAAAATCGCACCTGCATGGGTGATTTTCGCCGCCAGCGCCTCGGGCTCGGCCACGCACAATTCCAGGTGCTCGGGCGCGATTCTGTCGGCCAGCCTTGCAGCGTCTTCCATGTCGTCCACCACGATCACCGCGCCGAAATCACGCCAGCTCGCCCCGGCAATGGCCCGGCGCTCCAGCGTTTCCAGGCGTGCCTCGATCGCCGTCTCCACAGCGTCCGCAAAGGCGGAGTCGTCGGTGATCAACAGTGCCTGAGCACTCTCGTCGTGTTCCGCCTGGCTCAGCATGTCGAGCGCGATCCAGTCCGGCTCGTTGTCGCGATCCGCGATCACCAGGATCTCGGACGGCCCTGCGATCATGTCGATCCCGACCTTGCCGAAAACCCGCCGCTTGGCCGCAGCGACATAGGCGTTGCCCGGCCCGGTGATCTTGTCGACCGGCGCGATGCTCTCGGTTCCATAGGCAAGCGCAGCCACGGCCTGCGCGCCGCCCACCCGGTAAATCTCGTCTACTCCGGCGATCTGCGCTGCCGCCAGAACCGCCGGATTGGCCACACCATCGGGCGTGGGCACCACGATCGCCAGCCTTTCCACGCCGGCCACCTTGGCCGGTATCGCATTCATCAATACCGAAGACGGATATGACGCCAGGCCGCCGGGCACGTACAATCCCGCCGCGCTGACCGCCGACCAGCGCCACCCGAGTGTCGCACCGCATTCGTCCTGCCACGAGGCGTCTTCGGGCAGTTGGCGTTCGTGATAGGTCCGGATACGTGCGGCGGCCATTTCCAGCGCCTCTCGCTCTTCATGGGGAACCCGGGCCACCAATGCCTCGATTTCATCGCGTGAAAAGCGCAACGTGGCCGGGGTCAGGTCCAAGCGGTCGAATTTTGCCGTCAGCTCGATCAGTGCCGCGTCACCGCGTGTCCTGACATCGGCGATGATACCCGCGACGGTCTCATCCACGTCCGGACTGTCCTCGCGCTTGGCGCTCAGAAGCGCCGTGAAGCGGCTTTCGAAATCGTCGTCCTTCGTCGTCAGTCGCACGGGCATGGGCATTCTCCTGTCGCGGCGCAGACTTAGACCGGGCGCGCCGGTCGCTCAAGGGCCTTTGCCGTGTTCATGTCGGACGGATCAGCGCGGTAGGCTGCCTGTGTAATCGACCAGGATACGCAAACCCGAGAGGCTCGAATCCGCGATCAGACGCCGGGTGAACGCCACGGCCCCAGTTCAGAAAGGGTCCGGATCGACCTTTTGCGAAGACAGGTAAGCCTCGACCTCCGGGCGCGTCGTCCCGTCCTCCTCGCGCCAGTCACGCAGAAATGTGTACCAGTCGTCGGCCGAGGGCGGCCCGAATTCTTCGGGAGCATCGCGCCCCGCGCCCATGGCCGTCACCAGCGCCGCCAGCCATCTGCCATGCAATTGCTTGTCGACCTGGCCAAGTCCTGCTCGATCGAGTTGGGCCAGCCCCCCCTTCTGCGACCCGGCCGCACAGCTCGGGCGAGCCGGAAAGATCCTTCAGCAACGCCAGTTGAGCCCGCTGGATCTCCAACAGCGGCCCCCGTCCGGCAAGACTGAGATATAGATCAGGACGACCCCAAGCGGCACGGCGACCATGACGAAACGCGCGATGTTCATTCCATCCGCTCGGCCGCGTGCCCGCGCAGGCTCAAGCGCCGTGATCGGGCGCTTTGCCCGACGGCGCGCGATAGGGTCGGGTCACATCCCGCAAATTCACTTCCAGCGCTTCGATCCTTGCCCTGACCGCGCCGTCGCCCGCCAGCGTCAGGGTGATGTGTCCAGACACATCATCCGCAGCATCAGGCTCGAAACCGATACTCAGGACTGACAGGATCGTGCCCGTGTCGCCACGGTCGATCCCCTGGCTTGCGACCCCCAGAACATTGTCTATCACCAGCACCGAGCGCACGCGTTCGGCCCCGTGCCGTTGGCGCCCCTCGTCTTCCCAGCGGAAGCGGTTGACCAAGAACGCAAGACGTCGTTCCTGCGGACGCCAGGCCATATCGGTGATCGTGAAAACCGCATCCTGCACGAGGCTGGACAGCACTTCCAGGTCCTCGGCGTCGAACGCCCCAAGGTTCAGGGGCGCCTCTCGCCCGTCCTCGAACTTGGCATCTTCCGTCATTCGCCTTGAACCCGTTCGATCCGAGCGCCCACGTTGCCCAGTTTCTCCTCGACTCGCTCGTAGCCGCGGTCAAGGTGATAGACGCGATTGACCAGGGTTTCGCCTTCGGCGGCCAGCCCGGCCAGGATAAGTGAAACACTCGCGCGAAGGTCGGTCGCCATGACCGGCGCCCCCTTCAGGCGTTCGACACCCGTCACGGTCGCGGTGCCGCCATGCACGTCGATCCGGGCGCCCATCCGCATCAGCTCGGGCGCGTGCATGAAGCGGTTCTCGAAAATTCTCTCTTCCAGGATGCTGGTCCCCTCGGCCGTGCACATAAGCGCCATCATCTGGGCTTGCAGATCGGTTGGAAAGCCGGGGAACGGCTCTGTGATCACGTCGACCGCGCGGACCCTGCCGTTCTTGCGCGTGACCTTCAGGCCCGCGTCGGTTTCTTCCACCGAGATCCCAGCGGCATCCAGCTTTTCGCAGAATGCCTCGAGAAGGTCGATGCGACCGCCCAGGCACTCAACCTCGCCGCCGCAGATGGCGGGGGCAAGCATGAAGGTGCCCAGCTCGATCCGGTCCGTGACGACCGGGTGCGTCGCGCCGTGCAGGCGATCGACGCCCTGGATCGTGATTTCGCTGGTGCCTTCGCCCTCGATCTCGGCGCCCATCTTGCGCAGGCAATGCGCCAGATCCACGATTTCGGGCTCGCGCGCCGCGCCGCGCAGCACCGTCGTGCCCTTGGCCAGCGTCGCGGCCATCAGCGCGTTCTCGGTAGCGCCCACCGACACCAGAGGAAAGTCCACGACGCCGCCTTTCAGCCCGCCGGGCGCCTTGGCGTGAACATAACCTTCCTTCAGTTCCAGCTCTGCGCCCATCGCCTCCAGCGCCTTGAGATGCAGGTCGACAGGCCGAGCACCGATGGCGCAGCCCCCGGGAAGAGAGACCACCGCGTGTCCGTCGCGGGCCAGCATCGGCCCGAGCACCAGGATCGAGGCACGCATCTTGCGCACGATGTCGTAGTCGGCCACGTGATTGTCGAGGCGGTGGCTCGACATCGCCAGCACCTGCCCGTCCTGCAACGTGGTCACCTCCGCCCCGAGCGACTGCAACAACGCGGTCATCGTCTTGATGTCCGACAGGCGCGGCGCGTTGGTCAGCGTCAGGGGTTCCTCGCTCAGCAAGGTTGCCGGCATCAGCGTAAGGCAGGCGTTCTTGGCCCCGGCAATGGGGATTTGCCCCTGCAGCGGGCCATTGCCCGTCACGAGTATCGAATCCATGTCGTCTTATCCGCCCTTGTTCTTGTTCTGGCCTGCCTCCGACCCCTCCTGTCCCGATGCCTTTCCGCGCGCCTGGGCCTTGCGACGGGCCAGGTTCGCCTTCAGCGCCGCCTTCAGCCGATCTTCGCGGCTTGGCTTGGGTTTGGCGCCTGATTTGGGCGGGGGGTTCGTGCTCATGCCGCCTGTCTACAGCAGTCGCCAAAAAGCGTCCAGATTACGCTTGCACGAATGCCCGGAACGGTCTAATCACCCCGCCACGAACCGGCGCTGCTGTAGCTCAGTGGTAGAGCGCACCCTTGGTAAGGGTGAGGTCGGGAGTTCAATCCTCCCCAGCAGCACCATGATCACCGAAAGGTGATCGGCTCTTTTCCACTCATGCATCACCCGAACAACGCGCTCAAGGACGCACACGTCGTCCGTTCATCTCGGATTTTGACAGATCCGTGACCGCACATGCACAGCCCACGGCGAAGACCCCCGGCAATTTGACGCTTAGCAGTCCCGAAACCACCCTTTCACCCGGCAATCGCCCACTCTATAAGAGCGCACGGTTTCCGGCGGTCGAGTCGGGGGCCAAATCACTATTCAAACCACGGGACGCACGACCTCATGTCCATCTTCGACAAAATTCCCGGCCTGTTCACGGCCGACATGGCGATCGACCTCGGCACAGCCAACACGCTGGTCTACGTCAAGGGGCGGGGCGTCATCCTGTCGGAGCCATCCGTGGTGGCCTATCACGTCAAGGACGGCGTCAAGAAGGTGCTGGCCGTGGGCGAGGACGCCAAGCTGATGCTGGGCCGGACCCCCGGCAGCATCGAAGCGATCCGCCCCATGCGCGAAGGCGTCATCGCCGATTTCGATACCGCCGAGGCGATGATCAAGCATTTCATCCGCAAGGTGCACAAACGCTCGACCTTCTCGAAGCCGAAGATCATCGTCTGTGTCCCACACGGCGCCACGCCGGTGGAGAAACGCGCAATCCGTCAATCCGTGTTGAGCGCCGGCGCGCGCCGCGCGGGCCTGGTGGCCGAGCCCATCGCGGCGGCCATCGGCGCGGGCATGCCGATCACCGATCCCACCGGCAACATGGTCGTGGATATCGGCGGCGGCACCACCGAGGTTGCCGTCCTTTCGCTGGGTGACATCGTCTACGCCCGCTCGATCCGCGTCGGGGGCGACCGAATGGACGAGGCGATCATCAACTATCTGCGCCGCCAGCAGAACCTGCTGGTGGGCGAATCCACCGCTGAGCGCATCAAGACCTCGATCGGAACCGCGCGTATGCCCGATGACGGGCGCGGCAGCTCGATGCAGATCCGGGGACGCGACCTACTGAACGGGGTGCCCAAGGAAACCGAGATCAGCCAGGCCCAGGTGGCCGAGGCGTTGGCGGAACCCGTGCAGCAAATCTGCGAGGCGGTGATGACCGCGCTTGAGGCCACGCCGCCCGACCTTGCCGCCGACATCGTCGACCGCGGCGTCATGCTGACCGGCGGCGGCGCGCTGCTGGGCGACCTGGACCTGGCCTTGCGCGAACAGACCGGGCTGGCCGTCTCCATCGCCGATGACAGCCTCAACTGCGTGGCGCTCGGCACCGGCAAGGCGCTGGAATTCGAAAAGCAACTGCGCCACGCAATCGACTACGACAGCTAGGCCGCTCTTCTGCAAAAGGATGGATGGTGCCGCGTTTCATGATCCTATCCCTTGTGCTGACGTTACTGGCCTCTGCCGGGCACGCGGGGGCCGCCCTGCCGCGCACGGGCGAGTGCGTTCACAGGGAAAACGCCAGCGGCGTGATCCTGCGGACCCTGATCAAATGGGCCGATGCGAGCGCCGAGATCACGACAACCTATGGCGAAACCGTTCCGGGAAAGGTCGTCGGTCTGCGCCCGCATGATGAAAATTTCAAGCTGTCCATTTTCTACGAGGATCCGATCTCGGGGCCCGCAGAGATGACGATTTTCGGGGTCACGATCGACGGCATAACGACGCATCGCCGCTCGGTCGTGGTGTATGGGACCCTGCGAGACGGTACACGGGTCGTCAACTACGTGAACGGATTCGAAGACATCACCTGCACTGTGCTAGAGTAAGCCGATCCTGAAAGCGAAGGGACAAGTTTGGCCAAGGACCGCAATCAAGGCAGCGATTACACTGCCCCCCTGAAGCGCCTGCTTCTGGGGCTTCTGGTGTTGTGCCTGATAGGCCTGTTCCTGTTGTGGCGCATCGACAGCCCCCGTGTCGAACGCTTCCGCGCGCAGGTGATCGACCGGGTCGTACCCAGCTTCGACTGGGCGATGGCGCCGGTCACCGGAGCCGTCAACATCCTGCGCGATTTCCAGAGCTACCAGCGCATCTACCAGCAGAACCAGGAATTGCGCCGCGAGTTGCAGCAGATGAAGGCCTGGAAAGAGGCCGCACTGCAACTGGAGCAAGAGAACGCCCGCCTGCTTGACCTCAACAATGTTCAGCTTGACCCGCGCCTGACATTTGTCACCGGCGTGGTGCTCGCTGACAGCGGCTCGCCGTTCCGGCAGTCGGTGCTGATCAACGTGGGTGGTCGCGACGGCATCGTCGACGGCTGGGCCGCGATGGACGGGCTGGGCCTGGTGGGACGCATTTCCGGCGTTGGCGACAACACCGCGAGGGTGATCCTGCTGACCGATACGTCCAGCCGCATCCCGGTGACGATCCAGCCCTCCGGCCAGCAGGCGCTCTTGATCGGCGACAACACCGCCTCGCCGCCCATCGACTTCATCGAGGACGCCGACAAGGTGCGCCCCGGCGACCGGGTGCTGACGTCGGGCGACGGCGAGGTGTTTCCGGCAGGTTTGCTGGTTGGCCAGGTGGCCGAAGATCCAGGCGGGCGAGTGCGGGTCCGTTTGGCGGCCGATTACGAGCGGCTCGAATTCCTGCGCGTGCTGCGCAACTACGGGCACGAGCGCGTTCTGGACCCCGGCAGCCTGATCCAGCCGTCCGTTCCGATCGTGCAGGGCGCCGATCCCGATCCCAAGCCGCAACTGCCTGCCGAAGCGCAGACCAGCGAGGCGATCGATGGGTGACAATGCCGCGCTGCAACTATGGGCGATGCGCCTGCTGTACCTCGGGCTGGGGCTCTTCATCATGTTCTTCAGCCTTTTGCCCATGCAGACGCTGCCGCGCGGCTGGGCCGGCCCCGACCTGATCGTCGCGCTGACCTTCGCGTGGATATTGCGGCGTCCGGAATATGTGCCGCCGTTGCTGGTGGCCGGCGTGATCCTTCTGGGGGACCTCATGTTCCATCGCCCTCCCGGCCTTTGGGCCGCGCTGGTGCTGATTGCCGCCGAAGCCCTGCGCGCGCGCCATATCGGTCTGCGCGATCTGACCTTTGCGGTGGAATGGGTTTCGGTCGCCACGACGCTGGTGATCATGACGCTGGCCTACCGCACCATCCTTGCGGTTCTGCTAGTCGACCAGGCGCCGCTTGGCCTCAGCTTCATCCAACTGGTCATGACGATGATTTGTTATCCTCTGGTCGTGCTGGTCTCGCAATCGGTGTTCGGAGTGCGTAAACTGGCACCCGGCGATATCGATGCACTCGGAGGCCGGACATGAAACGCCCCACCCGCGACAACACCGAAAGCCAGAAGAAGATCACCCGCCGCGGCCTCGTGCTGGGTGGCGGCATGGCCGGTGTCGTGGGCTTGCTGGGTTTGCGGATGCGCTACCTTCAGGTCGATCAGGCCGACCAGTTCCGCCTCCTGGCCGATGAGAACAGGATCAACATCCACCTGATCCCCCCATCGCGCGGCCGTATCTTTGATCGCAGCGGCAGGGTCATCGCCGAGAATATTCCCTCCTACCGGATCAACCTCATCCGAGAGCAGGCCGGCGATGTCGAAGACGTGATCGCCAGGCTTTCCAAACTGCTGCGGCTGAATCCCGAGGAGCTGGAGAAGGCGCGCGAGGACCTGGCGAAGCTGCGCGGTGACACGCCGGTGACCGTGGCCGACCGCGTCAGCTGGGAGGATATCAGCCGGGTCGCGGTGAACGCACCGGCCCTGCCCGGCGTCACCCCCGAGGTGGGCCTGTCGCGGCATTACCCGATGGGCGCGGATTACTCGCATGTCGTGGGCTATGTGGGGCCGGTCAGCGACCGGGACCTGGAACGCATCGACGCGCCCGACGCGCTGCTTCTGATTCCACGTTTCCAGATCGGCAAGATCGGCCTGGAACGCCGACGCGAGGATTCTCTGCGCGGCAAGGCCGGCACCAAGCGTGTCGAGGTCAACGCCGCCGGCCGCGTCATGCGCGAGCTTGATCGGGTCGAGGGCGAGGCCGGCGCGGACATCCAGTTGACGCTCGACAACGCGCTTCAATCCTACGTGACCGCCCGTCTGGAGGGCGAAAGTGCAGCCGCCGTCGTGATGGATTGCGAAACCGGCGACTTGCTGGCCTGCGCGTCGACCCCCGGCTACGATCCCAACCTTTTCGTGCGCGGCATCTCGCAGGCGGATTATTCCTCGCTGCTGGAAAACAAGTACCGACCGCTGCCCAACAAGACCGTACAGGGCGTCTATCCACCCGGCTCGACCTTCAAGATGATCACGGCGCTGGCCGCGCTCGAGGATGGGCAGGTCGATCCGAACGAGACGGTCTATTGCCCCGGCTTCCTCAAGGTCTCGAACCGTCGCTTCCACTGCTGGAAGCGCGCCGGACACGGCAATGTCGACCTGCACCGCTCGCTGCGCGAAAGCTGCGACGTCTACTACTACGACCTCGCCCTGCGTGTCGGCATCGACAAGATGGCCGAGATGGCGCGCAAGCTGGGCCTTGGCGTGGAACATGACCTGCCGATGACGTCCGTGGCGGAGGGCCTGATCCCGAACAAGCTGTGGAAGGCCACGACACGAGGCGAGGACTGGCGGATCGGCGACACCGCCAACGCCGCCATTGGCCAGGGGTATGTGCTCAGCTCTCCTTTGCAACTGGCCGTCATGACCGCGCGCCTCGCCACGGGACGGTCTGTTTCGCCGCGCCTCGTGCGTTCGGTCGATGGTGTCGAGGAACCGCCCAAGCCCAGCGAGTCCCTTGGGTTGAACGAGAACACCCTGCGCGAGGTGCGCCGCGCGATGTATGCCGTGTCCAACAACCGGCGCGGCACAGCCTATGGCAGCCGCATCATCGAAGACGCCTTCCGCATGGCCGGCAAGACCGGCACCAGCCAGGTCCGCAACATCACCGCGGCAGAACGCGCCCGCGGCGTCTTTCGCAACGAAGACTTGCCGTGGGAGCGCCGCGACCACGCGCTCTACGTCAACTTCGCGCCTTACGAAGCGCCCAGGGTGGCGGTCGCCGTGATAGTGGAACATGGCGGCGGCGGCTCCTCGGTCGCGGCACCGATCGCGCGCGACATCACGCTCCAGGCGCTCTATGGCGAAGACCCCCCGCTCGAGGCTTATCCCTCGAAGGATCGCGGCCGTATCCAGACGCAGCAGGAACAACTGCGTTCGCGACTCGATCGCCATGGCGGCGAAGACAACGACCGGGCATGAGGGCTGCGCCGTGAGCTATCTCGAATATACCGTCAAGCACACGCCCTCCGGTGTCCGAAAGGTGCTTTACCTCAACTGGCCGCTGGCGCTCTTGCTGACGGCCGTTGCCGCAATCGGCATCCTGATGCTCTATTCGGTGGCCGGCGGATCGTTCAATCCCTGGGCCGAGCCGCAGGCGAAACGCTATGCGCTCGGCTTCGCGGTAATGTTCGTCGTGGCGATGGTGCCGATCTGGTTCTGGCGCAACATGTCCGTGCTGGCCTACGCGATCTCGGTTCTCCTGCTCGTCGGAGTGGAGCTTGTGGGCGTCGAGGGCAAGGGCGCACAACGCTGGATCGACCTTGGATTCATGCGCCTGCAGCCATCGGAACTGATGAAGGTCACGCTGGTGATGCTGCTGGCCGCATATTACGACTGGTTGCCGATAAAAAAGACCTCGCGCCCGCTCTGGGTGTTGCTGCCGGTCATCCTGATCCTCATACCCGTGGCGCTGGTGTTGCGTCAGCCCGACCTTGGCACCTCGATCCTGCTCATCACCGGCGGGGGGCTGATCATGTTTCTCGCGGGAGTACACTGGGCCTATTTCGCGGTTGTCCTCACCGCGATCGGCGGGCTTGTGACGGCAGTCTTCAACAGCCGCGGCACCGACTGGCAATTGCTGGCCGACTACCAGTACCGCCGTATCGACACGTTCCTCGACCCGGCCTCGGATCCACTGGGCGCAGGCTATCACATCACCCAGTCCAAGATCGCGCTCGGGTCCGGCGGCTGGACGGGGCGCGGGTTCATGCAAGGCACGCAATCGCGCCTGAACTTCCTGCCCGAAAAGCATACCGACTTCATCTTCACAACGCTGGCCGAAGAATTCGGCTTTGTCGGCGCGGTGTCCTTGCTCGCGCTTTATGCGCTGATCATCGTCTTCTGCGTCGCGTCCGCACTGGCCAACCGCGATCGGTTCTCGTCACTGCTGACGCTTGGCGTCGCGGTGACGTTCTTTCTGTTCTTCGCGGTCAACATGTCGATGGTCATGGGACTGGCTCCTGTGGTCGGCGTACCGCTTCCCCTTGTCAGCTACGGCGGCTCGGCCATGCTCATCCTGATGCTGGGCTTCGGCCTGGTGCAGAGTGCCCACATCCACAGACCCCGGTAGGTTTCATGTCTCTCAACATTCTCTTCGCCGCCCGGCCCGAACGCTGGGCGGAATACGAAACACCCCTGCGCACGGCATTCGAAGCGGCGGGTCTCAAGGACTATAATCTGTCGATGGAAATCCCGCCGGAGCAGGTGGACTACATCGTTTACGCGCCGAATTCCACGCTGCGGGACTTCACGCCCTACACGCGTACCAAGGGTGTCTTCAATCTGTGGGCCGGGGTCGAAGAAATCACCGGCAACAAGACACTGACGCAGCCGCTGACCCGTATGGTCGACGACGGGCTGGAACGGGGCATGGTCGAATGGGTCACCGGACATACGCTGAGGCATCACCTTGGCATGGACGAACACATACTCGGGCAGGATGGCACCTGGCGTAACGAGATGCCGCCCCTCGCCAAGGACCGCCCCGTCACCATCCTCGGCCTCGGGGCGCTGGGGCGCGCATGCGCGGAAACGCTCGCGCATCTGGGCTTTCCGGTCACCGGCTGGTCACGCAGCCAGAAGGACATCCCGGGGATCACTTGCCTCTCAGGGGACGACGGCTTCGCTCGGGCGCTGGAGACCGCACAGATCGTCGTGCTGCTGGTGCCCTATACCCCGCAAACCGAGAACCTCATCGACGCCGCCGCTTTGTCCAGGATGCCAACCGGCGGATTTCTCATCAACCCCGGCCGCGGGCCTTTGGTCGACGACGATGCGCTGATCGCGGCTCTCGACTCCGGGCATATCGCCCATGCCACGCTGGACGTCTTTCGCACCGAGCCGTTGCCGCCCGAGCACCCCTACTGGGCCCATCCCCGCGTCACGGTTACGCCTCATATCGCGTCTGAAACCCGCGCTGACACCGCCGCAGAGGTGATTGCCGAGAATATCCGCCGCGGCGAAGCGGGCGAGCCGCTCTTGCACCTTGTCGACCGCGACCTCGGTTATTGAGAACCGGCCCCTCGCTGTCACGAGACGGGGGCAAGAAGCGTCTCGGAATTTTGTGAAAATTCCGTGCCGTTTTCTTTGAAAGAAGACGCCCCCGCTTATTTCAGCTTCGGCGGTTTTCCCGGGTCGGTCCCCGGCGCCGGACGGACGGTCTCTTCGGGCTTTGGCAGATCAAAACGCAAGCCGACCAAGGCCATACGCGCCGCCGCCGGGTCGGTGCTGCGAAAGAACCCCACGTCCAGAAGCGCCGCCTCGAGCCCGGACAGCGCCAGAACGTCCGACACGGCGCGCGCGATGGCGGTATCGGCCCCCGGCACCGCATCCACGACGCCCAGCAAATGCCCCGTGGTGCCGTTCTCGTAGGTCACGCCAACCAGATAAGCCAGCTCGGCCAGCCCACCCGCCGCGGCCAGTCGCGCATCCAGCGCCGTGACCAGTTCTTCGGGCAGGCCCTTCGGGGGATGAAACGACTGCGGTTGCGCTTCCACCTCTTCCGGCCCCTCGGCCAGTGTCTCGGCCAACCAGACCATCGCCGCATTCGGCAACAGGGCCGCCTGCGGACCTGCCTCCAGGTTCAGGCCCAGCCCCAGCCCAGCCTCGGCCAGCATCTCGGCCACGGCGCGGCCGGAAAGGGCGACGTAATGCGCCGCGTCCCCGGCAAACCCGGACAGGCGCTCCTCGGTATCGAAGGCCAGCACGAAGGTCTGCCCTTCCACCTCGAAGGCCTGCGGCACGACATCGTCCTCCTGCGCCTCCGCCTCCAGCAGCAGGAACAGCTCTGCCGCGGCCAGCGTCTGGTAATAGCGCAGGCGGGCGGCCTCGTCGCCGGCCTCCATCGCCGCATGGGCCCGGTCCAAATGTGTCGCCTCAGTCATCCAGTGCACGCCTCACTTCAGTCCGCAGGGCCGGCAGCACATCCGCCTCGAACCACGGGTGTTTCTTCAGCCAGCCGGTATTGCGCCACGACGGGTGCGGCAAGGGGAAAACCCCGGGCGCATGATCCCGCCAGTTACGCACCGTTTCTGTCACAGATCCTTTCGCACCCAGATGATAGCGATGCGAATAGCCGCCCACGATCACCCGAAGCCGCACGGCGCCCAGTGCCGCCATGACCCGGTCATGCCATGTCCGACCGCAGATCGCGGGCGGTGGCAGGTCCGACCCCTTGGCATCATATCCCGGGAAACAGAACGCCATCGGGATAATCGCAACGCGATTCTTGTCATAGAATTCCTCCGACGACATGCCCAACCAGTCGCGCAACCTGTCACCAGACGGGTCGTCGAAGGGCCTGCCGGACTTGTGCACCCTTAGCCCCGGCGCCTGTCCCGCGATCAGGATGCGCGCACCGGGCCGGAACCAGACCACCGGGCGGGGCTCGTGCGCGGTATGTGTCGCGGCAAAGCGCTCGGCGCAGATGCGGCAGGCCCGGATTTCCTCCGGCAGATCATCAGGCAAGCGTGACCCCCGCGTCGCGCATGTCCTTCAGCGCCAGCTCGAAGGAGCCGTCGAGGTCGATTCCCCGGCAGAGATCACGCAGCACCGTCACCGGATAGCCCAACCTTGCGGCATCCACGGCCGAGTAGTTCACGCAAAAATCCGTCGCCAGACCCACCATCACAAGCTCGGTGATCCCCCGGCTGCGCAGGTAGCCATGCAGTCCGGTGGGCGTCTCATGGTCATTCTCGTAGAACGCCGAGTAACTGTCGACCGCCGGGTTGAAGCCCTTGCGCACGATCATGTCAGCGTGATCGGTCGCAAGGTCAGGGTGAAATTCCGCCCCGCGCGTGCCCTGAACGCAATGGTCCGGCCAAAGCACCTGTGGCCCGTAGGGCATCCCGATCATGTCGAACGGCGCCTTGCCTTCGTGGCTCGAGGCGAATGACGAATGCCCCGCGGGGTGCCAATCCTGGGTCAGCACAACGGCGGATGCATCTTGCATGATCGTGTTGATCCCCGCCACGATGCGGTCTCCTCCCTCGACGGCCAGTGCCCCGCCGGGACAGAAATCGTTTTGCATGTCGATCACGATCAGGCCTTTGGGCATGAGTCTCTCCTGTTGGTGACTGTCGGCAGTTCGCGCGGACCCTGAAGCAGTCACGCGCGCAGGTCAATGTCACCCCGGTGTCTGTGCGAAAATGCAGAGAAATCCTGCGAGTGTTGCTGTTTCCTTAATTCGCCAACCGATTATGTATGCGATCAAAGGAGACATGACATGACCAAGACACTGAATTTCGCAACGATCAGCGGATCGCTTCGCCAAGGCAGCCACAGCACCTCAGTAGCCGAGACACTGCAAGAGCTGGTGCCCGAGGGCGTGACCGTTACCCGGCACGACATTGCCGATATCCCGCTTTACAACGAGGATATCAAGGATGGGGACACCTCTCCGCAGGCGGTCCGCGACCTGGCCGAGAAACTGGCCGCCGCGGACGCCATCATCGTGGTGTCGCCGGAATACAACCGCGGCACTTCGGGCGTTCTGAAGAACACCATCGACTGGATGTCGAAGGAACCCAACGCGCCCTTCTCGGGCAAACCCACGCTGATCATCACGCAGTCGCCCGGGGCTACGGCGGGCCTTACCGCGCATTACGACCTGCGCCAGGTTCTATCTGTCATCAATGCGAACGTTCAGGCCGGGTTCGAGATCGCCATCGGCGGCTCGGCGGGCAAGATCGAGGACGGCAAACTCGCTCACGAAGACACGCGCGACTTCATCACCAAGCAGCTGAAGCGCCTGACCGAGACAGCCAAGGGCTGACCGCGCAGAGCTTGCCGAACGTCACCGAAGGGCGTAGATCGCGGCGCATGTATACCATCGCCGCGCTCTACCATTTCACCCGGTTCGACGACCCTGCCGCCATACAGGGCCCACTGCTCGCGTTGTGCGAGGCCGAGAAGATTTCCGGGTCTCTCTTGCTGGCGCAGGAAGGCGTCAACGGCACCATCGCGGGGCCGCGCGCCGGGATCGACGCGGTGCTTGCCCACATCCAAGGCCTGCCCGGCTGTGGCGATCTGGAGTGGAAAGAAAGCACAGCCGCGTCCCAGCCGTTCCGTCGCCTCAAGGTGCGCCTCAAGAAAGAGATCGTCACGATGGGCCAGCCCGATGTGGATCCGGTCGCACGGGTCGGGCATTACGTCGCCCCCGCGGAGTGGAACGAGTTGATCCAATCGCCCGACGTCGCCGTCATCGACACTCGCAACGATTACGAGGTGGCCATCGGCACGTTCCAGGGCGCCATCGACCCCAAGACCGACAGCTTCCGCGACTTCCCCGCATGGTGGGAGAAAAACAAGCACCGTTTTCACAACAAGCGCATCGCGATGTTCTGCACCGGAGGCATCCGCTGCGAGAAGTCCACGAACTACCTGTTGGGCCAGGGGGTCGATGATGTCTACCACCTCAAGGGCGGCATTCTGAAATACCTTGAAGAGATTCCCCCTGAAGACAGCTCCTGGAACGGCGAGTGTTTTGTCTTCGACGGCCGCGTGTCGGTGGGCCATGGCCTCAAGGAAGGCCCGCATTTGCTCTGCCATGCCTGCCGCCGGCCGATCCTGCCCGAAGACACGCAGCGCGCCGAATACGAACAAGGTGTCGCCTGCCACCTCTGCACGCAGGAAACAACCGAGGCCGACAAGAACCGCTTTCGCGAACGCCAGAAACAAATGGCCTTGGCCGAAGCCCGTGGAACGACCCATATCAAGGTCGTCCACGAGGACGAAACTTGACCGTCCCTGCCCGCTCGGTCAGGCTCGGCGCAGAATAGAAAAGCGACCTTCATGACAGACACTCCGACCCCCACCGATATCGCGCGCGACGTGCTCACCATCGAACGCGATGCGCTCGACCTGATGCGTGACACGCTGCCCGACGACTTCGATGCCGTGGTCGAGTGCCTTCTGAAGGTGCCGGGCCGCGTCATCGTCTCGGGCATGGGCAAATCCGGCCACGTCGCGGCCAAGATTGCCGCCACCTTCGCCTCCACCGGCACGCCAGCGCAGCACGTCCATCCGGGCGAGGCCAGTCACGGCGATCTTGGCATGGTGACCGCGCAGGACGCCGTGATCCTGATCTCCAATTCCGGGGAGACCCGCGAACTGGCGGACATCATCGCCCATTGCGCGCGCTTCTCGATTCCGCTGGTGGCGCTCACCAAGAAACCCGACAGCGCGTTGGCGCGACAGGCCGATCACGTGCTGACATTGCCCGACGCGCCAGAGGCCTGCGGCATCGGCATGGCGCCCACCACCTCGACCACCTGCACCATGGCGATGGGCGACGCGCTGGCCGTCGCAATGATGAAACTGCGTGGCTTCGAGCGTGAGAACTTCCTCGCCTTCCATCCCGGCGGCACATTGGGTGCACAGCTATTGAAGGTCTCGGCAGTGATGCACACGGGCGACGAACTGCCCCTGGTGACCGAAGACACCTCCATGGGCGAAACTCTGGTGGAAATGACCCGCAAGAGCTTTGGCGTCGCCGCCGTCGTCTCGGGGGATCAGCTTGTCGGCATCGTGACCGATGGGGACCTGCGCCGCAACATGGACGGGCTGATGACACACACGGCAGGCGAAGTCGCCACGAAATCGCCTCTTGTCATCGCGCCGGATACGCTCCTGGTCGAGGCGCTCGGGGTCATGAACGCCAACAAGCGCACCGTGCTGCTGGTGACCGATTCCACTAACCGCCTTGTCGGCCTCGTCCACATCCACGACGCCCTGCGTGCCGGCGTCGCCTGAGAAAATTCGTACGAATTTTCTCAGGCAAGATTATTCGCAGAATAATCCGGGACGATCCCTCAGGAGCGCGCCACGGCGTCAAGCGCCGCGCGCAGAAGATCCCATTGATCGCTCAGAGGATAATGATGGTTGCCAATGAACAGCCCGTTGGCATCGATGTCGTCCGCGTTCTTCAACGAGCCATGGATCACGTGATCCATATGTTTCGTGACAACCTCGTTCTTGGCAAAATTCCCCGCCACGACGGGCCGACATTCCACACCTTGCCGAACCAGAGACGCAATCAGCTCGGCGCGTGAAAACCCGGCATCGGGCTGCACGACCATCGAAAAGCCGAACCAGCTCGATTGGCCGATTTCCTGCTGGATACGGATCTGCGGATAGCCTTGCATCAGGCCACGGAATGCCTCGGCATTCCTGCGCCGTTCGCCGACGATCATCGGCAGTTTCGCGATCTGCTCCTGCCCGATCGCCCCGCTCACCTCCAACGGGCGCAGGTTGTAACCCGGCAGCACGAACTTGAAACTTTCCTCGAACGGGTCGTCACTTTTCTCGCCCGTCACGTGGTTGAATTTCGGCAAATTCCGGGTCCAGCCGTGGCTTCGGACCGACAGCATGATGTGATAAAGTTCCTCGTCATCGGTCACCACCAGCCCGCCTTCCATCGTGGCTATGTGGTGCGAGAAGAAGGACGAATAGCTGCCCGCGATGCCGAAGGTGCCCGCCTGCCGCCCTTGGAACGTCGCACCAAGGCTTTCGCAATTGTCCTCCATCACCACGATGTCACGCCCGGCGACAACGGCCTCGATCCGGGTGAAATCGTTGGGGTTGCCCAAGAGGTTCACCACCATGACCGCCCTGGTCTCGGGACCGATAGCCGCCTCCAGCGCCTCAAGGTCGTAGTTGAGCGTATCCGCGTCGATATCCACGAACTTGAGCCGCAGACCGTACTGGTGCAGCGGGTAGTATGTCGTCGACCAACTGACCGCGGGCACGATCACCTCCGCTCCGGCAGGAAGGTCGATCTTCGAATGGTACCTCAGCGCCGCCACCATCAGCAGGTTCGCCGAAGAGCCCGAGTTCACCATCACGGCATGGGCCGATCCCATGGCCGCCGCGAACTGCTCCTCGAAGGCCTTCACCTCCGGCCCCATCGAGAATATGCCGGATTTCACCACCCGGTCGATGGCCGCGTATTCCTTCTCGTCCCAACTCGTCGTTGCCAGCGGGAACCCCTTGGCCTCGCTCATGCCGCTCCCCGTTCCAACAGGTCCTGGAAATGCGCGTAGGTCTGCGCGATCCCCTCGGCCAACGAGGTCCGCGCCTCCCAGCCGAAATCCTTCTGCGCGCTTACGTCCAGGAGCTTTTGCTTCATGCCGGTAGGGCGCGACAGGTCATGCACGAATGCACCCTCCCAGCCGATCACGCGGGCGGTCTCGGCGTAATACTCGTTGATCGAGTAGTCGTAGCCCAACCCGATGTTCATCCGCGCCGGCAGCGCATCAAACCCTTCCACCGCCGCCCAGACGCCATCCGCCAGATCGCCGGAGAACATGAACTCGCGCCGCGCGGTGCCATCGCCCCAGATTTCCACAGTCTCGGCGCTGCTTTCCTTCGCCTCGTGAACCTTGCGGATGATCGCCGGCACGAGATGAGAGATCGCCGGATCAAACTTGTCGTTCAACCCATAAAGGTTACAGGGAATCAGTGTCTTGTAGGCCAGGTCATCGCGTTCCCGGCTGATGAATGCACAGAGTCGCGCCACGGCCACCTTGGCCAGGCCGTAGCCTTCGTTCGTCGGCTCCAACTCCCCCTTGCCGAGGCTCTCCTCGTGCAGCGGGTTGGGGGCATCATGCGGATACATGCAGCTCGACCCGAGGTTCAGAAGGCTTGGCACACCCGTTTCGCGCGCGGCCAGCACCACGTTGAACCCCATGTCCATGTTCTCGGCCAGGAATGCCGCGGGGTTGGCCATGTTGGCCTGGATTCCGCCGACGCGGCCCGCCGCGTGGATGACGATGTCAGGCGCGGCTTCGGACACGAATTTCATCACCGCCGTCCGATCCGTCAGGTCCAGCTCGGTACTGGTCGGCGCGACAATCCGGTGCGCCGCCGCGCCCGGATGGTCCTGGATGGCGCGACCAACCATGCCGCGCCCGCCGGTCAGCAGTACCTTCATCCCTGTTCCTGCGCCCGCTTCTGCGCCGCCGCTTCCTCGAAATCCGACAGCGCCATTTCCTCGACCAGTGTCTCGAACGGCGTCTCCGGGGTCCAGCCAAGCTGTTGGCGCGCCTTGCTGGCGTCCCCCAGCAAGGTCTCCACCTCGGCGGGGCGGAAATAGGCCGGATCGACCCGCACGATCACGCGGCCGGTCTCGTCGCGGCCCACCTCGTCGACACCCTCGCCTTCGAAGGTCACGTTCATGCCCAGCACGTCGGCCGCACGCTTGACGAATTCGCGCACCGAGTACTGCTGGCCGGTCGCAATGACGTAATCCTCGGGTTTGTCCTGAAGCAGCATCAGGTGCATCATCTTGACGTAGTCGCGCGCATGGCCCCAGTCGCGCAGTGCGTCCATGTTCCCGAGGCGCAGCTCCTCTTGCGTACACAGCTTGATCCGCGCCAGCGCCCGCGTGATCTTGCGCGTCACGAAGGTCTCGCCGCGAATGGGGCTCTCGTGGTTGAAGAGGATGCCGTTGCAGGCATAGATGTCATAGGCCTCGCGGTAATTCACCGTGATCCAGTAGGCGTATAGCTTGGCGACGGCATAAGGGCTGCGCGGATAGAACGGTGTGGTTTCGCGCTGCGGGGTTTCCTGCACCAGGCCGTAGAGTTCCGACGTCGACGCCTGGTAGTACCGCGTCTTGTCGCCCAACCCCAGGAACCGGATCGCCTCCAGCAGGCGCAGCGCGCCCATCCCGTCGGAATTGGCGGTATATTCCGGTTCTTCAAAGCTGACCGCGACGTGGCTTTGCGCCGCGAGGTTATATACCTCGTCCGGACGCACAGCCTGAAGGATGCGCGTCAGCGAGGAACTGTCGGTCATGTCGCCGTGATGCAGCTGGAACTGGCCCGTCCGGCCGGACTCGCCCTCGAACAGATGGTCGATCCGGTCGGTATTGAACAGCGACGTGCGTCGCTTGATGCCATGCACCTCGTAGCCTTCTGCCAGAAGATGCTCCGAAAGATAGGCACCGTCCTGTCCCGTCACGCCTGTAATCAGTGCTTTTTTCATGAGCCTTGCCCCCGCAATCCTGTCTTTCGCATGTCCGTAATGCCTCGCGCGGAAAATGAACAGGCCCTATGCCGCCGGGTGTTTTCGGAATTTGCGCAAATTCCGGTATAGAAAATGCGCATTTTCTATCCCATTTTCCACGCGGGAAATGCCAACGCTCAGATGCAGCGCCCGCCATCGACCTCCATGCACACTCCGGTAATCATGCTCGCCTCGTCGCTGCACAGAAAGGCCGCGGCGTTGCCCATGTCCTCGGGTGTCGAAAACCGACCCAGCGGAATCGTGCTCAGGAACCTTTCCCGCATCTCGGGCGTGTCCTCGCCCATGAACGATTTCAGGAGCGGCGTCTCCCCGGCCACCGGGTTCAGCGCGTTCACCCGGATTCCTTCGGGTGCCAGTTCCACCGCCAGCGCCTTCGTCGCCGTTATCATCCATCCCTTCGAGGCATTGTACCAGTTCAGTTTCGGCCGCGGGCTGACGCCGGCCGTCGAGGCGACGTTCAGAAATACGCCCGAGCCGCGTGCTTTCATCCCCGGCACGAAAGCTTGCGCAGCAAGGTAGACCGACTTGCAGTTGACCGCGAAGACCCGGTCGAATTCGTCTTCCGGAACCGCCTCGGCGGGCTGCGGCAGGTGCGTGATTCCGGCATTGTTCACAACGATATCCGGCAGGCCGAACGTCATCTCGGTGGCCAGCGTCAGCGCCTTCATGCTGGCCGCATCCGACACGTCCACCGGGCAGGCCGCCGCGCCCAATTCCTCGGCCAGCGCCATGGCGCCGGGACCGTTGAGGTCGGCGATCATCACCCGGGCCCCTTCGGCCACGAATTTGCGCACGATCCCCGCGCCAAATCCGCTGGCCCCGCCGGTCACCACCGCTGTCTTTCCTTGCAATCGCATCTCGGTCCTCCCTTGCCGCCTGTCTTCACATGGCAGCGTGCTTTGGCTCTTGGTTCAACCCTGCCTGACGGATCACGCCGGACGCGGCACGCTCCAGCCTATGTCCGCGATCCCGGCAAGGCGGCCGAAGCGGGTCAGCTCGCGGTCCAGTTTCGCCATTCGTTGCGCGGTCCATTTCACTCCCGGCTCCGGCCAGAACCCGGTTACCCGCATCCAGCCCGCGGCGCGGTCGGCCTTCAGCTCCAGCCGTCCGACAAAGCGGTCCCCCTCCAGCAGGGGATAGACGTAGTAGCCCCAGACGCGCTGATCCTTGGGCACGAACATCTCGTTGCGATAGACAAAGCCGAACAAACGCTCCAGCCGCACCCGGTCGCGGATCGCCGGGTCGAACGGGTTGAGCAGCCGCAGGTGCGACGACACCCCCTCCGCCGCTGCCAGACGCGTCTCGATATCCGCCACGCCCCAGGCCGCCCGCCAGGTTCCGTCCGCGCCTTCGACCTCCAGCGGCACGAGGTCGCGACGCTCCGACCATGCCTTGGCCTCGCGCGCATCCATCGCGTCCCAGAACCGCTGCACCTCACCCACGGTGGCCATGCCCAGCCGATCAAGCGCGGCATCGCACAGCCAGTCGGCGGCCATCTCCTCGCCCGGGCACCGGCGCAGGTCTTCGGGGAAAACACGCTCGCCAAGATCGTAGAATTTCACGAAGTTCTCACGGTGACTGGTTGCCAGCTCTCCCGCGTACCACATCTGATCGAGCGCCTTTTTATGAGGCGGTCGCGCCCACATCTCGCGGCTTTCCGCCTTTGTGTCGAACGCATGGGTCGAAAGCGCTCCTTCCTGGGCGATGCGCTCGCGGATGTGCCGGATATCGTCTTGGGCCAACCCGGAGCGATACCAGTCAGCGCGCGACACCTTCGCCCCCAGGCGCCGGAACTGCCGCTGCCAGTAGGGAAGCACGTCCATCGGGATCAACGAGGCATCGTGCGTGAAATGCTCGAAAAGCTGCCGCCCCCTCAGAAGCGGCCACAAGCTGCGCTCGCGGTAGTTTCGGTTTCGGCTCCACAAGATGTGATGATGCGCCCGCGTGACATTCCGGATCGTGTCGAGTTGCACGAATCCCAACTGCCGAATCGTCTTCATCACATCGACGGCGCCGGAGGGATTGTCGGCCAGGCCGTTGGCATGAAGCCACAGCCGGCGTGCAGCCCGATTCCCGATGCGCAGCGGCGCGCTCAAGGGCGGCTCATGTAGACCAGCGTATCGCTCAGGGCGCGGCCTTCCAGCTGCAGGACCGTGTTCATGAAAAGCCGTCCGATGGCGCAGGCCTCGGTCGTGCTGGCCTGGTCGAGGTTGATCATCGCCTGCATCAGGTCACCCGCGCGGTCGGTCGCCATGATGCTGCGCGTCATGCTGGCCTGAAGTCGCTCTTCGACCCGACGTGCTGCGACCTCGCTCAAGCGCACCGGCTGGCGCCGCGCACCAATGCGGGCCGCCTGTGCCTGGATGCGGTAGTATTTTTCCAACGCGTCCGTATTCAGACGGGCGGCCACGCGCGATGTCAGTTCGGCAAACCGCGCCGGGCGCATGCGGTTGCTTACCGCCATACCGCACTGCCGGATTGTAAGTGTCTCCATGATCTTGCGTTCGACGGTATAATAGAACTTCAGGTCCCGGGTCGGCAGGTGGCCGAGCCCGCGTTCGATCAGAGGCCACATCAGGCCGTCCGAAACGCGCACGGCTGTCGGATCCTCGAACGCGGCAATGACCTGATCGGCGACGTAGCCGGCGATGACCGGGTCGCGATACAGCAATTCGGCCTGCGCCACTGCCAGATCCAGGTTGTCGCCGCGAAATCCCAACAGGCGAAGGTCCTCGCGGATGGGCGCGATGTCGGGCAATTGCCCCAACAGTCGGATGACTTCCTGACGTTCCGCCCGGGTGTCGCGGTCCTGGGCAAGGGCAACCCCGGTGCCTGCCAGGATCAGCCAGGCGAGAACTGCAACAAAACGCAAAAGACGTCTCCTATCCGTGGCGGCAGAGCAAACGCGGGGCGCGCTCCGCATCTGCGCAAGGTCAACCTAAGGATTCTCGAACGGTTTGAAAGCCCCTTCCCGACCTGCCCGCTCCGAAACGCCTTGCGGCACCTGTTTCTCGCAACGAGAACCGCCGGGAATTCAGCGTGTTTCCTTCGGGCCTTACGCGCTGGATTCAGCTTCACATACCTGCTAGGCACTTTCGCACCGAGCACATTTCCGGAGCGTCCCATGAGCGCCACAAGCCGTAAATCAGCGCCACTTCCCGACGACATCCGCGCTATGAAAGGTGGCACGCCGATCGTGTCGCTGACCGCCTATACCACGCCCATGGCCGAACTGATGGATGCACATTGCGATTTCGTGCTGGTCGGCGACAGCGTGGGCATGGTGCTGCATGGCCTTCCGAACACGCTGGGCGTCACGATGGAGATGATGATCCTGCACGGTCAGGCCGTGGCACGGGGTCTCAAGACCGCCATGCTGGTCGTCGACATGCCGTTCGGGTCGTACGAGGAAAGCCCGGCGCAGGCCTTTCGAAACGCATCGCGGCTCATGGCCGAGACCGGCTGTGCGGCGGTCAAGCTCGAAGGCGGCGCTCACATCGCCGACACGATTGCCTTTCTGGTGGCGCGTGGCGTGCCGGTCATGGCCCATATCGGCCTTACTCCGCAATCCATAAACACGCTGGGCGGCTATCGGGTGCAAGGCCGCAACGAAGGCGCCGGCAAGGTTCTGAGAGACGCGCGTGCGATCGCCGAGGCGGGCGCTTTTTCGGTCGTTCTCGAGAAACTGCCCGCCCCGCTTTCGGATGAAATCACCCGCGAGATAGGCATACCCACGATCGGGATCGGTGCCTCGGCCGGGTGCGACGGGCAGATCCTCGTGCATTACGACATGCTGGGGCTCTTCACCGCGTTCAAGCCCAAATTCGTCAAGCGCTACGCGCATCTGGGCGAAGAGGCGGAACGGGCCATCGCCACCTACGCCGAAGAGGTCCGCGCCCGCGCCTTTCCCGGCGAGGAGCACGTCTATTCAGACAAGGCACCGAACACGTGACCGCGCCTATCCTGCGAAGCCTGCCTGACCTGCGGGCGATGACCGCCCCCTGGCTGCGGGCCGGCGCGCGCATCGGCGTCGTGCCGACCATGGGCGCGCTTCACGACGGTCACCTGTCGCTTGTGGCGGCCGCAAAGCGCGACTGCGACCATGTGATCGTGACGATTTTCGTCAATCCAAAACAGTTCAACAACCCCGAAGACCTGGCCAACTACCCCCGAACCGAGGATGACGACGCGCGAAAGCTCGCGCGTTTCGAGGTCGACGCATTGTGGGTGCCGGATGGCGACCAGATGTACCCCGGCGCTTTCGCCACGAACGTGTCGGTGTCCGGCCTGACCGATGTGATGGACGGGGCACACAGGCCCGGCCATTTCGACGGTGTGGCCACGGTGGTGACGAAACTCTTCACGCAGACGCGGGCGACCGATGCCTATTTCGGTGAAAAGGATTTTCAGCAGTTGCTCGTCGTGCGCCGACTTGCCGCCGATCTGGACCTCGGCGTCACCGTGCACGGCTGCCCCACGATCCGCGACATCGACGGGTTGGCGCTCAGTTCACGGAATCTGCTTTTGTCCGATCGCGCGCGCACGATCGCGCCGCGACTGCACGAGGAAATGGAGGAGATCGCCAAAGGCCTCGCCCATGGCGAAGCCCTCGCCCCCCTACGGGAGCGTGCCGTGGACCGCCTGCTCACGGCGGGATTCACCAAGGTCGATTACCTTGACCTGCGGTCCCAAAGCGATCTGCGCAGTGTCTCCGACACCGCGCAGCCTGCTCGCCTGTTCGCCGCCGCCCATCTCGCGGGGGTTCGGCTGATCGACAATATCGCCGTCTGAAGCTGACAGTGGCGTCAGAATTCGTTCGGGTTGCCCGACACGACGGTGCCCGTTCCGTCGGCGGTCTCACCGTTCATCCAGGTGACGGACTCTCCATCAATCGCGACACCCCAGCAGTTTTCCTCTTCGCCGTAGTCAAAGCACATCTGATCGTTCTCAACGCGCCACGCGCCGGTGTAATCGGCGCCCTTGATCCTGCCGTCCGTGTCGTAGAACTCTGTATAGGCAGAGCCGTCTGCCATGCTGCCCTGCACGGTGTTGCCGGAAATCGTTGACGTGATCTCGTCGCCAGACGCCAGTTCACCCGCCCAAAGCGGCGTCGCCGCGAACGCCGCCACGGCGGCACATACGAAATGTCTCACAATCGTCCTCCTGATTTCGATATCCGATCAAGATGCGGCGATGCCCGGCCAGTTCAAGCCGACACGTGCAGGCCACCTTGGCCCAGGTCACGCGCCCCAGGTCGGCGCGGTGATCATGTGCCGTCGCCAGACAGCAGGCTGTGCAAAGCCAATGCCATGACTTGCGCGCTTTGCACCATATCCTCGATATCGACGTATTCGTCCGGCTTGTGCGCGAGGTCGAGTATCCCGGGCCCATAGGCGATGCAGTTGCTCAGCCGCCCGATCCGGTCGATATGCTTCTGGTCGTAGGTGCCGGGGCTGACCACATACTCGGCCTCGCGCCTGAAGACCGTCTGCACCGCGTGTGCGACGGCGCCCACCACCGGCGCATCGCGCGCGGTCATAGTGGGCTCGACACTGTGGATACCCTTGATCGTGTAATCGAAGCCGGCCCGTCCCGCGCGCACGCGCTCAAGCACGTCGCGTACTTCCCGTTCGACTTCGCCGATATCCTCCTCGATCAGGAAGCGCCGGTCGATCACCATGCGGCAGCGATCGGGCACGCAGGGCGACGGCAACCCGGTATAGTCGGCCTCCTGCTCGCGTTCGCCGCCGTGGATCGAGTTTATGTTGAGCGTCGACTGCTTGGCGCCTTCGGGCACAACGGGCATGTCCGTGCGTTTCTCCGCCAGTGCCGGGAACAGGCTCGCTTCCATCTCCGCCAGCACGGCGCCCATGTGACGGACGGCACAATCGCCCAGAAACGGCATCGAGCCATGCGCAATTTCGCCCATCGTCTCGATCTCGGCCCACCAGACGCCCCGGTGGCCAAGACAGATCCGGTCCTTGTTCAACGGCTCGGGAATGATGACATGCTGAACCCGGGAGGGGCTGAAATAGCCCCGCTCCGCGAGGTATGCGACGCCGCCGAAGCCGCCCGACTCCTCGTCCGCGGTGCCACTTATCTCGATCGCGCCCGCGTAGTCGGGGCAGATTGAGATGAATGCTTCCGCTGCGACAATGCTGGCCGCGAGCCCGCCTTTCATGTCGCAGGCGCCGCGCCCGTAAACGCGCCCCTCCTTCACCTCGCCACCGAACGGGTCCATCGTCCAGCCATGGCCCACTTCGACGACATCGATATGGCTGTTGAAATGCACGCACTGACCGGGCGCGCTGCCGTCGCGTCGCGCCACGAGGTTCCAGCGCGGATACCGATCGCTGTCGCCAACCGCGCCCTCGGCCCGTACCAGTTCGGTCTGAAACCCGGACTTCAGAAGCCGTCGGTCCAGAAGGTCGCAGATTTCGCGGTACTTCGCGCCCGGCGGGTTAAGCGTGGGAATGCGGATCAGGTCTTGCGTCAGGCCGACCAGGTCATCGCGCCGCGCGACCACTTCGGCCAGGAGCTTTGCCGTCACACCCTCGGTCACGCCCACGCCCTGCTGACGTCATGTCCGGGTGCGATACCTCCTGGATTGCCCAGCAAAATGCCAGCCTGCGTCAGGCGGCAAGCGATGGCCCGGTACGACTGGTGCCCGATCCTGCCGAGCCGGAACTCACCGCCCTGAAACCAATTCACCAAGGTCGGGAGGACCTTGATCCTGGCTGGACAATCCGAAAGCTCGGGGTCGCACCGGCACGGCACCACCCGGTACATTCCGGCCATATCCGGCTGATCACCGACATCGGCGAGCGTCACACTGGTCTGAGGCATCTGGTCGAACGGCCAAGCAAGATCTGCATCTCGAAAGCCTAGCAATCCGCCCCGGACCTGACAACAGGCGGCGCATCGCGGTCGCCCAGAACCCTATCGACCAGCGCGGGCAATGCCTCGAACTGGCTGAACCGGCCTGACTGGGGCAGGTCGTCAACCGGGGTTTTGCGATAACCCTCGGTGAAAAGCGCGAAAGGCACGCCGGCCGTCCGGGACGTTTCCGCATCGACTTCGCTGTCGCCGACGAAGATGACCTCCTCTGCGCCGGTTTGACTGACGGCCCGCAGCAGGGGCGCCGGATCGGGCTTGCGCACCGACAAGGTATCACCGCCGACGATCACGTTGAAGTACCGCGCCAGGTCCAGATGCGCCAGCACCGAAGCCGTCGGCCCCTCGGGTTTGTTGGTGCAAATGCCAAGCGCGACACCGGCGCCAGCCAGGGCGTCGAGACACGCATTCACGCCGGGATACGGCTGCGTCAGGTGGACCGCACCTTCGTAGACGTCAAGAAACTGCTGGAGGACCTGCGCCTGCAACGCGTTATCGTCGTCCAAACCCCGTGCGGCAAGGCACCGCCTGATGAATACTGCCGCGCCGTGACCGACAAAACCCCGTGCCTCGGCCAGGGTGAAAGGTGCAATGCCGTGACCCGCCAGCACCCGGTTGGCGGCGGCGTGGATATCCGGCGCGCTGTCGATCAAGGTACCGTCCAGATCGAAGATGACCGCACGCGACCGGCGTCCGGATGTCGATCCTGCCTCAATCCTCATTCAGAACCATCTCACCAAACGCGCCTCCGGGCGTGCCGGGGCGCAATCGAACAAGACGGGAATCCGCCACCGCGGCCTGCCGGTGCCGCACCGCACGGCGATAGACGGGATCACGCAGCATACCGACGAAAGCGTCGACATCTGGATATTCGGCGATGAACGCGATGTCCCAGCCTTCGTCCTGTGGTCCGATCAGTATCATCTCGGGCTGTCCTGCCCATACGATCCGGCCGCCCAGGTCGCGGAAAACCGGCGCACTTTCCCGTCCGTAGGCGGCATATGCCTCCGCCCCGGTCGCGACGGTACCGTCGCCATACTCCGCCTCCTCGCGCAGACGGATCAGGTTGAGCATTTGGACCGGGCCTTCGCGAGCCATGGCCCGAAACGCGGCAAAGCTATCTTTCGTCGGATCAATGTAGTGCGACATTCGGCTCCCTCTCCTGCCGTCACTCTGCCGGGCGAGAACCGGAAAGGAAAGCGTTGCGGGCTCGTCGTCTGCAACCGAACATCCAACACTCGTTTATCAAAGAAGGTGTTCAATCATCCGCGGCCCCCGGGTGATCCGGGTTGCGGCCCTCAGCCGAACCTCTTTTCGGTTGTGTAGTTCCAAGGCATCCGCGTTCCCCTCCGGCTAGGTCTGAACAGCCAAATCAACCTGTGGTATCGCGTAGAATACCCCGTGCCAGGGCAGAACCACTCACGCCATCAGCATCTCCTCGACCCAAAGCGGCACGACCTCGCTGGCCGGTCCCCGACGATGCTCCGCGAAATCGCGCGATGCAGTGGATACCTCAAGGTTCAGTTCCACCGTATGCGCGCCCATCCGGCGCGCATGTTGGCCATAGGCCGCCGCCGGATACACATTGCCCGAGGTCCCGACTGCCGCAAAGATATCGGCATCGGCCAGCGCCGGGTCGATCCGCTCCATCCCGTAGGGTATCTCACCGAACCACACCACGTCCGGTCGGGTCGCCATTTGCCCGCATTCGGGGCAAGTATCTTCGGGCTGCATGACCTTTGGCGCCGGCCAGCGGTGGCCGCAGGCATGGCACAGGGCGCGGTCGAGCTGCCCATGCATGTGCACCACGTTGCGGCTGCCGGCGGCCTCGTGCAGGCCATCCACGTTCTGCGTTATGATCAATACCTCGCCCGCATGGTCCGACTCGAGCCGCGCCAGCGCCTCATGCGCCGCGTTGGGACGCGCGGCAGCGGCCTGCGCACGCCGGGCGTTGTAGAATTCCTGCACCAGGCCCGGATTGCGTGCAAATCCCTCCGGCGTCGCCACATCCTCTATCCGGTGCTGCGCCCACAGCCCGTCCTGATCGCGAAACGTGCCAAGCCCGCTTTCGGCCGAAATGCCCGCGCCCGTCAGGATCACGATTTTGGACATCAGGGCGTCGCCTCCCAATACACTCTCATTCCTGGCTCAATTTACCTGCTAGCGATAGCTTTGAAACCCTCCGATTTTGGAATCCAGCGACCAGTTTTGAGCGGCCGCGCGGCTTCGGCCCTCCGAGAAAACTCGTACGAATTTTCTGCGCCGAGCACTGCTTTATGCGTTCAAATCTTGACCGCTGGAAGTTTCGTATTTCCTGAAAACACCCTTTGGCAGCTGGAAAAACAGCGGCGGTTTCCGATCATGTCCCTTGTCTGACACGGCCCGAGGGCGCAATCCGAAACGGACAGGAGATTTGCCATGCCGCTTACCTACCTCAAGACCGCCCCCGGCCAACCGCCCCAGACGATGGCCGACGTCACCGATACCGTTCAAATAATGCTGGCCCGCCTTAAGGCCGGCGGCGCGCAAACCGCGCTGGAATACGCGCGGCAACTGGATGGCTGGACCGGCGATATCGCGGTGTCCTCGGACAGCATCGAAGCCGCAATTGCCCGCGTTCCGCAGGATTTGAAGGAGCATATTCGCTGGGCGCACGACAACATCTCTCGTTTTGCCGCGGCCCAACGCGCCACGGCCCAGGACATGGAGATCGAGCTGCGCCCCGGCCTGATCGCGGGTCAACGCCAGATCCCGGTGCAGGCGGCCGGCTGCTACGTGCCGGGCGGGCGCTACACGCATATCGCCTCCGCGCTCATGTCCATCGCCACGGCGCGCGAGGCCGGCGTACCCGACATCACTGCCTGCTCTCCGCCCAACGGTACGGCGGGCATTCCCGACGCAATGCTCTTCGCGATGCATCTCGCGGGTGCGACGCGCATCCTGTGCATCGGCGGGGTGCAGGGCGTCGCCGCGATGGCCTTCGGCATGTTCGGCGCACCGGCGGCGGATATTCTTGTGGGTCCCGGAAATGCCTTCGTCGCCGAGGCCAAGCGTCAGCTGTTCGGCCCCATCGGCATCGACATGTTCGCGGGCCCCACCGACAGCCTCGTGCTGACCGATCACACCGCCGATCCGGAGGTCGTTGCCGTCGACCTCGTCAGCCAGGCCGAGCACGGCCATAACAGTCCCGTCTGGCTGGCGACCACGGACCGCGCGATTGCCGACACCGTGCTTGCCCGCGTGCCCGACCTGATCGCTGAACTGCCGGAGCCCAACCGCAGCGCCGCGACACACGCCTGGGCCGATCTGGCCGAAGTCGTGCTGTGTGACACGCCGGAAGACATGGCGCAGTATGCCGACGCCAAGGCGCCCGAGCACCTGCAGGTCATGGCCGAACACCTCGACTGGTGGCGCTCCCGTCTCACGGCCTACGGTTCGCTTTTCCTTGGGGAGAACACCACCGTCAGCTTTGGCGACAAGGCGTCGGGACCCAACCACGTGCTGCCGACGTCGGGGGCCGCCCGCTACACCGGCGGCCTTTCGGTGCACAAGTTTCTCAAGACCGTGACCTGGCAGGCCGTCTCGGACGAGGCTGTTGCCGACCTGGCGCGCGCCACCGCCGCCATCAGTCGCGCCGAACGCATGGAGGGCCACGCCCTGGCCGCCGATATCCGTCTGGACAAATGCACCGGACCTGCCAAACTCACCGCGAATACCAAAGGATAAGACCCAGATGAACCTTGCAAAGTTTCCCCGCGTACGCCTCGCCCACCTTGCCACGCCGCTTGAACACATGCCGCGTCTCAGCGAGGCTCTGGGCGGCCCCGAGATCTGGATCAAGCGGGACGATTGCACGGGGCTCTCCACCGGCGGAAACAAGACCCGCAAGCTGGAATTCCTGATGGCCGAAGCACAGGAACAGGGCGCTGAAATGGTGATGACGCAGGGCGCGACCCAGTCGAACCACGCCCGCCAGACCGCGGCCGCAGCGGCCAAGCTGGGGCTCGCCTGCCACATCCTTCTAGAGGACCGGACCGGCTACAATTACGACAACTACAAGTATAACGGCAACGTCCTCCTGGATCACCTGCACGGCGCAACGATGGAACATCGCGGCCCCGATCTCGACATGAACGCCGAAATGGAAGCGGTGGCCGACAAGTTCCGCGAAGAGGGCAAGAAGGTCTACACCATCCCCGGTGGTGGCTCCAACGCCACCGGCGCGCTTGGATACGTCAACTGCGCCTTCGAGATGCTGCACCAGTTCGTCACTATGGGCCTGAACGTCCACCACATCGTTCACGCAACAGGATCGGCGGGCACGCAGGCGGGTCTGATCACGGGCCTCAAGGCGATGAACGCGCAAATCCCGCTTTTGGGCATTGGCGTTCGTGCGCCGAAACCCAAGCAGGAAGAAAACGTCTACAACCTCGCCGTCAAGACGGCCGAGAAACTAGGCTGCCCCGGCGTCGTCGCCCGCGAGGACGTGGTCGCAAACACCGATTACGTCGGTCCCGGCTATGGCATCCCCGCCGAAGACACGCTGGAGGCCATCGACCTTTTCGCCCGGACCGAGGCGATCCTGCTTGACCCGGTCTATTCGGCCAAGGGCGCAGCAGGTCTCATCGACCTCTGCCGCAAGGGGCACTTCAAGAAAGGCGAGCGCATCGTCTTCCTTCACACCGGCGGAGCGATCGGCCTGACAGGCTACAGCCATTGCTTCGACGTTCCGAAATAGGCGCCTGATGAAGCCGGTCGGAATCCTGGGCGGGATGGGGCCGGAAGCCACCATCCTGCTCATGCAAAAGGTCCTTTCCGCGATCCCCGCGCAGGACGACGCCGACCATGTTCCCCTGATCGTACATCAGAACCCGCAGGTGCCGTCCCGGATCAAGGCGCTGATCGACGGCGACGGGCAGGACCCGATGCCAGTTCTGATGTCCATGGCGCAGGATCTCGAACGCGCCGGCGCCCAGGCGCTGGCCATGCCATGCAATACCGCTCACCACTACGCGGTGGCCGTTGCCAATGCCACCAGCCTGCCGTTCCTGGACATGATAGAGCTGACGGCTCGACATCTTGCCGACACCGGCGCGGGAACCGTTGGCATGCTGGCCTCCCCCGCGACGCGCAAGGTGGGCGTATTCGACACGAAATTCGACGCGCATGACCTGAAACCGCTCTGGGCGGATAACGAAGACGAGCTTCTCGGCATCATTCGCGCGGTCAAAGCCAGGAGCGATCTGAACACGCTCGCCCCCCGCTTGGGACGCATCGCTGCAGACATGGCTGAAAAAGGCGCCGATCACCTGCTCATCGCCTGCACCGAACTTTCCCTGATGAGCGACAGCCTCCCGGCCGCCATCCCTTGTACCGACAGCCTGGACTGCCTGGTGAAGGCGATCGTCGATTTCTCGACAAAGTGACTCTCCACCACCACGGCACCACGGCGCACCAGCACTAAGAAATTGGTCGGTTGACAAGTTCAGTCTGTATATACATTGTATCCCAAATCAATAATCGTTTCGCACAACAAACCACTCACGGAACTATCCAGAATGACAGACCTCACGCGCGTCACGGGCATTGGCCCGGGCCTTGCCTCACAAATGATCGCCGCCGGCATACCGGATGCCGAAGCCCTGGCGAAAGCTCACCCTTCGGACATCGTGATCGTGCGCGGTGTCGGCGCCGCCACGGCCCCGGTTCTGATCGCACGTGCAAAACAGATCACGGCCCCCACACCCGACCCCGCCTCGCAAAACGATCGCGAAATGGCGGTGGCACGCCCTGCTGCCAAGACCACCTCCGGCAAGAAGAAGCGCACCAAGTCCGCGGAAAGCAAGGGGAAGGACGACGCGAAAAAAGACGCTCCTTCGAAGGCGGAAAAGAAGGCCAAGAAAGCCGCGAAAAAGATAAAAGCCAAGGCGGAAAAGAAGGCCGACGAAACCGAAAAAGCGGCAAGGAAGGCGGCCGATAAAGCCGAGAGGAAATCTGGCAAAGCCAAAGCGAAGGCAAAGAAGGCAGCCAAGAAGCTGAAGCTTCAAGCCAAGGAGATCAAGGCAAAGGCAGACAGGAAAGCCAAGAAGATCAAGAAAAAGGCCGCCAAATCCAAGGCCTGATCTTGCGGCGCGAACGAAACACGCTGCTCAAAGGCTGGTCGACCGATGCGGCTTGGGATGGCTCGAACGGACCGCCGGATGTACGATTTGGCTGATTGACTACCAAGCACCGTTGCAAGCGGCCAGTTCGAAATATCTCGGCCGCTATTCAGATCGTTCCCTTTTCCTGCGCCCGTTCATCGCCATTACCGATTGCGATAGAAGAATACCAGCTTCTCTGGCTGCCCGCTTGGAGGCGGAGGAAAGGGAGCCGCACTGCGTACCTGGGCTTCTGCAGCGCTGTCTATGCCCGCCGATCCGGAACTGTTGAGAATGCGCACCCAGGCCAGCGACCCGTTCGGATTGATCTGAAAATAGACACGCGCGGAGCCTGTCGCCTGATTGTCTATCCGCGGCCTGCGATTGAGTTGCATCAGGACACGCCCGGCGTAATTGGTCGTACCGGCATTGCCCTGGCCGCCCGATCCTCCGAAATCGCCCGGCGAAGCGCTGCCAACACGGCCAAGCGCCGTCAGGTCGGTACCATCCCGCTTGTAGGCGGTCAGAGGCGACTCGTAGGTCGGGGTCCGCCGCGCCTGTGCCTGGCGCTGTTCCGGCACACCCAGTTGCTCGGCGGTGGGCCGGGTGCTGGGTGGCCGCAGAGACCTGGTGACCGCCGAGGCTTCCAGGTTCGGCTCCTCCGCCGCGATCACGTTCTCAGGTGCCTCCGGCGTCGGCGCAAGCGCCGCCTCGTCGGTCTCCGGTGTGACCTCCTCGGGTTGCGGCGTCTCCTCCGCTTCGGCAGCGTCCTCGGCAAGTTCGGGCGTGCCCTGCTCGACGCCCTCGGGCGCTTGCGGCTCGGCGTCCGGCGCATCGGGCGCGATCATCGCGATGTCGGATGTGCTCTGATCCTCGCCGTTGTTCTCGGCAACGTCTTCGGACTCCTCTCCGGCGCCTTCGTCCGAGCTTCCGGTTTCGCCCTCGGGGCCGTCCGGGGCCGTCACTTCCTCGGGGCTGTCGGAGGCCACCATCGCATTGGATGTCTGCATCGTGTCCGGCTCGGTCACATCGGGCGGCTCGACCGCCTCGGTCGGCTCCGGCTCTGGTGGCTCCGGCAACGGTTCGGCGAGGTCCTCGAAGGCGCGTCCCGTGTCGGGCGCCGGCTGCTCCTGCGGTGCAGATGTCGTGTCTTCGGAGGCGTCAACAATGTCCTGCCAACCAACGCCGACGGCATGCAGGAACAGCGATACGAGGATGGCCACTACGGCCACGGGGATGGATCGTTTGATCATGCCACTATCGAGCCGGGCCCCGCGGATGGCACAGGCCGATTTGACCGTCGGCTTGGCCATTCAGGCACGTTTTGAAAGCAAGGCGTTTATCAGGCATGAACACAGCTCACGGATCCTCGGAGACGGGGCCATGCCCCACTGCGCCGGCAGATTACGCCAAGCCGCTCCGGCACGAAACCACGGCCTACGCTATCGTGATCGACTGTCGGCCCGGGGCGCCGCGTGGTCAGGCGCGGCTCTTTTCCAGTTCGTTGCGCAATTCCTCGGCCTCGTGCCGGGCCTCGCGCAGCCCGTCCATCGTGGCCGACAGTTCCGCCTCGGTCTGGCTCAGCTGGTTGGTCAGTTCCGCTTCGCGCTGCTGAAGGTAGGTGATCGCCTGGTCGCGGGTTTCCTCGGCTTCGTGCAGCTCCTGCGCCATGCGCTCCAACTCGCCCACGTCGGACCCTGACACCCGAATGAACCGATGCACCAACCAATTGGCGAACCATCCCATGCAGAACGCCACGAACAAAACGATCGCCGTGGCTATGATAAATTCAGTTCTGTTCATCCGTCCCGGTTTCCTGCTCGGCGTCGCCCCCCGCCGCATCGGTCTCGTTTAGCGCTTCTTCTTCCAGCGCTTCAAGCGTTGTTTGCTGTTCTTCGATCGGTTCCGGCCGGATGACCCGGAATTCGATCCGGCGATTGGCCTCGCGGCCCTCTTCGCTGTCGTTGCTGGCGATCGGATCACTTTCGCCGTATCCCTTGGCCCGTATGGCCGATGTCAGCACACGGCGCGACCGCAACTCGTTGAGAACCGACTGTGCCCGCGCCTGGCTCAGTTGCTGGTTCATCACCTCGCGTCCCTGGCTGTCGGTGTGGCCCTGGATTTCCATGCGGATTTCACCACAGGCCTTCAGGATATCGGCGATCCGGTCCATGATCTGCGCACCGTTGGAATCCACATCCGTCTCGCCCGGCTCGAAGGTGATCTTGCTGTCGGCCTGCACCTCGGCGATCTGCGCTTCGCACTCCTCCGGGGTGGGTTTGCTCGCCACCGGGTCCAGTTCCTCGCGGTAATTCACGTCTATGTCGAAATCCGCGGCTTCTCCCAGCTTGGCGGCGAACATCGCCGAGATCTCCGCGCTGGCGTCTTGCTGCCCGGTCAGGCCAGTTACCGCGATGCTATCCGGCCCGACGGTCACGGCCCCGTTCGACAGATACGCCAATGCCTCCAGTCCGGTCAGCACGCGCACCGTCCAGTCCGTCGGCAGGTTTTCAGCCACCCGCGCGGTTGTGCTGACCACGTCCGAGCTGAACTTTGCCTTGGCAAAGCTGTCGACCATTTCCCGCGCCTGCGCGCTCTCGAGCCGGCCACGGATCTGAACGAGCCCTTCGGGTGATAAGGTCGCCACGAACTCGGGCGGGGCCTGTTCGGCGGCTTCCTTGGGCTTGGGCAAGACGGCCTTCAGGGCAAACACTTCCGGCAGGCTTGTCTCCAGCCGGCCGATCACGCTGTCATAGAGCTTTTCATCGGTGCCCTCGGCCGCCACCAATGCAATGTCGGCGTCCGAGAATGTCACGCTGCCGCCACCCAACTCGCCAAGAGCGCCAATGGCCAACTCGGCCGCGCGACCCCATTGTGGCGACGGCACTCCCAGCGCCAATGTGCACTGGGCCTTTTGCCGCAAGCCCGCTTTGCCCGCGGCAGCCAGGATGCGGTCGCGGGCGGCCTCCGTATCGGCAGCGCAGGCATCGAAACTGCCTTCGCCATCTTCCAGCAGGTAGCGCAGCGTGAAGGGCGTTACCACGGGCCGCGGCGCCGAGATATCCAGCGACAGGCGCACCCCGTCGGGAACTTTGCGCGCCAACTGTGTCTCGAGGTTGCGCTTGTCTTCGTGGCTGTCGGCCATGGTCACCACGCTCACCCTGCGGGCCTCGACCGAGATCTTGGTGCGCGGCATCTGCTTGAGGATGTCGACCGCGTATCCGATCGCGTCATCCCACGTCTCGGGATGCGGATAATCGGCCGTCTCCAAAAGGTCGGTGACCTCCTTGCCGGGCGCATTCCTGGCCACGTCCTCGATCAGCTGCTCGCGGTCGGTCTCGGCCGGGATCAGTCCGATCAATGACAGTCCGCTGTCATTGCTCAGGATCTCGACCGAGAATCGCGGCGGCGCGATATCGGCGCTGTCGGCCACCAGCATCTGGTCGATGATCCGAGCCGATTCCACGACGCTTCCCGCGATCGACAGCGCGCGAAAACGCGTGGCCTCGGACGGTGCCGTGCCGGCCAGGAACACCTGCAACCCGTCGGCATCCACTTCCGTCCATGTCATCCCGCGCTCGTCCAGCGTGTCGCGCACCGCGTTGCGCGAGCCTTCTTCGATCACTTGCACCGAGAATCGCGCCGCGAAAAGGCACAGGACGAAGGCCAGAAAGAAGGTACCAAGAATGGCGAAGATGGAGGAGAGGCGCATGAACCCAAGTCTCGCCGTTGTTTACCACCCGGCCTATTTATGCCCCACCGGCCCCGAGTGCAATCAGACGAACAGGGCTGCGGCGAAAAACGGCAGGGGCAGCAGACCCGCATCCCGGTTCGACCGAAACAGCCGCAACAGCGTCGGATCGTCCTGCATGTCGAACTGTCTCAGCTGCCAGAACAGGTGCCATCCGAACGCCCAAGGCCCGATCAACGCCACCAGCACCGCGAGGGCCGAACCGCCCACCGCCGCACCGATCACCGCGATGGCCATCAGGCTGACCGCGCCGATCAGGAACCGCTGCAACCAGACCGGCGTGCGCTCGGCAAACAGCCTGGCGGTGGATTTCACCCCGATCAGCGCATCGTCTTCCGCGTCCTGCTGGGCATAGACCGTGTCATAGAACAGCGTCCAGGCGATCCCCGCCAGGTACAGCACCACCGCTGGCCATTCCAGACGCCCGCTATGCGCGGTCCACGCCAGCAGCGCGCCCCAGTTGAATGCAAGCCCCAGGAAGATCTGCGGCCACCAGGTGAACCGCTTGGCGAAAGGATAGATGCAGACCGGCGCCAGCGAGATGATCCCGAGGATGATCGCCGCACTGTTGAAGGTCAGAAGGATGCAGAACGCCACAAGCGCCTGCGCCACCAGCCATGCCAATGCCTGTTTCACGCTCACCTGACCCGACGGGATGGGCCGCGACGCGGTGCGCGATACCGACCCGTCGATATGCCGGTCGGTGATATCGTTCCACGTACACCCCGCGCCCCGCATCAGCAGCGCCCCGATGCCGCAGCCGGCAAAGATCCACAGGTCGTGCCAGGTGGCACGCCCGTCATGCAGCATCGACAGCAGCAGACCCCACCAGCACGGCAGCAGCAGCAGCCACGTCCCGATCGGCCGGTCTGCCCGACTCAGCCGCAGATAGGGCCGGCTCCAGGCCGGGGCCGACCGATCTACCCAGTTGCCCTTGACCGCATCGGCGACCGCTCCGGTCGCATCTGGCGTCTGGTTCAGTCCGGTCATATGTTGGCCCCATGTCGACTGCAAAGATCAGGCTTTATGTAGAGCACCCGCTGGGACAAGGGCAAACGGTTCCTCTGAACCGCGATCAGGCGCATTACCTCTTCGGCGTGATGCGTCAGGGCGCGGGCAATGCCGTCCTGCTCTTCAACGGTCGACAGGGCGAATGGCGTGCCACCGTCACCGAGGCGGGCAAGCGCGGCGGCCTGCTGACAATCGAGGCACAGACCCGCCCGCAGCAGGACCCGCCCGACCTCTGGCTGATCTTCGCGCCCATCAAGAAGGCCCGCACCGATTTCATCGTCGAGAAAGCCGCCGAGATGGGTGCGGCCCGGATCATTCCCGTCCAGACCGACTTCACCAATGCCGAACGCATTCGGCAGGACCGCCTTCAGGCTCACGCCGTCGAGGCCGCCGAGCAATGTGGCGGCACCTATGTCCCCGAAGTCACGGACCTTCAGAAACTCGACCGCCTGCTTGCCGAATGGCCGGAAACCCGGAACCTGATGTTCTGTGACGAGACGCTCGTGGGCGAAGCCATCCGCACGGACGGACACGCCGCGCCCTGGGCCATTCTGATTGGCCCCGAAGGCGGCTTCTCCGACGCCGAACGCGCACGCCTTCACGGTTTGCCCTTTGCCCATGCCACGTCCCTGGGCCCGCGCATCCTGCGCGCCGACACCGCCGCCGTCGCCGCCATGACCGTCTGGCAACAACGCTTCGGAGACTGGGCATGAGCTTCATCCGTCCCGATGCCACCGCCAGCCTGACCCGCTGGCGCGAGGTGCTGATCGGCGCGGGCATCATCGCCCTTGGCGCGTGGTGGTCGCTCGGCTTCATCGGCATCCTGTCCTGGGTCGGATACGCCCTGCTGCCGCTCGGCGCCGCTCTGGGCTTCATCGGCCTGCAACGCGCCCGCTTTCGCCGCGCCTCCGGCGGACCCGGCATCGTGCAGGTCGACGAGGGCCGCGTCACCTATTTCGGCCCCCTCACCGGCGGCACGGCCGACCTTGCCGAGATGTCCCGCCTCACGCTCGATCACGCCGCCAAGCCTGCCCATTGGGGCCTGCACCAGCCCGGCCAGCCCGCCCTCATGATCCCGACGACCGCCCAGGGCGCCGACACGCTCTTTGACGCCTTCACCACCCTGCCCGGCCTGCGCGTGCAAAAAATGCTCGCAGCACTCTCGTCACAAGATCGCGAAACAGTCACCGTCTGGTCCACATACACCAATCGGCTGCATTGACACCCCTGCCCATTCGGGCCAAGCCTCTCCCCCAAGTTCGCGCGCAACGCAGGAAAAGTCTTCATGTCCATCCCCCAATCCGGCGGCGGCCCGATCGAGTCCGAGGCCCAACTGGCAGAGTATCTCGAAAGCGGCTGCAAACCGCGCGACACCTGGCGCATCGGAACCGAGCACGAGAAGTTCGGCTATTGCAAGGACACGCTCAAACCCATTCCCTATGACGGCGACCGCAGCGTGCGCGCCGTTCTCGAAGGCCTGCGCGACAAGCATGGCTGGGCGCCGGTCATGGAAGGCGACAACCTGATCGGCCTGGAAAAAGACGGCGCCAACGTGTCGCTTGAACCAGGTGGACAGCTCGAACTGTCGGGCGCCCCGGTCGAGACCATCCACCACACCTGCGACGAGGTGAACGTCCACCTGGCCGAGGTCAAGGACGTGGCAGACAAGGTCGGCGTCGGCTTCATCGGGCTTGGCGCCGCGCCGATCTGGCGGCACGAAGACATGCCGATGATGCCCAAGGGCCGCTACAAGCTCATGGATGCCTACATGCAGAAGGTCGGCACGATGGGCCAGACCATGATGCGCCGCACCTGCACCGTGCAGGTCAACCTCGATTTCGCGTCCGAAGCCGACATGGTGCAAAAACTGCGCGTGGCCCTGGCGCTGCAACCCGTCGCCACCGCGCTGTTCGCGAATTCACCTTTCCTCGACGGGCAACCCAATGGCCACAAGTCCTGGCGCGCCCGCGTCTGGCGCGACCTCGACGCCGACCGTACCGGCATGCTGCCCTTCGTGTTCGAGGACGGCTTCGGGTTCGAGCGCTATGCCCAGTACGCGCTCGATGTGCCGATGTATTTCGTCTATCGCGACGGCCGCTACATTGACGCATTGGGTCAATCCTTCCGCGATTTCCTCAAGGGCGAACTGCCCGCCCTGCCGGGTGAAACGCCGACGCTTTCGGACTGGGCCGATCACCTGACCACGATCTTCCCCGAGGCGCGGATCAAGAAATTCATGGAAATGCGCGGCGCCGATGGTGGGCCGTGGCGGCGGCTCTGCGCCCTGCCCGCCTTCTGGGTGGGACTGATGTATGACCAGTCGGCACTCGATGCCGCTTGGGACGTGGCCAAAGGCTGGGACGCCGAGACGCGCGACGCGCTGCGCGTGGCGGCCAGCGAACAGGCGCTCGATGCGAAGGTGGGCGACATCTCCATGCACGACCTCGCACGCGAGGTTCTGTCGATCGCCGAGGCCGGCCTCAAGGCCCGCGCCCGCCCCGGCGCCGGCGGCATGGTCCCGGACGAGACCCACTTCCTCAACGCGCTTCAGGAAAGCGTCGAGTCCGGCCGTGTGCCCGCCGACGAACTGCTGGACCGTTATCACGGCACCTGGAACGGCGACCTGACCCGGATTTACGAAGAATTCAGCTACTGATGGGCGGACCCGGGCTTGACCCGGGAGCCTGCCCCGGGCTTGACCCGGGGACTCCTGCACAAACAGAAAAGGCCGCCCCGACATGGGCGGCCTTTTGCTTTTTCAACTCCGGTCTCAGTTCTCGGCAAGCACGTTCGACCTGTAAAGCATCAGCCGCAACGTATTTACCGCGTGCGAGAACCCCAAGCCCAGGCACAGCACCGCCAGCCCCAACCCGACGAAGAACGCCATCATCGGGACCTGAGCCAGCAGTGGGAACGCCGCCGCGATGAGAAACACGCCCCCCGCGCCGATGGCGCAAAACCCCGTCGCCACGGTCACGGCGACCAACCGCGCCGCCGTTCCGGTCTCGGGGCACTCCCGCTGCATCGAACCGATCAGCACGATCATCCGTGTCAGGGCGATCAGCGCCAACAGCGACAGCCCGATAAAGCTCAGCAAGTAGGTCAACATTGTCTCGTCTCCTTCAGATGGGGCGCGCATAGATGTCGCGCCGAAAATTGCGGTAGAACATGCCGAACACGCCGCCCCAGAGCGGGGCAAAGATCAGTCCGAATCCAGCGAAAAGAGAGAACTCCTGAACCGCGCGCTCGCCGCCGGTCACCAATTGATACAGCATGAAGACAGCCGCCGGCACGCCGTAGCTGACAAAGGCCAGCCCGGCGATGCGCCACGGTTCGGGCGGCCTGCGCCCGAGATACCACAGCAGCACCGGCACCCCGATTGCCAGGTAAATGGGCCCGCCGAACACAACCGCGAAGATCGGGATGCCCAAGGCCCAGAAACCTCCGGCGGCGACGGCCAGCGGTGCGGCCACGAGCGCGAAAAAGAACGCCACCGGATCGATCACGTAGGTTTCTTGAGTTTTCATGTATGCAGTTATTTCTGTCATTAGTGAAATCTCCAGTCAAATTTTTTACCCGGATTTGCCTTTCGGCAGGAACTTCGCCACCCGCGCCCCCAGTTTCACCGCGCTCAGCTGCACGGCCCGCGGCAGGCGCGCCACGTCTCGGTACCAGTCGTCGAACAACTGCATCGTCTCCAGCGTCTCGCGGATGCGTCCGCGCACCTTCTTGGGCGTCCCGTCGGTTTCGGCCTCCTCCGCCACCGCCTTCAAAGCGGCAAGCGTCGGCGCGTACTCACGTTCCCGCCGCCCCTCGATCACCACGTTCACCAGGTCGAACATGTCACGCACGGACGTGAAGTGATCGCGCCGGTCCCCCAACTGGCGGCTGACCTTTACCAGTTTCCAGGCCTGCAACTCTTTCAGACCGTTCGAGACATTCGACCGTGCAAGGTTCAATGTTTCGCTGATGTCTTCGGCAGTCATCGGGTCCGGCATCACGTGCAGCAACGCATGAATCTGCGCGACCGAGCGATTGACGCCCCACTTGGCGCCCATTTCACCCCAATGCAGAATGAAGTTCTGTGTGGCGGGTGAAAGCTGCATCTCATGAATCCTGTAATTTCTGTAATGGCAGAAATACCAGAAGGGAGTGCAAAGTCAAATCAATTCTCGCGGCAAATGTCCTCAGGTTCGAGAACTCGTGGCAAGCCTGCGGGTGCCCCGACGTCACTTCTGGCCGATCTTCGGCTCCGTGCCGTCTCGCAGGCGGCGAATGTTCGCCGCGTGGCGCAGAAAGATGAAAAGGGTCAAAATAATGCCAAGCACGAACAACTCGCGGTATCCCAGAAAAACCATCCAGACCGTCGACAGCGCCGCCATGTAGATCGCCGCCATGCTCGAAATGCGCATCCCCACTGCCGCGACCAGCCAGGTCAGGCAACATGCGATCCCCACGGGCCAGGCCAGCCCCAGGAAGATGCCAAGGAATGTCGCCACCCCCTTGCCGCCCCGGAACGACAGCCAGATCGGATAACAATGCCCGGTGAACGCCGCGAGCCCAGCAAGTTGCGCCGCGTCTTCGCCCGCCAGGGCCCTCGCCAGCAGGACAGCCGCGGCCCCCTTGCCCCCGTCCAGCAACAAGGTGATCAACGCGCCCAGCTTGTTCCCCGTACGCAAGACGTTCGTGGCACCGATATTGCCCGAGCCGATGTTGCGCAGATTGCCAAGCCCCAAGACACGGGCCACGATCATTCCGAACGGGATGGACCCCAGCAGGTAGCCCACCGCCGCCCACAGGGCGAGAACCGCTAGACTGGATTGGATATCAGGCATTTACGTTCTCGAAAACCGCGTGTCCGGCAACATAGGTTGCAAGAACCTTACCTTGCAAGCGCTGCCCGTCAAACGGCGTATTTTTCGATTTCGACCGCAACGTCCAGCGGTCCAGCACATAGGGCAGGTCCGGATCGAAGAGAACGAGGTCGGCGGGCGCCCCCTCGGCCAGCCGCCCGGCGTCGAGACCAAGGCGTTTCGCAGGATTCAGAGCCAGCGCCCGGAACAGCGTCGGCAGGTCCAACTCTCCGGCATGGTAAAGCCGCAGCGCCGCCGTCAGCAGGGTTTCCAGCGCCACGGCTCCGCTGGCGGCTTCCTCGAAAGGCAGGCGCTTGGATTCCTCGTCCTGCGGGGTGTGCATGGAACTGATGATGCCGACGGTGCCGTCGCGGACCGCCTCGACCATGGCACGGCGGTCGTCCTCGGACCGCAGCGGCGGCTTGACCTTGAAGAAGGTGCGATAGTCGGCGACGTCCAGTTCATTCAGCGTCAGGTGGTGGATCGACGTCCCTGCCGTCACGTCCAGCCCCGCCGCACGTGCCCGCTCCAGCACCGGCAGGCTTACGGCAGTGGTCACCTGATCCACATGGTATCTTGCGCCCGTCGCCTCGACCAGCGCCATGTCCCGCTCCAACCCCATGCGTTCGGCCATCGTGCCAACGCCCGGCAGACCGCGCAACGACGCGAACTTGCCGGATGTCGCCGCCGCGCCCGCGCTCAGCACCGGATCCTGCACATGCCCCACGACCAGCGCCCCCAGGCTGCTGGCATAGGTCAGCGCCCGGCTCAGCACCTTGTTGTCGGCCACCACGTGATCGCAATCGGTAAAGGCCACGGCCCCGGCATCCATCAGGAACCCGATCTCGGTCATTTCGCGTCCTTCGCGACCCTTGGTCAGAGCCGCCATCGGCAACACGTTCACGGGCGCCGCCTCGTTGGCGCGGCGGGCGACGAATTCCAGCGTCTCGGGGCTGTCGATCGCGGGCAGCGTGTCGGGCCGGGTGATCATCGTTGTCACGCCCCCCGCGGCGGCGGCGGCCCCGGCGCTGCGATAACTTTCCTTGTGGCGTTCTCCGGGCTCGCACACCTTGACGCCAAGATCCACGATGCCCGGCGCCAGGTGCTTGCCCCTGCAATCCACCCTTTGGCCGGCTTCGGGCGCGTTACCGCTGCCGCGGGCCTCGACCCGGCCCTTGTCGACAAGCAGCCAGCCTTCGGTGACCTCGCCCGCCTCCGGGTCGACCAGCCGGGCGTTCTCGAACACCACCGTCGTCATGCACTCTCCCTTTCCTGCACCTGCCGCATCAGTCGCATCACCTGCCCGGCCTCCGCGATCCGCTCGAAACCGATATCGACGCGGTAGTGACCATTCTTGCGCCGGCGCATCTCGTGATCGAACATGACCGATCCGGGTGTGCCGTCCCGCAGTTCCAGCCGGGTCTGGCCGGTGATCGGATAGCTCTTCAAGGTCCGTCCCTGGAATGGCAGGTCCCGCGCGATGAAGGCCCTGCTATCGGTCAGCGTGTACCAGGTATGCCGCCGCTTCCACGGCTCCCAGAAGATGCCGCCGAACGCAATGCCCAGGCCGACCGAGAAATGGATCAGACCGAACATCCAGAACGCCCCGCCCGCAGTCGCAGCCAGGATCATCCACAACAGCGCGAACCCCGCGAAGAACAGGCCGAAAATCAACGTGACGATACTGGCCGGTCCGATGGTGACACCCGGATCGGGCCGCCCCTGCCACAGGACTTTCTCACCGGGGTTCAGAATACCGTCCCATTCATCGACGTCCGCCGTCATGCCTTTGCTCCCGCAACCGCCGCATTGATCCGGGCCTTCACGGCGTCTCGGTCGGCCAGGTACTTGATCAGGTGCTTGTCGCCCTCCGTCGTCACGATCTGCACCGCCGATCCGAGAACGCGAAGCTGCGCGATCTCCCGCAGCCAGGCCTGTTTTCCGAGCGGCCCCAGCAGACGCCGGTCGGTCAAGTCCCAGCGGGCGTTCACCTCGTCCGAGGCCAGGTATCCGGCCCGCACAGCAATCGCGGCCAACCCGCCCACGGCACCTGTCCAGACATGCGGGTTGCCGATGGCCCACAGAACCACCATGCCCAGTGCCATGGCGCCCGCCGCCATCCATGCATGATCGCGCCAATAGGCTGCTCGGCCGGCGTGAAAGCTACCGACAACCCGCTCTCCGGGCTCCAGTTCCGCCTGCGGCACCATGACGGACACGGCATCGCTCAAGAGGCCACCCACACCACGGCGGCCGTCAGCGCGAACAGGACGATGAGCGCGATCATCGCCACCCGGCCCGACATGGCCGCGTCCGACTTCTTCTTCGGTTCCGGCGCGTCAGGCTCCTCCGTGGCGGGCGCCACGTGCGCTCCCGCGCTCGGGAGCGGATCGAACTGCACCGGCGCCTTGTCCTCGTTGAATGTCGCCACCAGCCGCAGCGGCGCGCGCGGCGTCAGCACCTGCGCCTGGCCGCCGAACGCGCCCGATCCGATGACCAGAACCGAGCCCTTCAGGCCTTCGATCAGCACATGCGCATCCTCGAGATCATCCGCGGAAACACCCATCCCCTGCTCGAGGTACTGGCTCAGGCCATACCCTTCCAGGTCCTCGATCTGCATCATGTCGACATAATGCGGATCCAGGGTCTCGGCCCCCAGCGCCTCCTGCAACGGCCAGCTTCCATTGCGCCGGATGAACGTCTCGGCTTGTTCCCGGCTCAGGTCCACGTCGAAGACGCGCACCACGCCACTCTCGCTTTCGCGAATCTCGATGCGCTCGCTCATGCCATCACCTCCTTGGGTTTCGCCCTCAGGTTCCGCGCCAGCAGGTCCATCGCCGCCATGCGCACGGCCACGCCCATCTCGACCTGCTCCTGGATCACGCTGCGATTGATGTCGTCCGCGATCTCGCCGTCGATCTCCACCCCCCGGTTCATGGGGCCCGGGTGCATCACGATTGCATCCGCCTTCGCATGCCCGAGTTTCTCGGCATCCAGACCGTAGCGGTGATAATACTCCCGCTCGCTGGGTATGAAACCGCCATCCATTCGCTCTCGCTGAAGGCGCAGCATCATAACCACGTCCACGTCTCTCAGACCCTCGCGCATGTCCTCGAAAACCTCGACTCCGAAGTCGCCAATACCCGCAGGCATCAGCGTCGACGGCCCCACCAGCCGCACGCGGTTCTCCATCTTGCCCAGCAGGATGATGTTCGAGCGTGCCACGCGCGAGTGCGCGATATCCCCGCAGATCGCGATGCTCAACCGATGCAACCGGCCCTTGGCGCGCCGGATCGTCAATGCATCCAACAGCGCCTGGGTGGGATGCTCGTGCCGCCCGTCGCCCGCGTTCAGCACCGCGCAGTTCACCTTCTGCGCCAGCAGGTCCACCGCCCCCGACTGCGGATGCCGCACGACCAGCAAATCGGGATGCATCGCGTTCAGCGTCATCGCCGTGTCGATCAGCGTCTCACCTTTCTTGATCGAACTGGCTTGCATCGCCATGTTCATCACATCCGCCCCCAGCCGCTTGCCCGCCAGTTCGAAACTGGCCTGCGTCCGGGTGGAATTCTCGAAGAACATGTTGATCTGCGTCAGCCCCGCCAGCGCATCGGCATGCTTCTGGTCGCGGCGGTTCAGGTCGACATAGCGGTCCGAAAGATCGAGGATGGTAGAGATATCCGACGGCGCCAGGGGTTCGATCCCCAGAAGATGCGCGTGTTGAAAAGCCATGCCACCGCTCCGTCGCCAATACCTGCGCGCTTATAGGAAAGCCCGGCGCGTGGGGCAAGCGTAGGGTGGGGTTCCACCACACCTGCCTTTCGCCGCAACGCCCGCCGCGAGGCAGGTCATCCGGCCGGACAAGCAACCCACCTTCCCCCTTCCCGCCACAGCCGCTATCTTCCGCCTCATGACCGCCCCCTTGGATTCGCACACCGCCCTTGCCCTGCTCGACTGGCAGATCGACCTCGGCGCGACCGAGGCGATCGGCGACGCGCCCGTAAACCGCTACGAGGCGCCCGAGCGGCTGACACCGGCCAAGAAACCCGACGCGGCGCCCCCCATTCCTGCTAAGGCACCCGAGCTCGACACCGCGGCCGAGGCCGGGTTCGCCGCCGCCGAAGCAGGCTCTCTCGATGCGCTAAAATCCGCGCTCGCCGCGTTCGAGCATTGCGACCTGAAGCGCGGCGCGCGCAACCTCGTCTTCTCAGACGGCCACCCGTCCGCCCGCCTGATGATCATCGGCGAGGCCCCGGGCCGCGACGAGGACCAGCAGGGCAAACCCTTCGTCGGCCGGGCCGGGCAGCTCCTGGACAAGATGCTGGCCGCCATCGGCCTGTCGCGACAGAACGACGACGCTGCCACCGGCGCCTACATCACCAACATCCTGCCCTGGCGCCCGCCGCAGAACCGCGATCCGAACCCGCAGGAAATCGCGATGATGCTGCCTTTCGTCGAACGCCACGTGCAACTGGTCGACCCCGAAGTGATCGTGCTCATGGGCAATATCAGCTGCCAGGCGGCACTGGGCAAACGCGGCATCACCCGCCTGCGCGGCCAGTGGGCGCAAGCATTCGGCAAGCCAGCCCTGCCAATGTTCCACCCCGCCTACCTCTTGCGCAAACCCCATGAGAAACGCGCCGCCTGGGCCGACCTGCTCGACCTTCAGGCCCGCCTCGAAGGACAGTCATGAAGATTCTCGCCTTTTCCGATCTGCATCTCGCACGCGCCCGCGCCGCCGACCTTGTCGCCGCCAGCGCCGAGGCCGACCTGGTGATCGGCGCCGGCGACTTTTGCAACCACCGCGCCGGGCTCGACGAGGCGATGGAGATGCTGTCCGGCATTGTCGCTCCCATCGTCGCAGTCCCCGGCAACGCCGAGAGCTTAGACGAGCTCTCCGCCGCTGCCCTGCCCAACATGACCGTGCTCCACGGCACCGGAACCACCCAGGGCGACCTTTCCCTCTTCGGCCTCGGCTACGGCGTGCCCGTCACGCCTTTCGGCGACTGGTCCTGCGACCTCTCCAACGCAGAGGCCGAGACCCTGCTCGCCGCATGCGAGAGCGCCGACATCCTCGTTCTGCATTCCCCGCCCAAGGGCGTGGCCGACCTGACCTCGCTCGACATGTCCGTGGGCTCCACCGCCATCCGCGACGCGATCGAGCGGATCCAGCCGAAACTGGCCCTTTGTGGCCATATCCACGACAGCTGGGGCGTGACCGGGCGCATAGGCGCCACGCAGGTGGTCAATCTCGGCCCCCGGCCCAACTGGTTCGATCTCTGATGATCGACACGCTCACCCTGCTGGCCTTCGTTCCCGCCGCCGTGGCGCTGAACCTCACACCCGGCGCGGACATGATGTTCTGCCTCGGCCGGGGCCTGCGCGGCGGCCCGCGCCCCGCCGTCGCCGCCAGCGCCGGAATCGTGCTGGGCGGGATGGTGCACGTCACCCTTGCGGGGCTTGGCCTCGGGGCCGCCGTCGCCACCCTGCCCTGGCTCTTCGACGTGATCCGCTGGGCCGGCATCGCCTACCTGCTCTGGCTGGCGTGGCAGGCCCTGCGCCACCCGCCCCAAGCCGGCGACACGCCGCCCGTCAAACCCTCCCGCGCCTTTCGAGACGGGATGGTCGTGAACCTGACGAACCCCAAGGTGATCCTTTTCGTGCTGGCCTTCCTGCCGCAGTTCATCGACCCCGCCCGCGGCAGCGTGCTGGCCCAGTTCCTGCTCCTCGGCGCGGTCATCGCGGCGGGCGGCTTCGTCGTCAACGCCGCCGTCGGCGTCTTCGCTGGCGGCCTTGGCCGCCGCATGGCCCGCTCGCCCGGCTTCGCCCGGGGCATCGGCTATGTCTGCGCCACCATCTTCACCGGCCTTGCCCTGCGCCTCGCCCTGATCGAAAGGACCTGACCCGACCATGAGCCGCATCGACGACACCAGGGAGTTCATCCCGGTCCGCATCGCCGTCCTGACCGTCTCCGACAGCCGCGACCTCAACCAGGATCGCTCCGGTGCCGTGCTGGTAGACCGGATCGAGGGCGCAGGCCACATCCTCGCCGACCGCATGGTCGTCCGCGACGAGCGCGACCAGATTACCGAGCAGCTGCGCGAATGGATCGCCAGCCCCGAAATCGACGTGGTCCTCTCCACCGGCGGCACCGGCCTCACGGGCCGCGACGTGACGGTCGAGGCGCACAGGGACGTCTATGAAAAGGAAATCGACGCGTTCGGGACTGTCTTCACCATCGTTTCCATGCAGAAGATCGGAACCAGCGCAGTGCAGTCACGCGCGACGGGCGGTGTTGCAAACGGCACCTACCTTTTCGCCCTGCCCGGCAGCCCCGGTGCGTGCAAGGACGCATGGGATGAAATCCTGGCCTACCAGTTCGACTATCGCCACAGCCCCTGTAACTTCGTCGAAATAATGCCGCGTCTGGACGAACATTTACGACGGAAGTGACCTTTGGCCGCGTATCAGCACCATGAAACCTTGCCGCGGGCGTCTATCTTTATGGTATGACTGCCCCGCGCCAAGTGGCTTAAAAGGTTGATCTGAATGCGGTTCCTGCGCCACAGCCTGACCGGACTGTTCCTGCTGTCCCTGACAGTGGGCCTGTTCGCCTATGCCGGTCAGATCGTGTTTTCCGCCGTCCAACAACGCATGAGCGCCGAAACCCAAGCGCCCGAGCGGCGTGAGCGCGTCTTCGCCGTCAACACCGTCACCGCCGAACCGGGCACGCAAACCCCGATCCTGACAGCCTATGGCGAGGTCGAAAGTCGCCGCACGCTGGAAATCCGCTCCGACACCTCGGGCCGCGTCACTGAACTGACCGCACTTTTCGAGGATGGCGGCCGCGTCCGCGACGGGCAGGTGCTGGCCCGCATCGACCCGACCGACGCGCAATTCGCCCTCGACCTCGCCCGCGCCGACCTCACCGATGCCGAGGCCGAGGTGCGCGAGGCCGAACGCGGCCTCAACCTCGCCCGAGACGAGCTTGCCGCGGCGCAGTCTCAGGCCGAGCTGCGCAAGCGCGCCCTCGACCGCCAGCTTGATCTGGAGGAGCGCGGCGTCGGCACCGCTGCCGCCGTCGAACTCGCTGAACTCGACGCCGCCAGCGCCGAACAGGCCGTGCTGACCCGCCGTCAGGCCGAGGCGACCGCCGAGGCCCGCGTCGACCAGGCCCAGACCCGCCTGTCGCGCAGCCGCATCGCGCTCGCCGAGGCGCAGAAGACGCTGGACGAGACCACCATCACCGCCCCCTTCACCGGCACGCTTCAGGCCGTCAGCGTCGTCGAGGGCCGGCTCGTCTCCGCGAACGAGAAGCTGGCCGACCTCATCGACACCACCGCACTGGACGTGGCCTTCCGGGTCTCCACCGCGCAACACCGCCGCCTGCTGGACGAAAACGGCGACCTGATCCTCGCCCCTGTCCGCATCCGCCTCGACGTCTTCGGGCTGGAAATGGAAACCACCGGCCGCATCACACGCGACAGCGCCGGGGTCGAGGAAGGCCAGACCGGGCGTCTGGTCTATGCCCGCATCGACGACCCCCAAGGCCTCAAACCGCGCGACTTCGTCTCGGTCCTGATCGAGGAACCGCCGCTCGACAATATCGTCCGCCTGCCCGCCACCGCACTTGGCTCGGACGGCACCGTGCTGGCCCTGACCACCGAAGAGCGCCTGCGCGCCGTCCCCGTCACGCTGGTCCGCCGCCAGGGCAACGACATCCTCGTGGCTGGTGACGGCCTCGACGGCCTCGAAATCGTGACCGAGCGCAGCCCGCTTCTGGGCCCCGGCCTCAAGGTCCGCCCTCTGGGCACCTCGCCCGAGGCCGAGGAAACAGCCCAGATGCTCGAACTTTCCGAGGATCGTCGCGCCCGCCTACGACAATTCGTCGAAAACAGCCCAGACATTCCCGCCGCCATGAAGACCCGCCTTCTGGGTCAACTGGAGCTTCCGGAAGTCCCGGCACAAACCGTCGAACGGCTCGAACGCCGCATGGGCAGCTAACCCATGGTCCGCGACCTGCCCGACCGCGCCGGCGGCATCCTGTCCTATTTCACCCGCCACCCCACGGCGGCGAACCTGCTGCTCGTGGTCCTCGTGGTCCTCGGCCTCGCCGCCGCCCCCCGGATGCAGGCGCAGTTCTTCCCGGACGTCATAATCGACGAAGTCAGCGTTTCCGTCCTCTGGGACGGCGCCAGCGCCGAGGATATCGACGCCGGCATCGTACAGGTGCTCGAACCCGCGCTTCTGGCCGTCGAAGGCGTGGAAACCTCGCAAGCCACCTCGCGCGAGAACACCGCCAGCATCCAGCTTGAATTCGAGCCGGGCTGGGACATGGGCCGTGCCGCCGACGATGTCTCGGCTGCAGTCGACAGCATCACCGACCTGCCCGAAGAGGCCGAGGAACCCCGCGTCACCCGCGGCGCGTGGCGCGACCGCGTCACCGATATCGTCCTGACCGGCCCCGTCGCCACGCCCCAGCTGGGGCAGTTCGCCGACGAGCTGGTCACCCGCCTCTACGACGCCGGCGTCACCCGCACCACGCTGCAAGGCGTCGCCGCGCCGCACACCATCGTCGAGGTGCCCACAACCAACCTGCTGGCCCACGACATCACCATGGCCGAGATCGCCGCCGTGATCGCAGCCGAGGCCGACACCGACCCGGCGGGCGACGTCACCGGCGGCGCCACCCGCGTCCGCATCGGCACCGAGAAACGCGCCACCGACCAGATCGAGGCGCTGATCCTGCGCTCCAATCCCGACGGCTCCAAGCTCACCATCGGTGACGTGGCCGACGTGCGGGTCGAAGGCATCGACCGCGAGCAACAGTATTTCGTCGGCAACAACCCGGCCCTTCAGATCCGCGTCGACCGCTCCGCCAACGGCGACGCGCTGGCCATACAGGCCCGGGTCGAGGACATCGCCGCCCAGATGGAAGCCACCCTGCCCGAAGGCACGGAACTGACGCTCATCAACACGCGCTCAGACGCCATCTCGGGCCGTCTCGACATGCTGATGGACAACGGCCTGACCGGGCTGGCACTGGTGGTCTCGCTGCTGTTTCTGTTCCTCAACGCCCGCACCGCCTTCTGGGTCGCGGCGGGCATTCCCGTGGCGATGCTGGCGGCCATCGCGCTGATGTACGCGGCGGGGTTGACCATCAACATGATCTCGCTCTTTGCGCTCATCATCACGCTGGGCATCGTGGTGGATGACGCCATCGTGGTGGGCGAACACGCCGACGCCCGCGTGCGAAAGTACCGCGAAAACCCCGTGCAGGCCGCCGAACGTGCCGCCCGGCGCATGGCGCTGCCGGTCTTTTCCGCCACGCTCACCACGCTCATCGCCTTCTTCGGTCTTGTCGCCATCGGCGGACGCTTCGGCGACCTGATCATCGACATCCCCTTCACGGTGATCGTGGTGCTGACCGCCTCTCTGGTCGAGTGCTTCCTGATCCTGCCACACCACATGTCCCACGCGCTCGCCCACGCAGGGAAGGAACGCTGGTACGACTGGCCGTCGCGCACGGTAAATCGCGGCTTCGTCTGGCTGCGCGAACGCGCCTTCCGCCCCTTCATGGCGCTGGTCGTCCGCGCCCGCTACCCGGTGCTGGCCGGCATCATCGTGCTCCTCGCCTCGCAGGCCGCGCTCTTCATCAAGGGCGACGTGCAATGGCGCTTCTTCAACGCCCCCGAACGCGGCAGCGTGACAGGCAACTTCTCCATGGCGCCCGGCGCCACGCGCGACGACACGCTGGCCATGATGCGCCAGATCCAGACCGCCGTCGAAGACCTCGGCGACGATTACGAGAATCGCTACGGCGCCAACCCCATCAAGTTCGCCATCGCCCAGATCGGCGGAAATGCAGGCGGCGGCCTTGCCGGGGCCGACACCAAGGAGCCCGATCAGCTTGGCGGGATCTCGATCGAACTCATCGACCCCGACCTGCGCCCCTATTCCTCCTTCGCCTTCGTCGCCGAGCTGCAGGATGCCGTCCCCCGTCACCCCCTGACCGAGGAACTCAGCTTTCGCGGCTGGCGCTCCGGCCCCGGCGGCGACGCGCTCGACGTGGAATTCTACGGCGCCACCGCCGAGACTCTGAAGGACGCCTCCGAGGCGCTCAAATCCGCGCTGCTCGACTATCCCGAGGTATCGGCGGTCGAGGACAACCTGGCCTATGACAAGCAGGAACTGATCCTCGAACTCACCCCGCAGGGCCAGGCGCTCGGCTTTACCATCGACGATCTCGGCACCGTCCTGCGCCACCGTCTCAACGGGATCGAGGCCGCGACCTATCCCGACAGCGCCCGCAGCGCCGAGATCCGGGTCGAGGTGCCCGAATCCGAGCTCACGGCCGACTTCCTCGAACGCATGCAGGTCCGCGCGCCCACCGGCGCCTACCTGCCGCTGGCCGACATCGTCAGCGTGACCGAGCGCGTCGGCTTCTCCACCATCCGGCGCGAAAACGGCATCCGTCACATCAACGTCACCGGCGACATTTCCGAGGACGATCCCGCCCGCGCCGCCGAAATCAGCACCGCGCTGGAAACCGAGATCCTGCCGCGCATCGCCAGCGTCCACCAGGTCGAATGGCAACTGGGCGGCCTTGCCGAACAGGAAGGCGAGTTCCTGGACGACGCGCGGCTGGGACTGATCCTGACGCTGACCGGCATCTACCTCGTCCTCGCCTGGGTCTTCGCGAGCTGGACCCGGCCCATCGTGGTGATGTCCATCATCCCCTTCGGCCTTGTCGGCACGATCTACGGGCACGCCTTCTGGGACGTACCGCTGTCGATGTTCACAGTCGTGGGGCTTCTGGGCATGACCGGCATCATCATCAACGACTCGATCGTGCTGGTCACCACCATCGACGACTACGCCAAGGAGCGCGGCATCGTCCCTGCGATCATCGAAGGCGCCGTCGACCGGCTGCGCCCCGTCATGCTGACCACGCTCACCACGGTGCTGGGCCTCGCCCCGCTTCTCTTCGAGCAATCGACCCAGGCGCAGTTCATCAAGCCCACGGTCATCACGCTGGTCTACGGCCTCGCCTTCGGCATGGTGCTCGTCCTGCTGCTGGTCCCCGCGATCATCGCCATCCAATCCGATGTCGCGCGCCAGACCGCCTCCCTTCGCCGCGCCCTGCGCTCCAAACCCGGGGAATTGCGCGGTGTCATGCTGGCGGGCGGGGTGGCCATCGCGGCACTCTTCGCCGCCACGCTTGGCGCAGCGGCGGTCACCGGCAGCCTGCCAGGGCCGCTCTCCGGACTGGCCCTCGCCGCGCCGATGCCGACGGCGCTGCTACTCTTCGCCGTTGGAAGCCTGGTGATCGTTCTGCTGCTCTATACCGTAGTCGCGATCCGCCACGCCCTGCGCCGTCAGCCCGCCGAGCAGCCCTGAATATCCACCGCGCCGCCCCGGCTCAGCACCGTAAAGCGCAGGCTCCGGCGGTCGACTGCAAACGACCGCCCGTCGACATGGCTCAGAACTGCACGCGTTACCAATGTCTCCCCTTGGCGGGTCGTTTCGGGCGCAGAGACCCAAAGCCTCGGATCACCCGCCTCGACCACCGCGTATTCCGACACGCCCAGTTTCGGCATCCGGATCGTCGCGGTCAACTCGACGCCCCCCTCGACGGGCGACAGCCGGCAGGCCACGCTCCGAACGCCGGCCTCCTCGGCACCGTAGGGCCGCTCGGTCAGGGCTGCCACGATGGCCGGGTCCGGCTTTTTCGCGGCACTTGGCAACACCTGCGCCACGTTCACGCTGATCGGCACGCAGATGTCCTTGCACACCCCGATCTCCAGCTGGCCCTCGAGACGCACGTCGCGCCCGCCCGCCTTGGGGCGAACGCGCAACGGCACCACCACGTCATGGTCATAGCCGATGGTCATGAACCCGAATTGCGGCACCGGCTTGGGCGACGGCCAGATCACGTCGACGCCCGAAAGGTTGCGCGACCCCCGCCAGTTGAAAAGCGGCGGCACCCCGGCCTCGCCCGGACTGCGCCAATAGGTTTTCCATCCCGGCGCAAGGTCCAGCCGCAGGCCCGCGTAGTGGCTGCCATCCGCCGCCCGCCATCCCGGCAGCACGTCGACCCGCACCATGTCCGCGGTATCCTGCGCCGAAACGGACCCGGCGCACGTGGCCAGAAGAGCAGCTTTCAATAGGGTCATGATCTTTCGCATGTGGCCTCTCATGGCGGGTTTCATCGGCTTTGCCAATTCACATTGAAGCGAGAAATCCCGCCACTCTCAAGGTGGGATGGTTGCACAGAGCGCCCCGCACCCCCATCATGGGTTCTGCAACCAAACCACCGGGGACCGCCTTGAGCGACATTGACCTGACCGGAAAACTGCTGATCGCCATGCCCGCCATGGGCGACGACCGCTTCGCACAGTCGGTGGTCTTCATCTGCGCCCATTCGCCCGAGGGCGCCATGGGTCTTATCGTCAACAAGCGCGCCGACGACCTGCGCCTCAGCGACCTTCTGGACCAACTCGACATCGCACAGGGGCGCGACATGACCAACCTTCCCGTGCATTTCGGCGGCCCGGTGGAACACGGTCGGGGCTTCGTTCTGCATGATTACGGCTATCACTCGGCGATCTCGACGCTGGACGTGAACGACGATTTCGCCATGACCGCGACAATGGACATCCTCGAGGATCTTGCGCTGGGCCGCGGCCCCCTGCGCAATATCGTGGCCCTGGGCTATGCCGGCTGGGGTCCCGGCCAGCTGGAAAGCGAATTATCTCAAAACGCGTGGCTCACGGTCGAGGCCGACAAGGAGATCGTGTTCTCCCACGCCGACGCGACCAAGTGGGAATCCGCCCTGCAGAAACTGGGCGTCAGTTCCGTCACCCTCTCGTCCGAGGCCGGCCGCGCCTGACGGTAAAAGACCTGTTAAGGCTTTTACCCGCCCGGTGTCACGCGGCGTAATCCGACCCTTCCGCGTCGAGGATCGCCATCAGTTCCGCCAGGTGCCGGTCGCCCTGCTCCGGATAGTCTTCAATTTCGCGCGCGGTCTTCTCGGCCACCTCGTCCGGTAGCACCCGCAACGGCTGTCCCGTCTGCAACGCGCGGATATAGGTCTCGGCGGCCCGCTCGAAATAGTACATGCGGTTGAAGCAATCGGCGACGGTATCGCCCATCACCAGGATGCCGTGATTGCCCATGATCATCACTTTCTTGGCCGGGTCCCCCAGCATCGCCGCGCAGCGTGCGCCCTCGTCCTCGAAGGCCAGCCCGCCATAGCCGTCATCTATGACGTAGCGGTTGAAGAAGGTGGCGCAGTTCTGGTCGATCGGTGGCAGGCGGCTGTCGGCCAGGCTGGCCAGCACCGTGGCGTAGATCGAATGCACATGCATCAGGCAACGGTGATGCGGGCACGCCCGATGCACCCCGCCATGCAAACCCCATGCGGTCGGGTCCGGTGCTCCGGGGTGCTCCAGCGTCTCTGGGTCGTTGGCGTCGATCAACAGCAGGTCCGATGCCTTGACCCGGCTGAAATGCACCTGGTTGGGATTCATCAGGAACTGCGTGCCATCCGCGTTCACCGACAGGCTGAAATGGTTCGCGACGGCCTCGTGCATGTTCAGCCGCGCGGTCCAGCGAAACGCCGCCGCCAGTTCCACCCGCTCTTTCCAATGGGCGATGTTCGCCACTGTATCGTGGTGTCCAGTCTGCAGCATGGTACATCTCCTTGTCCGGGGCTCGGCTGCAGATTGCGCCAACGAAGCAGAATTTTCAAACCCGTTTCCACGGATGTCGGGACCCGTTTCTCCCGGTCCTTCAAGAATTCACGCTCCGATGGAAATCCACCCCTCGTTCGCGCGTTCAAACTCCAGAAACATGAACACACTGAAGGCGCCCCCGACGCGATCGCGTGCGTTACCAGCCGATTCTGAAAAGGAGACGATCATGACGCACTCCAATATTCTCATCATCGCCACCTCTGCCAGCCGCATGAGTGACGGCGAGTCCACCGGCCTCTGGCTGGAAGAGTTGACTACGCCCTATTACGCGTTCCGCGACGCGGGCGCGCACGTCACGCTCGCATCCATTTCTGGCGGGGAAATTCCCGTGGATGCCCGAAGCCTTGCCGTAGAAGACGACCGCGAAACATCGGTGCAGCGCTACATGGACGACACCGCAGCCCGGTCTGCCGTAGCCAAGACACCGCGCTTCGATTCCCTCGATCCGTCAGATTTCAACGCTCTCTTCCTGCCCGGCGGGCACGGAACAATGTTCGACTTTCCCGACAACCCCGACCTTGCCCGCCTGATCGAGACGTTCGACCGCGACGGCAAGCTCATCGCCGCTGTCTGTCATGGCCCCGCCGCCCTCGCCGGACCGACGCGGCCCGACGGCAAGCCGTTTGTCGCCGGCCGCAAGGTTGCCGCATTCACCGACAGCGAGGAACGCGCCGTGGGTCTCGACAAGGCCGTGCCGTTCCTTCTGGCGTCACGGCTCAAGGCTCTCGGTGCCGACCATCACAGCGCTCCGGATTTCCAGCCCTTCGCCGTCCAGGACGGCAACCTGATCACCGGGCAGAACCCTCAATCCGCCGAGAAGGTCGCACAGATGGTGCTCGACGCGCTGGATCAGAAAAAGCAGGCCGCCTGACTGTCAGGCATGCAAACCGAACCAAGCGCTTCCACTCGTAGGGTGGGTGAAAACCCACCCTGCCTCTCCATGCCTTCAAAAGTAACCTTACCGCCGCGCCAACAAGCCACGGGCGCGCCTTCGTCATGTGCGCCGGCGACATCCTCCTGCAAGTCAACATGCCAACCGAAGTAAGACATACGTCAATCACCGCTCGATCTGCGCGCCCTCTCTTTGCCAGCCATGATCCCCGACCAGGTACCGCGTGCGGGCCGACCGTTGAAACTCGCCGTCCTCGGCGACCATTCTCGTGATGGTGACATCGTCGGCATTGCAGTCCAGCACCGCGAAATCGTTCGGATGGCCTCGCCGACGTGTCGAAAGGCCGGTGCCGCAGTGCAATTGCAGGGTCATGTCCGCGCCCTTGCGGCGCACGAACGGTTCCACGAGCCATTGGTGCAGGTGGCCCGACATGATGATATGAGGACCGCATCGCGCCCAGTGTTCCAGCGCGTCCGAGGCGCCGACCATCAGATCTTTCTCGATATCTTCGGTATGGTGAAACGGGTGGTGTGCCGCGATCACGGTCAGGCCGGCCCGAGGCGCGGAAATGGCCTCGCCAATCCTGTGCACATCGGCCGTCGCGACACGCCCCCGCTGATGCGCCCATGGGTCCGTCGTGTTCAGCCCCACCACCCTGACCTCTCCAAGATCGACCGTGGGGGCAAGCTCCTGGCAAATCCAGCGCCTGTACCGTCGAAAGGGGTCCCAGGCCCTCAATAGCAGATTGTACAGCGGGATGTCGTGGTTCCCCGGCACACCCAGCCATGGTCGGCCGAGCGAGTTCATGAACTCAGCCGCCGGCCGGAACTGCGAGGCCCGGGCGCGCTGGACGAAATCGCCGGCCATGACCACCAGATCCGGGGCCGCAGCTCCTATCGCCGTCCGAAGCGGCTCCAGCAGATCGGGATCCTCCCGACCGAAATGCAGGTCACTGATCTGAACGAGCCGTGTCATTCGGCCGCATCCGGCTTGCTCGCGGTCTCGGGCACCCGGACGGTGATGGCGTCCTTCAGGATGCTGAACGTGAACGGCGCCTTCATCCGGTGTCTTTCCCCGTCCAGGGCGACATCCCGCGCCGACCGCCTGATCTCGACGGTTGCGTGCTCGCCCGTGAGCAAGGTGAAATCCCGGCCTTTGCGCACATCGCGCAACGCAACAAGCAGGGCTTTCCAGACAAGCATGAACCGCCCGACATCCGGCGCCAGCAAAATCGCGAACTTGCCGGCCCGAACCGCGTCCGCGCCCTCGATTTCAAATTCATCCAGCTGATACGCACTCATCGCGACGAACAACGTCGGAGCCTTCGCGCTTTGCAACTCTCCGTCGACCTCGATGCGCATCGTCAGGGGCCGATAGACGGTGACCATCGCAACAAGGACCGACCAGTACGCGGCCAGCCTCGAACGTCCCCAACGCTGATAGACGCTCTCTCGCTCCTTCAGGATCGTCGGGTACAGACCGATGCTCGCATTGTTGATGAAGACACGCCCGTTGACACAGCCCAGATCGATCTTCTCGCCACGTCCACGGCAAATCGCGTCTACGGCCTCTTCCGCGTCCTCGGGAATGCCGAACCGCCGTGCGAAATAGTTGAACGTTCCGAACGGAAGCACGCCAAGATCGATGCCGCTGTCGGCGAGCGCGCCAGCCACGGCACAGATGGTTCCGTCGCCGCCCGCGGCCACAACGCACTCGACGCCGGACTCCTCGATGACCTGCGCCACCTTCGCCGAAAGGTCGTCTCCGCTAGAAACCGGCACGATCTTGACGGGCGTCCCACGCGCCTTGAACAATTCCTCGATTGTATCGGCATCCGGATTGGCGTCGCCCTTTCCAGAGTCGGTGTTCAGGATCACGATGTGAGACATATGGGCTTTCAAGCGTTTTGGGGTCTTCGGTCGTCCCGGGCCTCCTGCCCGGGGCGTCACCAGACCCAACTGCGGAAGGGCGGCATCTGTTCCTCTGGCCAAGGGGGAACGTCCACGTCTCCGCGCATTACCGCGCAGGGAATTCCGGCGCGCGCCGATGCAACCGCGAAAGGCGCGGGTCGACCTCTTGACACGAGGTGTGCATGACGTCCATTTGATCAGTCCGCTTTCCAGGTCCTGGATATCCGGACAATCCTGCAAACTTCAGGACCTGAGGGTTAACAAGAGTTCCATGACAACCGTCCGCCGACACATGCTCAACGCGCTAGGCAAGTTATTTGCCGAAGACAACCTCGTCGTCATTCGCAATGAAGGCGGGCTGGCCAGCCAGATTGGTTTTTGGGCGCTTGGTCACGAGTTAGCTGGTTCAGGGTACGACGTTAAATTCGACAACTCATGGTTCAGATCCAACGGCATGGACCTGAATGGCCGGTTCCCGAGAAATCTCGATTTCCCAAAGGCTTTTCCCTCCCTGAACCTTGTTGAGGCTTCGAAGTTCGAAAGAACCGTTCTGAAAAGATTGAACAACTTTACGGAGGGGGACCCAACGACAGTCATGGCGCCCGCGTATCTCGGCGGTTTCTATGACCGCTGGAAGCTGGTCGTCAAACACCAGAAACTTCTGTCCGAAAGCTTTGCACCCGACGCCTCCTACTTCTCGAATGAAGACCTGGAACTGCTGGAGCAGATCAAGCGAGAGCCCAACACGTGCGGTGTCCATGTTCGTCGAGGGGATCTTTCAAATGATCATCAGCACTACGGCAAGGCCCTGGGTCCGGATTACTTTACAAGAGCCCTCGCTGAAGTTGACGCCAGACATGAAGATACGACATTTTATTTCTTCTCGGACGAGCCGGACTGGGTGAAAGAGAATATCGGCAGAAGCCTGGGACCTGAAACCTCTTACGTCGTTGTTGACAACAACGGTTCAGACCGGGGCTTCGTGGACTTGTATCTCATGTCCCGATGCCAGTCATTTGTCAGCTCGCAAGGAGCCTTTGGGAAATACGCCAGGTTACTCGGAGATCCGTCCCGCCTGATTGTCGAGCCAAGTTCCCACGCTCTTTTCAGCAAAGACGACAAAAACGTTATCGTCTTGGACGTTTAGGAAATCACTAGGGCCGTCCTGCCTGTGCCCTGCAGACCGCAAGTCCATGCCGCAAACAACGCCTCTCGGCAGCGCCGCGACACGACAGCGGCCATGGCTGCCCACTGCCTGACACGTGCTTTCAGCTCCGCCGCCATGTCATCCGCCCCAGGTATCGGATAGGATGAAGCCGTGCGGGAACGGGTCCGTCGGATCAAGTCCGATCTGGGTCATCGCGTAAATCCAGCATTGGCCGGAGATCCGGTTGCGGGTCGCCGGCACGTCTCCGACCATGGTTTCCTCCAGGAACTCCGTCACGAACTCGCCCCCGATGATCGACCGCGACACGATCCGGTCACCGGGCCGAACCGTGCCCGCGGCGTGGCGCATCGCCATGGTCGCGTTCGATCCGGTCCCGCAGGGGGATCGGTCGGCGCGCCCGGGGCGCAACGTGGTGCAGGTCCGCAGCACGCCATCGGGATCGGTCGAGTGGAACATCACGTAGGCGAGCCCGTCGAGCTCCGGCACGGTCGGGTGGCCGGCCGCGCACTCGGGCGCGATAAGATTGCGCAGGCGCACGCCCTTCGTGGCGATCTCGCGGGCATTCTCGGGCGTTAACGTCAGGCCAAGTTCCGCCGCATCCACAAGCGCATAGAACACGCCGCCGAAGCACAGGTCATAGGTGACCGTTCCCCATTCATCGGCCTCGATGGTCGCGCCCCGCGTTTTGACGAAGGAGGCCGGCATGTCGATGGCCACACTGGTGACCTTGCCGTCCGCACAGGCGCAGGTGGCGCGCACGAGCCCGGCCGCCGTGTCGAACGTGACCACCGTCTCCGGCTCGACCATGGCGATCATGCCGGTTTCGAGCATGGCCGTCGCCGCGCACATCGCGTTCGACCCGGACATGGCATGCGCTTGGTCCGGTTGCAGGATGATGAGGCCCACGTCGGCTTCGGGCACCGTCGCCGGCACCAGCAGGCAGAACGACCCCGCAGGCGCGGCGCGCGGTTCCGAGCAGAGAAACCGGCGCAGGCCGTCGTCAACGTGATTCAGGTGATGCAGCTTGGCGACCATCGTCTCGCCGGGGACGTTCAGGACGCCCCCGGTGATCACCCGGCCGATTTCCCCGGCGCAATGCACGTCGACGGTCTGGAGTGTTCGGGTCCAACGCATTTGCTCACTCCTTCAGATACCAGCCCCAGGGCTTGTGGCGATCCCAGGTGGTGATCTGCTTCACCTCGAGGTAGTTGTTGAACCCCCACTCACCCAGCTCGCGCCCGATGCCGGATTGCTTGTAACCGCCCCACGGCGCCTCGGTGAAGGTCGGCTGCGAGCAGTTGATCCAGACGATCCCGGCGCGGAAGGCGCGCGCCACCCGGTTCGCGCGTTCAAGGTCGCTCGACATCACCGCGGCGGCAAGGCCGAAGCGCGTGTCATTGGCAAGTCGCACCGCCTCTTCCTCGGTCCTGAAGGACTTCACGCAGACCACCGGGCCGAAGATCTCCTCGGTCCAGATCGTCGCGTCCTCGGGCATGTCGGCAAAGATCGTCGGCTCGACATAGCAGCCGCCCTCAAGGCCCTCGGGAACGCCACCGCCGGTCACGAGCCGCGCCTCCCGCTTGCCGGTTTCGATCCAGTTCAGGACCTTCTCGTGCTGCAACGGGCTGACCAGCGGACCGAGAAGCACGCCCTCTTCCAGCCCGTGCCCGATCTTGATCTTCTTTGCTTCCTCCACCAACCGCGCCATCAGCGGCTCATAGATGTCTTCCTCGATCAGCACGCGCGAGGTGGCCGAACAGACCTCGCCCTGGTTCCAGAAGATGCCGAAGAGGATCCACTCGACGGCTTCGTCGATGGGCGTGTCGGCGAAGACCACCAGCGGGGACTTGCCGCCAAGCTCCAGGCTCAGCGTCTTGATGTCCCTGGCCGCCGTGGCCATGATCCGCGAGCCGGTCGGAACGGACCCGGTGAAGGCCAGCTTGTCGACCATCGGGTGCTCGGTCAGCGGCGCGCCGGCGTCGAGGCCGAACCCGGTGACGATGTTCAGGCACCCCGCCGGCAGCCCTGCACGCTCGGCGATGCCGCCAAGCTCAAGCGCAGAAACCGGCGTCAACTCCGACGGTTTCAGGACCACCGTGCAACCCGCCGCCAATGCTGGCGCGACCTTCCAGGACGCCATCAAAAGCGGGAAGTTCCACGGGATGATCGCCCCCGCGACGCCAACCGGCTCTTTCACCGCCTTCGAGGTGAAACCCTCCATGCCCAGTACGACATCCTGCTCTGCCTCGGTGTCGAAGCGTTCGGCAAGATCGGCGTAGAAATGGAAGACACCGGCGGTATCCTCGATGTCCCAGACCGCCTCGGGCAGCGGCTTGCCGTTGTCCTGCACCTCGATGCGCGCGATCTCGTCGGTGCGCGCGGCGATCTCGTCGCCCATGCGCCGCAGGACGGCGGCGCGTTCGGCACCCGACATCCGCGGCCAGAGGCCTTCGTCGAAGGCCCGCCGCGCCGCTTTGACGGCCAGGTCGATATCCTCGGTGTTGCCCGCCGGGACGCGGTGGAACACCGAGCGGTCCGTGGGGTCGATCACGTCGAACATCTCGCCCGAGGCACAAGCGACGTAGGCGCCGTCTATGTAGAGCTGGTCCTTCATGCCTGTCTCACAATGCCCGCGTGACGCCGCCGTCGACCCGAAGGCTCTGGCCGGTGATGTAGCCGCTGTCTTCCGACAACAGGAATGCGGCAGCCTTGCCCTGTTCCTCGGCCTTCCCGAGCCTGCCAAGCGCCGACATGTCCGCGTATTTCTGCGGCAGGTCTAGACTGTCGGTAAAACCGGGCAGAAGGCAGTTCATGCGGATGTTCGATGGCCCGTAGCGGTCGGAATAAAGCTTGGTGAAGGCCGAAACGCCAGCGCGATAGACGCTCGAGGTCGGGAAGATCAGCGAGGGTTCGAGCGCGGAGAACGTCGTGATGTTCACGATCGACCCGCCGCCCTGTTTCTCCATGACCGGCGTGACGAGCTTGGCCATCCGGATGACCGGCTTGATCGTCATCTCGTTGGCCTTGTCCCAGTCCTCTTCCGGGATTTCGAGCAAGTCGCCCTTGGGCGGGCCGCCGACATGGATCAACACCGCGTCCACGCGGCCCCAGGTCTCCATCGTCAGATCGAAAATGCCCTGGATGTCCTCGGCATTCTCGGCCTTGCCACGGCGGGCAACCCCGCCCAGTTCCTCGGCGAGCTTTTCGCAGCTTTCGGACGGCGACATCAGCGCCAGCCTGTAGCCACGCCCATGCATTTCCCGCGCGGTGGCAGCACCCATGCCGCGGCCCCCGCCGACGATCAGACAAACCTTTTCGGTCATGTTTCGGCTCCTTTTCAGAAACGGTTGATTCGATAGGGATGGAGGTCGAGTTCCGGCCTCTCCCCGGTGACAAGCTGACCCATGAGCCGCGCGCAGGTGGCGGCATAGGTCAGTCCGAGATGTCCGTGCCCGGTCGCGTAGTAGACGCCGCGCGTCTTTCCGGACTCCGACATCACCGGCACCGTGTCGGGCAGCGCCGGACGATGGCCCATCCATTCGGTCGTGTCCTCGACGCTCAGGTTCGGCAGCGCCTCGCGGGCACGTTTTACGGTAATCTTTGCCCGGCGGTAATCCGGTGCCGCATCCAGCCCCGCCATCTCGACGGTGCCACCGACGCGGATACCTCCGGCGGTGGGCGTCACCATGAAGGCGCGCGCCGGCCAGATGATCGAATGGCGCATCGAGATGCCCGGTTTCGCGATCTGGGTGTGGTACCCGCGCTCGGTTTCGAGCGGGATCGGTTCCCCCAGTTTCTTCGAAAGCCGCGCCGTGTAGGCCCCGGCACAAAGCACGACCTCGTCCGCCCCAAGCCGCGTGCCGTCGTCGAGCAACACCGCGTCGATCCGGTCACTGCGCTCGAACCCGGTGACGTTGCCGCGCACGATCCTTCCGCCCAAGCCTTCGAACCGCTCGACCAGACGCGTGACGTAGCGATAGGGGTCCTTCAGCGAGCGGTTGTCCGGGAACAGAACCGCCTTGCCGATCCTGGTGGTGATCTCCGGCTCAAGGTCGCGGACAACATTCTGACCGAGGATTTCGTGCCGGAAACCGTAGCGTTCGAGGATCTCGATATGATCGCGGTCGGCACGGAACTCGGCCTCGTCGGTATAGAGCGAGAGGCACCCTTCCTGCGAAAGCTCGCTCTCCGCGCCAATCTCGCGCAGCAATGCCTCGGTGTCAGGCAGCGCGCGTTCACACAGCGCAGCCCCCTGCGCCTCCAGTTCGCGCAGTTTGCCCGGCCGGCTCGCCGCGAGGAACCGCAGGAACCAGGGCACGAGGCGCGGCATGGCCGCCGGGCGCACCCGGATCGGACCCTCCGGATCAAGCAGCCATCCGGGGATCTGACGCCAGACCGACGGGCGCGACGCCGGCATGAACTCGGTCACCGCGATCGAGGCCATGTTGCCGTAGGACGCGCCCCGTCCCGGCGCGTCGCGGTCCACCAGCGTCACCTGCCGCCCGCGCTTCTGAAGCTCGTGGGCGATAGCGGCGCCGATCACCCCGGCGCCAATAACAAGAGTTCTGCTGCCCGTATCCGTCACAGTGGCCCCGAAAGATGGATCTTCAGAAAATGCGGGACGGTCCTGCGACCGCCCCGGGCGGTAGAGTTACCAGTTAAGTATTGGATCCATGGCCTCTTGAAACGCCTTTTTCTCGTCGTCGGTCAGCGGACCGAGCGGCATCCGGCATTCGCCGACCGGGGTCCCCTGCAACTCGCAGCCGTATTTCAGCTTCTGGACGAACTTACCCGATTCCAGGATGTTCATCGCGTTGTAGAGCGTCGTCATCTGCTTTTTCGCCCTTTCCAGATCGCCGGCGCGATAGGTCCGGTCCAGGTCGCAGACGGCCTTGCCCATGCAGTTGGCCGGGCCGCAGATCCACGATTCGGCACCCCAGAACATGAAGTCGAGCGCGATGTCGTCCGAACCCGAGACAAGCTGGATGCGGTCCTTGTAACGCGTCGCGATACCGATGGCGCGTTGCAGCGATCCCGAGCTTTCCTTGATGCCGATGATCCGCGGATGATCGGCCAGCGCATCCAGAAGATCGTAGCTCAGCTCGATCCCGTCCTTGTCGGGGTAGGAGTAGAGCACGATGTTGATATCGACCGCGTCGAGCACCGCCTTGAAGTGCGTCTCGAGCTCGGCATCGGTCGGCTTGGTGTAGAAGGGCGTCGCCAGCAGGACGGCATCATAGCCGATCTCCTTGGCGCGGCGCGTGTTCTCGATCACGCCGGCGGTGTGAGGGGCGTTGGTGCCGGCGATCAGGGTCTCGCCCTCATTCGCGAAATCCTTGACGAAGGTCAGCACCTGCTCGCGCTCGGCATCGCTCATGAAGTTGTATTCGCCAGAGGAGCCACAGGGCACCCAGCCCGACACGCCGGCGGCGCGCAGGTTGTTCAGGTGGGTTTCGAAAGCCTCGAAGTCGATCTTGCCGTTCTGGTCGAAGGGCGTGACGAGTGCTGGCATGACGCCTTGCAGTTTCATGGGGGTCGTTCCTTTCTTGTGACAGACGCGAACCGTTCGCTGGATTGCGGATCAGTGACCCATCACCTGACCGATGAAGGTCCGGGTGCGTTCGTTTTGCGGGTTGGTGAAGAATTCTTCGGGCGGCGCTTCTTCCACGATCCGGCCTTCGGACATGAAGATCACACGATCGGCCACCTGCCGCGCAAAGCCCATCTCGTGGGTCACGCAGACCATGGTCATGCCTTCCTTCGCGAGGCCGACCATGACCTCCAGCACCTCCGAGATCATCTCGGGGTCAAGCGCAGAGGTCGGCTCGTCGAAGAGCATGATCTCTGGGTTCATGCACAGGGCGCGCGCGATGGCCACGCGCTGCTGCTGACCGCCCGAAAGCTCGCCGGGGAACTTGTGGGCCTGCTCGGGGATCTTCACCCGTTCGAGATAGCGCATCGCCACGTTCTCGGCCTCGGCACGCGCCGTCTTGCGCACGAGGATCGGCGCCAGCGTGCAGTTGTCCAGCACGCTCATGTGGGGAAACAGGTTGAAGTTCTGAAAGACCATGCCCGCCTCTCGACGGATCTCGTCGATATGATCGACGTTGTCGTCAAGACAGGTTCCCATCACCTCGATCGTGCCGGAGTGATGCTCCTCCAGGCGGTTTATGCACCGGATGAGCGTGGACTTGCCGGACCCGGAAGGGCCGCAGATGACGATCTTCTCGCCACGCGCGACGGTCAGGTCGATGTCCTGAAGGGCATGAAATTTGCCGTAATACTTGTGCATGCCGGCAATTCGGATGGCGGGATCAGACATGGCAGCCTCCATTAGCGGGTACCCACGCGCAGGCGGCGTTCGAGATATGCGCCGTAGCGAGAGAGCGAGAAGACGAAAACAAAGAAGATGAGGGCGACGAAGACATAGACCTCGATCGTGGCAAAGGACCATTCGCCCGTGCCCGACGCCGCACGCCCCGATGCAAGGATGTCGAAAAAGCCGATGATGGTGACCAGCGAGGTTTCCTTGAAGGTGATGACGACCTGGTTGATCGTCGGTGGCAGGGCATTGCGGAAAGCCTGCGGCAGGACGATGTAGCCGACCCGGTACCAGTACCTGAGACCAAGCGCCTTGGCGGCCTCCTCCTGTCCTGCCGGCAGCGACTGGATGCCGCCCCTGATGATCTCTGCCTGGTAGCAGGCAAAGAAGATCGCATACCCCACGATCACACGATAGAGTTGCTGGCCATTCATCCAATCCGGCGTCGCGAAGGGAAGAACGACCGCGAAGGCGAACATGATCGTCAGCAGCGGCAGCGACCGGATCGTGTCGATCAGGAACCCCATGGTGCGCGAGATCCACGGCAGCTCCGAGCGCCGCAAAAGCGCGAAGACGATCGACAGCGGCATACCAAGCAGCACGACGGCCGCGAAGATGAAGAGCGTCAGCGCCAACCCGCCCCAGTCGCGCTCGCTGACCAGTTCCAGGCCCAACATGCCGCCGCGCATCAGGATGTAGAAGGCGGCAAAGCCAACGACCCAGAGCAGCGCCAGGCGCAGGGCCGACCAGAACCAGGGCAGGCAGCTCAGGACCGTGGTGACGACGATGGCCAGACAGGCCAGCGCCGAGCGCCATTGTTCCTCGAAAGGGTAAAGCCCGAACAAGACGATCCGCCACCGCGCCGTGACCACGGCCCAGCAGGCCCCCTCGGACTGCACGCAGGCATCGCGGTTGGCAGGATCGAAATAGGCGTGCAGCACGGCCCATTCGAAGAACGACCATAGAAGCCACAGGGACACCGCGCCGAATGTGAGCGTGACGACCGTGTCGATCCGGGTCGCGAAATAACGGTCCTTCAGGACATTCGGCAGCGACTGGCGAGAAATCTCGGCGGGGGAACTGGCATTCATGGTATCACATCCTCAGCTGCGTGCCGCGGAGCGCGATCGCGTCGTTGACCCGGTTCAGCACCCAGGCAAGCGTGTAGTTGATGATCAGGAACCCGCCCATCAGGATGCCGATAAGCTCGAGCGTCTGGCCCGACTGGTTGATCGAGGTCGAAATCACCATGAAGAAGTCGGTAAAGCTGATGGCGATGCCGATTGTCGTCGCCTTGAACAGCCACACATACTGGTTGATCAGCGTCGGCATCACGATGCGGATGGCCAGCGGCAGCCGGATGCGCGAGAAGATCTGGAGCCCCGAAAGCCCCAGGGCGTGGCCGGCCTCCTTCATGCCCTTGGGCACCGCGTTGAAGCCCGAGCGGATGATTTCCGCGATGTAGGCCCCGCCGTAGATCGAGATTGCGATGACGCAGGCCATCAGCTCGGGCGAGACACGAATACCACCGTCGAAGTTGAGGCCCCGCGCCTCGGGCAGCGTCAGCAAAGGCGTATCCGGGATCCTGCCGAGCCAGAGCGTCACCACGCCAAGCGCCGCGACTATCGCCCACAGGATCCTCTTTTCGAAACGGACCCGAGCACGATCCGCCCGGGCCCAGCGCGTCTTGCCGGCCCAAAGAGCAACCGCGATGCCGGCCAGCAGGATCATGACAGCGACAAGTACCGACCCGCCCGACACGTTGAGGCCGGGGATGTAGATGCCACGCCCCGTGAGTGCGACAGAGCCCAGGATCGGCTCGACATTCCGGGGCGACGGAAGCGCCAGCAGGATCGCATACCAGAAGAAAAGCTGGAGGATGAGCGGGACGTTCCGGAAGATTTCCACGTATATCGCGCCGATCAGCTCGGCCATCCCGTTGCCGGAGGTCCGCATCACCCCGACGGCGATGCCTATCACCGTCGCGATTGGCAGGGACAAGGCCCCGAGAAATAGCGAGTTTAGCAGTCCGACAAGAATGGCCCGGGCATATGTCGACGACGTCGAGTAGTCGATCAGCGAAAAGCTGATCCGCCATCCGGTCGTACGCTCCAGGAATCCGAAGCCCGACGTCAACCCCTGCGCCGCAAGGTTGCTGCGGGCCGTCAGCACCATCAACAGAACCAGCAACACCAGCCCGCCGACAAAGAGCATCTGCACCAGCTTGTCGCGTATTCTTCTGTTCTTCAGGATTGCGGACATGCGCGCCTCCGGGAGAGCGATGGAATTTGGAGGTTGGGCAGGACCGGGGCATCGCGTGTCGCCCCGGCCCGTGGCTTTGCTGGTCTTCGATCAGTCGATGATCATCGGGTAGAACACGCCGCCATCGGTGTAGAGCGCGTTGATTCCGCGATCCAGACCATAGCGCGACCCCGCTCCGATATTGCGCTCGTAGAGCTCGGAGAAGTTTCCGACTTCCTTGATCATGTTGTAGGCCCAGTCATCGTCGAGCCCGAGACGCTCGCCATAGCCTGGCGAAACGCCGAGGAACTTGGCGACGGTTTCCGAGGGCGGATCGGCGCGAACGTCGTCCACGTTCTCCGAGGTGATCCCCTCCATCTCGGCGAACCACAGCGACGACAACATCCAGTTCTGAACGTCGAGCCAGTCGTCATCACCTTCGGGAACGACGATTCCTTCGGCTTCGAGCGCGATCACATCGGGCAGGATCGTGTGGTTCTCGGCCCCGTCCGGGGCATCGGCCCGCGAGGCGGCAAGGCTTGGCGCCCATTCCACCAGACCGTCGCAACGGCCTTCGAAGTAGGCGTTCCGCAGCTCGTCGCCGTTCTCGTAGGTCAGAAGCTCCGCGTCGATGTCCTTCGTTTCGAGATAGGTCGCGAGGGCGCGTTCTGTCGAGGTCCCCGCAGCGACACAGATCGTGCCGCCCGCCAGATCGGCAATCTGCTGCGCGCCAAGCTCTCCACGCGACATCGCCTGGAAGGCCCCGATGAAGTACGGGCGGCTGAAGGCGAGGTTCAACTCGGTATCGCGGCTCTGGGTCCAGCCCGAAACCTTGATCACCACGTCGATGTCACCGGACTGAAGCGCCGGCCAGCGCTGCGCCCACGAAATCGGAACGATTTCGAGATTGCCCTCGGAGGTTCCGAAAAGACCCGCGGCAAGCGCACGGCACAGGTCGATATCGACCCCTTTCCAGTTGCCCTGGTCGTCGACCTCGGCAAAGCCCTGGAACGATCCGTTGTGACCGGAACAGAGCAGCGAACCGCGCTCGAGGACGGTGCCAAGGCGGCTGTCCTCTGCAACCTGGGCAGAACCCGCCGTGGCGAACCCGGCGAGAAGTGTGGTGGCAAGCATTAAGTGCTTTTTCTGTTTCATCAGAGTCTCCCTGTCGACATACTGCATGCAAGATTTTTGTCGACACAGTGTCGACCTGTCAATAGATTTTGAGACCGGGGCGTGCTAAGTATGATGAGCGTGCAGAAAGCAGTTTGAGAAAAATGAGCAAAAATAATCCGGTAGTGGAAAAGCAGGCGCGCGGCAAAGGCGCACGATACGTCTACGAGGAACTTAAACGCGAGATCCTGACCCTCGAATTGCAACCGGGTGCGCCGCTCGACGAAACCACCATCTCGCACAGATTCGCGATGTCTCGCTCCCCGGTTCGCGAAGCACTTGTCCGGCTGTCCGCAGACGGTCTTGTGGAAATGCTGTCGAACCGATCGACCCTGGTGGCACCGATCGACCTCGTCGGTTTCCCGCGCTACGTGGAAGCGCTCGACTATCTTCAGCGCATTAACACCCGCCTCGCGGCGCGCAACCGCTCGGCGGCTGAAATCAAGGAAATGACCAGGCAGGCCCGAGCGTTCGACGCGGCCTGCGAGAAGAATGATTACCTTGCAATGTCCGCGACGAACCGGGATTTCCATATGAGCGTTGCGACGTCAGGAAAAAACCCTCACCTCGCCCGGGCCTATGAAAGATTGCTCGACGAGGGACGCCGCATGCTGCACATGCACTTCGACTTCATCCAGTCGTCATCCTCGGATCGGCTTCTGTCCACGGATCACTATGACATCGTGGAGGCGATCCATGCACAGGACGTGGCGGAAGCCGACCGGCTCGCACACGAACACACCCGGCAGTTCCACTCGCAGTTCATGGATTTCCTGCGCGCAAGATACGACGACGATTTCGATTTCGACGTCAGCGAGATGGCTCGATAGCCAGGGGGTGTGACCTGCACCCCGTTGGCACGTTGGGTGAAAATGAGAGCTTGCCGGCCTCGGTCTCATAGGTCTGGCCGTCGGTTCGGTCGCGCGCGCCGGGCCCGGAGCCCTCGTATTGCTCGATCGTCCGGCGCGCTCCTGTCGGGTCCGGTTCGGCTCACCTACTTCAGCAGCTCGGTCCAGAGCCTTGTATATATCTCCTGAACGTCCGGCGGGCAGGTTTGCATGAAGGCCCCCGCTTCGACGAATTCTTCAGAAATGACGATTTCCGGCGCATCTTTCATATCGTCGGGCAGGAAGGCTTCAGACCCCTTGATGCCGTTGGCATACCGCGCAAACTCCGAAATCAACGCGGCATTCTCCGGCTCCATGATGAAGTTCTGAAACAGCTTTGCGTTCTCGACATTCCTGGCGTCCTTCAGGACGGCGACGTTGTCCATCCACAATGGATAGCCTTCCTTCGGATAGCCGTAGACGATATCGGGGTTTTGCAGGCGCGCACGCATTGTTGCGCCGCTCCATCCGGTTCCCGCCGACACGTCACCTTTGACCACTTGCTCGATGGAATCGTACTCGATGGAGATCCATTTCGGCTTGGCCTCCTGCAATGTGTCGCGCACCTTTCTCAGCACCTCCATGTCGCCCGTACAAGGCTCGCCTCCGGCATAGGAGACCGCCATGTGCATCACGTCCGAGAGTTCCGGAATGACCGTCACCTTGCCGACCAGTTCCTCGGGCGGGTCAAGGAAGATGGCCGAGGTGTTGGGATCGCCGGAATAGACCGACGTGTTCACGAAAACCCCGGTCGAGCCCCATTGCCACGGGACGGAATAATGCCGCCCCGGATCGAAGGGCACGTCGATCCAGCGCGCATCGACATGCTCGAAATTCTCCATCTGATCGGGGCGCGTTTCCAGCAGCAGGCCTTCGTCGATCCAGATGTTCAGCACGCTCGATGACGTGACGACCATGTCCAGGCCATGACCGCCCTGGCGTACCTTCGCCAGGGCCGTGTCATTGGAATCGAAGTCCGTGAGGGTCACCTTCACGTCGAATTTCTGTTCGAACTTCTCAACGAGTTCGGGGTTGGTGTAATTGCCCCAGTTGAAGATGTTGAGCGTGCCGTCCGCCTGCGCCGATCCGCTGAAAGCCAGGATGGCGAGGCCCATTGCCGTCGTACCGATTTGCCAATTCATTGTCGTTGTTCCCTGTTGTTGTTTCTCTGTTAGGTCCGTTTCCTGCTGACGATGAAGAAGATCGTGACGATACCGACGGAGATCAGCAGGAACACCGTTGATATCGCGTTCATTTCAGGCGTTACGGCGCGCCTGAGCTGGCCAAGCATGTACGTCGGCAGCGTGTCCTGCCCGGCCGACTTGACGAATTCCGTGATCACCACGTCATCCAGCGAAATGACGAAGGCGAGCATCAGGCCGGCGAAGATCCCGGGCCAGAGAAGCGGCAGCGTCACCCAGCGAAAGGCCTTCCATGGCGTGGCATAGAGATCCGCCGCCGCTGACTCCAGCGTCAGGTCCGTCATCTCCAGTCGCGCCCGGATCGGCAGATAGGCAAAGGGAATGCAGAATGCGGCATGCGCCGCGATCAGATAGCCAAGTCCGGTATAGCCAGTGGCCAGCTTGATGCGCGAAAAGAAAATGAGCAACGCGACCGAGACGACGATCTCGGGCACCATCAATGGCATGTTGATGAAGGCGTATTTGGCGTTCAGGCCGCGATAGCGACGGGTCCGGGTTGTCGCCAGCGCCGCCATCGTGGCCGCCGCGGTGGCGATGAAGGCCGCGCAGGTCGCGATGCGAAGCGAGCGCCACGACGCTTCCAGAACCTGCTCGTTGTTCCAGGCGGCAACGAACCAGCGCAACGAGAACCCTTCCCAGATGGCCACCGAAGAGCCGGAGTTGAATGCATAGACGACCAGTGCGGCGATCGGCAGGTAAAGCAGGAAGAAGCAGACCAGCGCGATGGTGGGAAAGCCGGATTGGTGCCGGACGTCGAAAGCCTGCCTTCTAGCCATGATTGTGTCCTCCGGTCCTGGCGGCGAAACGGACGTAGACCATCAGCGCCACCAGGACGATGGCCAGCAGGGTCATCGACAGCGCCGCCCCCAAGGGCCAGTTCCGGCCCTGTCCGAATTGCAGCTCGATCAGGTTGCCCATCATCAGGTTGCGGCCGCCGCCCAGAACGCGCGGCGTCACATAGGCGCCGAGTGTCGGGATGAAGACCAGGATCGAGCCCGCGATGATGCCGGGTTTGGTCAGCGGCACGATGACATGCCGCAGCACGCGCCAGCGGGTGGCATAAAGGTCGTATCCCGCCTCGACGAGCCGAAAGTCGATCTTCTCCATGCTGGCATAAAGCGGCAGCACCATCAGCGGGAAATAGACATAGGCCATACCCAGAAGGATGGCGAAATCGGTAAACATCATCTGGATCGGTTCGCCGATCAAACCGAGCTTGATGAACAGGTTGTTGACGATGCCTTCGTTACGGATGAGTTCCTGGATCGCGAAGGTGCGGATCAGCAGGTTGGTCCAGAACGGAATGGTGATCAGGAACAGCCAGATTTCCCGCGTGCGGGCTGATCGCGTCGCGATGAAATAGGCGGTGGGAAAGCCCAGCAGCAAGGCAATGAGCGTGGTCAGAAACGACAGGCGCAAGGACCGCCAGAAGATGGACATGTGCGCATCGGCCAGCGACAGCGTATTGTCGAATATGTCGCGCTTCAGAAAGACCGAGATCCACGCATCGGGCGAGAACTCCCAGATCACATCCCCATAGGCGCCAGGTGTCAGGAAGGAATAAACGAACACGACGGCCAGCGGGCCGATGGAGGCCAGCGCAATGATGAACAGCGCAGGCGACGCCAGAAGCCATCTGCTGCGGATATCGCGTAACTCCGACCGTCTGGCGATTTCGCCGGCATGTGCCATGATGCGTCAATCCTTCAATATCTGTGCCGCGCCATCGTCGATCCTGATGCCGACGGCGGCGCCCCTTTGCGGTGCGTCGCCCGCGCTGCGGTTGTTCTGGCGCCGCACGATGAAGCGCCCCTGATTCAGGGCGACGTGGAAATGCGTGTCGGTGCCGAAATAGACCACATCCTCAAGCCGTCCGGTCAGATGCGCGTCGGCGTGCGCGTCGACCAGTTCGGCATGTTCGGGGCGCACCACGAGGCTGACCTGCCCGGCAGGCTCGAACCCTTCGGCAACGCGCGCCGGGATGCGCGTTTCTTCGGACAAGGCCACCTCGGCCGTGCCGCCGGCACAGGACAGCACTCGGGCCGTCAAGAAGTTGCTCTCGCCGATGAAATCGGCGACGAAACGCTCCGCCGGCCGGTCGTATATCTCGCGCGGGGCACCGATTTGCAGGATGCGGCCCGCCGACATGACGGCGATGCGATCCGCCATCGTCAGCGCCTCTTCCTGGTCGTGGGTCACGAAGATGAAGGTGATCCCGGTCTCGTGCTGCAAGCGCTTCAACTCGATCTGCATGTCCTTGCGCAGCTTGAAATCCAGCGCGGACAGCGGCTCGTCCAGCAATAGAACCTTCGGCTGCGGGGCCAACGCGCGTGCCAGCGCCACGCGCTGCTGCTGGCCGCCCGAAAGCTGCGCCGTGCGCCGGTGCTTCAATGCATCCAGCTTGACCAGCCGCAGCACCTTTTCGACGCTGTCGCGTATCTCAGCCTTGCGCCACCCCAGCATCTTCAGTCCGAAGCCGATATTCTCGCTGACCGTCATGTGCGGAAACAGCGCGTAGTTCTGAAACACCGTGTTGACCGGCCGCCTATGGGGCGGCAGCGTGGCGATGTCGCGGCCGTGCAGCCGGATTTCGCCCGTGCTGGGATAGCTGAATCCCGCGATCAGCCGAAGCAGCGTGGTCTTGCCGCAGCCCGAAGGCCCAAGCAGCGTGAAAAACTCGTTCTCCCTGATCGCGACCGCGATATCGTCAAGCGCCTTGAATGCGCTGTCGCCGGACCCGTAGATCTTGCTGACGTTGCGCACGTCGATCGCAAACTCCTCTTTCACCGGACCGGACATGACGATCTCCTCTGCCAGGGCGCCAACGCGCGTGCTTTCGGCCCGAAAGCGCAAGGTTCCGTACCGCCCGCCTCAGGACAGGCCATAAATCTCGGCCGCGTCTTCCGCGGTCAGCAGACCGTGGGCAATCTCGCGCTCAAGGACCTGGCGGTCGCGTTTCCTGGGGTCACCGAAGCCGCCTCCGCCGGCGGTCTCGATGACCAGCCGGTCGCCCTTGATCAATTCGGTATTTCCCTTCGAGGGCAGGCTGATGCATTTGCCGTCACGCTCCACCGTGAACTGGGAATGCTGCCCGCTCTGGCCGTCGAACAGCCCCCAGGGCGCGACCTTGAACCTGTCCGAGTAGGAGTTGAACGTGACGCCATCCGCCAGGATGCGATAGACCCGACGCGCCCCAAGACCACCGCGGCGCTCCCCTGCGCCGGCCGATCCGCGCCGCAGCGCGTATTCCTCGACCCGCATGAAGGGATAATCGGTTTCCAGCGACTCCACCGGCACGTTCGAGCAGTTGCCGACATATCCGTCCACGACATCGGCACCATCCGCACCCGCCGACGCGCCCCAGCCGCCGCCGACGACTTCCATGTAGACGCGATACCCGTCGGGCGACATGTGGCCCATCCCGATTGCGTTGGTCGTGTCGTGCCCCGACGCCAGAACCTGGGTCGGCACCACGTCGGACATGGCCAGCATGATGGAGTTATAGACACGGTGACAGGCGTTGTTCCGGGCCCGCACGGCACGCGGTTCGCTGGGATTCAGGAAACTGCCATAGGGCACGTTGATCGAGCGGATCGGACGATAAAGCCCGTCGTTGACCGGGATGCGCCCGCCGCCCAGCAGGATGCCGATCGCGCCGAACGCGGCAGAAACGGTCGCCGCCAGCGGCGAGTTGATGATGCCCTTGGTCTGCGGCGCGCTGCCCTCGAAATCCAGCTCCAGCGAGTCGCCGTCGACCTTGATCTTGACGGCCACGCGCAGCCGCTCCGGGGTAAAGCCGTTGTCGTCGACGAAATCCTCGGCCTCGTAGGTGCCGTCGGGGATCGCGCTGATCGCTTCCCGGGCCAGACGCTCGGAATAGTCCTGCAATTCGGCGGCACCGGCCAGGACCGTCTCTTCGCCGAAGCGTTCGAGCATCTCGATGAAGCGCGCTTCGCCCGTCCGGTTGGCAGAGAACTGGGCGTATATGTCGCCCATCACCTCGTTGGGCGGGCGCACGTTGATGCGGATGAACTGCTCCAAAAGGCCATCGCCCATGTCGCGCTGCACGTTGAAGCGCGACAGTGGAATCCGCAGCCCCTCGGAGTAGACGTCATTGGCCGAGGCATTGGGTCCCGCCGCGCCGCCGCCGGTGTCGATGTGGTGCCCCAGCGAGGCACTGAAGGCGACCAGCCTGTCGCGATAGAACACCGGCGTGAACAGGATGATGTCATTCAGGTGCTGGGCACCGCTGTAGGGATCGTTGGTGATCAGCCCTTCGTCGGGCTGGATCGTCGACAGGTCGAACTTGTTGGCGAAGGCCTCGAAAACCTTGCCGAACGAATTCATGTGGATCGGACAGAACTGCGCCTGCGCGATGATCCGGCCATTGCGATCCAGAAACGAGGTCGAACAATCGCGCGCTTCGCGGATGATCGTCGAATAGGCGGACCGGACAAGCTTTTCGCCCATTTCCTGCGCGATGCCGTGCAGCCCGTTGCTGATGATGTTGAAGGTGGCTGGCGAAAGTTTCTCGGACATCTGATTAGGCCTCGCTGGTCAGGATAAGGGCGCCGGTGCGGTCGACCGTGGCGGTCCAGCCCGGCGGTACCAGTGTCGTCGCCGTCGGCTCTTCGATGACGGCGGCGCCGGTGATCTCGGTGCCCGGCACCAGGTCTCCGCGCCAGTAATAGCTGCAAGAGACCGCCGCACCGCCAAAGGTGATCTCTCCGGTATCCGCGGGCTGCGGGTCGGCGGTCGGGTCGATCGGCCGTGTCAGCGACGACATGACTTCGCTTTCCGTGGCGACCGAGGCCGTCAGCCGGAACGTCACGATCTCGACCTCACCCATCGCGGAAACCGCGCCATAGCGGGTCTCGTGCGTGGATTTGAACAGGCCCAGAACATAATCCTTGCCCTCGCGTTCCAGCCGATCCAGATCGACATCCGACAGCAGTTCATATCCCTGCCCCTTGAAACGCATCTCAAGCTCGTACTCGAAGGCGATGTCCTCGGGCGTGCCGCCGAACTCTGCGAACTCGGCCTCGGCCTGTTTGCGGATGCGCTCGAACGCTCCGCGCACGTCGTCGGCCACGCTGTCGCTGACGGGCATCAGCTTCGTCTCGCGGTAGATCCGCTTAAGGTCCGCGACCAGAAGCCCGAGGGCCGAGAACAGGCCCGGATAGGGCGGGACCACGACGCGATCGACCTTCAACTCGGTGGCAGCGAGCGCCCCGATCATCGGGCCCATGCCGCCATAGGCGTAGATTGCGTATCCCTTGGGATCATGCCCGCGCTGCACCGACACCAGGCGGATGCCCTGGCTGACATGGGCCACGCTGATGTCGATCATCGCCTGGGCCATCGCGTCGGGCGTCTCGCCGCTGTCTGCGCCAAGCGCCTTCAGGGCTTCCGTCGCCTTCTCGGGCTCCAATGTCATGCGGCCGCCCAGGAAGCGCTGCGGCCGGATCCAGCCCAGTTGCACCAGCGCATCGGTCAGCGCCGGGTCGGTGCCGCCATGGCCGTAACAGGCCGGTCCGGGACGTGCACCCGCCGAGCGCGGCCCGACCTGGAGCATTCCGCCCGCGTCGATCCATCCCAGGCTGCCGCCGCCCGCACCGATATTCGCGATGTCGATGCTGGGCAGGCCCACGGGCAATCCGTCCACCTCGGTTTCCGAGGTAATGCCGGGCGCACCATCCGCGATCAGGCAGATATCGGCGCTTGTTCCACCCACGTCCAACGTGATGACATTGTCATCGCCGATCGCCTCGGCCATCCGCACGGCCCCGATCACACCCGCGGCCGGGCCGGAATTCAGCATTTCCACCCCGCGCCCGTGCGAGCCGCTGCTGGGCAGAACACCCCCCGACGACTGCATGACGAACAGGTTGCATCCCGGCGTCCCGGCATCGAGATGCTGCTCCAGCCGCTCCAGGTACCGCCCAACCAGCGGCACGAGGTAGGCCGCCATGGTGGTGGTCGACGCCCGCTCGTATTCCCGGAACGTGGGCAACACATCCGACGACAGGACAACGGGAAGGTCCGGCCGACGCTCGGCGACGATCTCGCGAATGCGCTGTTCGTGCTGCGGGTTGCGGTAGGCGTGCAGCAAACAGATCGCCAGCGCCTCGGGTTTCTCCTTTTCCAGCAGCAGCTCCAGCGTCTCGATCAACGCTGCCTCGTCCAGCGGGGTGACAACCTCTCCGCCGGCATCCACCCGCTCGCGCGCCCCGACACTCAGGTTGAGCGGCACCAGCGGTTCGGGCTTGTGGCAGGCAATCGCATAGACGTTGGGGCGCAGCTGCCGCTGAAGCTGCAGAAGGTCCTGAAACCCTTCGGTCGTCAGCAGCGCAGTCCGGCAGCCCTTGCGCTCGATGACCGCGTTCGTCGCGACGGTCGAGCCGTGAAACAGCCGATCCAGTCCAGACAGATCCTCGTCCAGCGCCGAGTTCAGGCCGTCCAGCACCCCGATAGAGGCGTCATGCGGTGTGGAGGGCACCTTGTGGCTGTGTACGACACCACCTTCGATCCAGATGAGATCCGTAAACGTACCACCAACCTCGATTGCCATTTTTACCATGTTTTCCGTCCTGTATGCCGCGTTGGCGGCAGAATGCATTTGTCCTGTGTCGCGACACGGATGCATCGCGCCTTGCGTGCTCCGCACGCCGATGGTCGATCCATGATCGGTATGCTCCCTCCCAGCCCCGGAACGGCGCAGCGGCCGGCAATTCCGGTCGGATTGCAGGACGGGCCAGCGCCCCCCTGTCCGATCTGTATGGGAAAAAGGTTATTGGTTAATCATTTTGATGCAAGATAATAAAATTGACTATTTATGTTAGTGTATTTAACGAAAATCGAAGGTCATGTGGACTTCCCAAGGAACAGGACTGGAACGCGGCCCTAGAGACCGCGTTGTTGCTTCGCGATTCCAGGAATTAAGTTCGCATTTCTCGAGAAGTTTATTGATTTGCGTCAACATTGTTGGCGGCGGTACCTTGCGAAAGGCACGACGACCGCGCAGCCCCGCACGTTCCCGTCGCCGCCGACCTGCGCCACAGATCTGCGCCGGATGCCGCGCGCAGATCAATAATGCTCGTCAGACGGAGGGAGCGATGCACCGAGCCAGCTTTCATATCGACCGCTCATTCTCAGGTGCCGACGAACCCATGACAAACGCCATGCAAAGCCTCGCCACTGCCAAGCGTACCCCCTACTGGACGGACACCACCGGCCCCCGGCCCGCGTGCCCGCCGCCTCAGACGGACCTGCGCTGCGATCTTGCCATTGTCGGGGGCGGCTTCACCGGGCTCTGGACGGCGCTCGAGGCACGTCGGCGCATGCCGGAAGCGCGCATCGCGCTAGTCGATGCCGGGGTCTGCGGCAATGCCGCCTCCGGTCGCAACGGCGGATTCTGCGCGCCATCCATCTCTCACGGCATCGGCAACGCCATGCAACGCTGGCCGAAAGAGGCCGAGGCACTGGTGCGCCTGGGAATCTCCAACCTCGACGATTTCGAATCCGACCTTGCCGAGTTCGGCATGGAAGTGGAGTTCGAGCGCGAGGGCAAACTGACCGTCGCGGCTACCCCCTGGCAGATCGAGGGGTTGAAGGCACAGCAGGCCCTGCGCCGCCGCTTTGGGGGTGAGTCCCACTTCCTCGAAGGAGACGCCTTGCGGGACCGCCTGAAGTCGCCGGTCTATTCCGCCGGACTTTTCGAGCCGAACTATGCCCTCCTGAACCCCGGCAAGATGGTCGCGGAGTTGCGGCGCGTCGCCTTGGCCCAAGGCGTCGACATCCACGAGCACACCCCGGTGACCGGGATATCAAAGCAGGCTGGCGGCGTGGTGTTGACCACGCCCGGCGGACGGATCGAGGCAAGCCAGGTGGTCCTGGCGACGAACGCGGCACCACCGCTTCTGCGCCGCCTGCGCAGCGCGGTCATCCCGATCTTCGACTACACCATCGTGACCCGCCCGCTCGAGGACGAGGAGCTTGCCGCGATTGGCTGGACCGGCCGATACGGTATCGCCGACAGCGGCAACCAGTTCCACTACGTGCGCAAGACGGCGGACAACCGTATCCTCTGGGGCGGTTTCGACGCGATCTACCACTACGGGTCGCGCCGCGACACCGCCTTTCTGACCGAAAGCGCCAGCTTCGCCCGAATTGCCGCGAACTTCGCCCGCGCCCTGCCCCCGCTCGCGGATGTGGCGCTGACCCATGCCTGGGGTGGCATCATTGACACCTCCGCCCGCACCACGTTCTTCGCCGGAACGGCGCAGGGCGGGCGCGTGGCCTATGCCTTGGGCTTCACCGGGCAAGGTGTCTCCGCCAGTCGGTTCGCGGCGCTGACGATGCTCGACCTTCTGCAAGGGCGCGAGACCGAGAGAACGGCGCTGAGCATGGTGCGCCGCAGGCCCTTCCCGTTCCCGCCCGAACCCTTCCGCTGGCTTGGCATTCGCATGGCCCAGCACGGCCTTGCGCGCGAAGACGCCACAGGACGCCGCTCCGTCTTCAACAGGGTTCTCGACAGGTTCGGCGTCGGGTTCGATTCATGAAAGGAAACAGCATGCCCGGGTCTCCCCGACACGTCCTCGATTTTAGTGACACCGCCGTGGACGGCAAGCAAAGCACAGTCTCTGACCCCGCGGTCGTGGACCGGCCCTATACCGCCCGCAGCTGGCGCCATTTCGAGCGCCCCGAAAGCGGCGCACTGGCCGGCATCTGGGAGGCCGAACCGCATCTGGAGCGGGTCGACTGCGACTATGACGAGCTGTGCCATCTTCTCGCAGGGCGGGTTCGGCTGACCGATGCGGACGGTGTCAGCCAGGAGTTCGGGCCGGGCGACAGCTTTGTCGTCGCCGCGGGCTTTGCCGGAACCTGGGAAAACCTGACGCCCGTGCGCAAGGTGTTCTTCATCCTGCAACCCGACCGGGGCTGAGCCCCGGCCGCGCCGGGGTCCCGCGCCAACCGTCAGCCCATCAGCGACGGCAGATAGAGGCTGATGATCGGGAAAGAGATCAGCAGCGTCAGCGTGATCAGGTCGACGGCGATGAACCAGCTGACCCCGCGGAAGATGGACACCAGCGAAACCCGGTCACCCAGGGCCCCCTTGACGATGTAGACGTTCAGTCCGACCGGCGGTGTGACCAGTCCGATCTCCAGCAGCTTCACCAGGATTATGCCGAAGTAGATCGGCTCGATCCCGGCTTCGCGGGCCACGGGCAGAATGATCGGCATCGTCAGCAGCAGGATGCCGATTGAATCGAGAAAACACCCGAGAATGAGGTAAAGCACGGCGACCATCGCGATCACGATCAGATCGGTGGATCCGAGCGACAACAACGACTCCGCGATGTAACTCGGCACACCGCTGAGGGTCATGAACTTGCCTAGCAATGTCGTCCCGATCACGACCATGAAAATACCCGCGGTGCTGGTCAGCGTCGCCAGCCCGCTGCGGTAAAGCGTCCGCCAGCTCAGCGACCGCCGCACGACCCCCAGAACGATGGCCAGCATCGCGCCCACGGCCCCCGCCTCCGTCGGGCTGAAGAGACCGATGAAAATCCCGATGAGAACCCCGGCGATGATCGCCGGCAAGGGCCAGATTTCCTTCGCCGCATCCAGGAAGTCCCGGCGCGTGAAGCTTTCGGAAACCGCCGGTGCCAGACTTGGATTGAGCGAACAGCGGATGACGATCATTGCGATGAATACGGCCGCCGACAACAGGCCCGGCAAGAACCCCGCCATGAACAGCTTGGCGATCGAAACCTCGGCCAGATAGCCGTAAAGCACCATCAGGATGCTCGGCGGGATCAGCGACCCAAGCGTGCCGGAGGCGGCGATGACGCCGGTTGCCAGGCCGGGGTCATAGCGATAGCGCAGCATTTCCGGCGTCGCGATGCGGGCAAAGGCCGAAGAGGTGGCCACGCTTGAGCCCGACGCCGCCGACAGCATCGCGCAGGCCCCGACGCTGGCCACGGCCAGCCCCCCCGGCAGCCACGCCAGCAGGATGCGCATCGCCCGGAAGAGTCCGGCGGAAATCCCGGCTTCGGACGCCACGAACCCCATCAGCAGGAACATGGGGATGGCGGTCAGGTTCCAGTCCCCGACAAAGTTGAACGGCACCGCCGTCAGCATCCCCCAGGCCGCGCGCGAATTGAGCAGCACGGCGATCCCCACAAAGGAGACCAGGCCCAGCGCAACGCCGATCTGTATTCGCAGCAGCAGCAGGATCAACCCCGCGCCCAGCCCGAGAAATCCGATTGTCAAATTTTCCATTGCTGTCCCAGTTCAGGTCTCGACGTCATCGGGCGCATCCGGCGATGGGTTGAAGTCCGGGTCCGTCACCGCCTGCCAGGCATTCGCGACCACAACCAGCAACGCCGCCGCAAAGCCTATGGGCAGGGCCAGTTTTGCCGGCCAGATGGTCAGAAAGACCGCGCCCATCATCATTTCGTTCATCTCGAGGGACCGCAGGGCATCCGCGCCGGTCTGCCAGAGCAAGAAGCCGAAAAAGGTCGCCGTCACCAGGTACCCGGCCACGAGCACCCATCGCTGCAGTCTTTCCGGCAGCATCTGGTAGACCAGGTCGACCGAAATCGGCTCATGCTTCAACTCGACGAAGGCCAGCGGAAGAAAGACAACCAGTACCATGTGATAGACCGAGATGATCTCGAGGTTGCCGGGGATCGGACGGCCGGCCAGATTGCTGGCCAGCACGTCGATGACCGTCTGAAGCATCATGAGGAACAGGCTCACGGTCGCGAGGACGGCCAGGACGATGCCGAGACGTCTTGTCCAACGCAGTAACATCAATCGTTCCTTTCAGGCTGTCCCCGCTGACCCGGAAATCACTTCAGGCCGTAGGTCGCGACATCGAGCTTGCCATAGATCTCGTCCTTGAAGATCGCCTGCAGCGCGGCCGCATCATCCCGATCCACATCACCCAAAAGATCCTGCCACTTTTCGTAGGTCTCGTTGAATCGCGTCAACAGGTCCTCGGCACCTTCAACGTCGAGCCGCGCCGCGACGTCCAGCGCCATCGGCTCCACCTCCTTGGCAACGAACGCGTCGAGCGCCGCCTGCAGGTCTTCTCCGGGTTCGTGCACGGAAACACCGTGATCGCCCGCTTCGCCAAGCGCGTCCTCGACCGATTGCTCGAACGCGATGGTCATCGTCACGAGGTTGTCAGAAATGCTGTCGACAAGCATCTGACGGTTTTCTTCAGACAAGCCCGACCAGGCAGGCTCGTTCATGGCGTATTGCCATCCCGCGAAATACTGCCCCAGGTCCAGCATGGTCACTTCCTTGGCCACGTCCCAGAGCGACCGCGACTTCAGGTCGTTGGGGGAATTGGCAGCACAGTCGAGCTGACCCTTTTCCAGCCCCGTGAACATCTCCGAAGACGGCACGTTGACCGCGGCCGCGTCCACGGACCCTGCCCAGGACGCGTGAATCGGGCTCGGCATCCTGATCTTCTTGCCCGATATGTCGTCCAGAGTGACGACCGGCGTGGTGCACATCAGCGCATAGGAGGGCGAAGCGTAGCTCCCCAGGAAAACCACGCCCTGCTGCCGGAACATCTGCTGCATCTGGTCGTCGTTCAGGTAGAAGTCCGCGACCGCCGCCGTCAGGACCATGCTGTCGTTGTAGGAAATGCCTAACGCTGCCAGAGCGTTGTCCGCCGGCAGGTCCGAGGGGGTATATGTCCCGGCGTGATAGGTCATGTCCACGATACCATCGCGCAGGCCGGACAGGTGCGCGCCCGGCGGCAACACGGAATCCCCGGTATAGACCTTGAGCGTCAGCGCCCCGCCCGATCGTTCGTCCAGCGCCTGCGCCAGGGCCTGATAGCCATCCTTGACCAGCGGGTAGGTATCGGGAAACCACGTACTCGCCGTGATCTCCTGCGCCACGGCGGGCACCGTCGCGGCCGAGCACAGACCCAGCACGAGCGCTCCTGCAATATGTTTCATGCTACTTTCCTTTTCCCTGTTGTTGGTTATTTTTTTGCATTCCGGACCGGCAGTTTTGTCCCGGCCGCGTCACTCTTTAAGACTTTGCCGCACCCGCGCCCTCATTAAGGGCCGGGCACATCTCGCCCTTTGCCGGCACACGGTTCTCTGGCCGTTCCGGCCACAGACCGTCGCCATGGCCGATCCGACGTGGGCGGGAGCCACGTGCGGCCCGCCGCCTCCGGGACAAAAGGCACATCATGCAGGGCAGTCATTGCTTGAAGCGCATTTCGCCGGATACGGCCTGCAGATCTGCGGATTTCGTCCCGGGCCAGCGAATTCGCTTGTCTTTAAAAAAGTTTCTTTCATTAGTTAGGTTGACGCAAGATAAAAAAATTGCTGTTGTATGTTAATTCAATTATCGAAATGTAGGGCGACATGCTGAACCTGACCGCGCTCAACACGTTCCACGAAGTCGCCCGCAACGGCGGCATCGCGGGGGCCGCTTCGCAACTCAATGTCACTGACGGCGCCATCCGATACCAGATCAGAAGGCTGGAAGAGGACCTTGGCGAGCGTCTCCTCGTCCGAAGCAAACGCACGCTGACCCTGACCTCGGCGGGCCTGTCGTTGTATGAGCGGCTGAACCACGCGTTCCAGGACATGGAAAGGGCCTGCCAGTCGCTGACCTCCACATCCGGTATGGACGACGAGTTGAACATCGCCTGCGCCCCGGCCTTCGCGGGCTCCCGACTGCCCTCGATCATCAAGGCGTACTGCCGGCAATACCCGCTGATGACCGTGCGGGTGTTTCCCATGGGCATGGCGGACGACAGCATGGATATCGTCATTTCCTACGGGGAACGTCCGGTGCCCGGCACGCGCGAGGCGATCCTGCGGGACGAGATGTATTTCCCCGTCTGCAGGCCTGAACTCAGATACGAATGGAACGTCAACAGTCCGGCCGATCTGGCCAATTGCACCGCCCTTCACGCGGACCAGGGCGCCGACTGGATGCGGTTGCTCAGCACCGCCTCGGAAACGAACCTGCAGTTCGCGCAGGAAATATTCTTTCCCAACGCGGCGGTCTCGCTTCAGGCGGCACGGCGAGGCTGCGGGGTCACGGTCGGCACTTCGATACTCTGCGCCGATGATCTGCGCAGCGGCACGCTGGTCAGGCTGCTGGACCTCGAGGTCCCGGCCCCCAATCCCTATTTCGTCATTCAGCCGGGTCAATCCCAGAAGGAAAGCGCAGAGCGGTTCGTGGAAACGCTGATGTCCCAGCTTGAGCGTGACTGACAATTCTGGCGACGAGCCTCGACTGGCTTGACCCGGCCAAGACCCGGCCCTTCCTCGAGGCTCTGGTGGGCGCCATCCGGCAACAGGCGCCTACCAACTGGTGGTCCGCCCGCATAAGATCTCGTTTTGCTGGCGAGAGCATCGCTGGTATTGCTTTCCTCTGGCCCCCGCACTTTCCGGCTCGTATGAGTGACCGATGACACAGACGTCAGCATCCCGGCTCGATGAGCCCACCGGCGGAGAAATCCGGCTTCGCCCGGAAGAGGTTGCGCTATTGTCCGATTGCGTGACATGCATCGGAGAGTCCGTTTTCGTCGATTGCCTGTGCGGCCTCTGTGCGAGCCTGGCCGGTGCCGAGTCCGTTTTCCTCACCGCCTTTTTCCTTCGCGAGAGCCCACTGGGCATTTACTCGAGCCACACCAGCGACACCTCGCAAGACGCTCTGCGCCTGTATACGGACGTCGCCTATGTGCTCGACCCGTTTTACCTGCATTTCCAGACCTCGAAGGCTGACGAGGTGCTGGCGCTGGCGGATGTCGCGCCCGACGAGTTCCGCCAGAGCAGGTATCACCAACTGGTCTACGAGGCGCTTGGCTTGCAGGACGAATGCGGACTGCTCGTTCATGTCACGGATGCGACAGCCCTGTTCTTCTCGCTGGGCGTTCACAAGGCCGGCCAGTCCACCCGGACCGACAGGCTCGACGCGATGAAGCCGGTGATCTGCGCTCTTGCGCGCCGCCACTGGAGCGCTTTTTCACGGGAAGATCCGGAAGGCCGCGGCCGCGTCGCCGCGCATCTGGAACGCGCCTTTTCCGATTTTGGTGCCTCGCGCCTCAGTCCACGGGAAAGCGAGATCGCCCGGCTTATCCTGCGCGGTCATTCGAACAAGTCCATCGCGCGGATACTGGGCAACAGCCCGGAAACGATAAAGGTGCATCGCCGCCGCATCTACGCCAAGCTCGGCGTCGAGACGCAAGGCCAGCTTCTGTCCCTTTTTCTGGATGCGCTCGGCGCGACGCATGTCGGTTTCGAGGGCGATCCGCTTCTCAACCTCCCTGGTTCCTGACGTGGAAACAGCCGCACCACGCAGCGCAGTGTACCCCTTTGAGGGGACTCCCGGGACCAATTAGCCCCGGCTAGGCTTACGTGAAAACTGCTCAAACGTCGTGGTCTCGCGCCCCGGCTCACTCCGATGCGCGCAACCGTATCGTGGCACGAAGGGACCAATCATGACGATCAGCAATGCGCGTTCGGCCTGGGAAAAGGACCGCGACCACCTGATACATCCCTACGCGGATTTCAGCACCTTCAAGGAAGAAGGCAGCCAGGTCATCGCCTCCGCGAAGGGCATGTACGTGACCGATACCGACGGTCGCCAGCTTCTCGACGGTATTGCGGGGCTGTGGTGCGTGAATATCGGCCACGGCCGCGAGGACATGGCGGAGGCGATCTCGCGCCAGGTCCTCGACATGCAGTATTACAATCCCTTCGGTCACTCGACCAACGTACCGGCGGCCGAATTGGGGGCCTGGCTCGCGGAACATGCGCCGGGGAACCTGAACCACGTTTTCTATTCCTGCGGCGGAAGCACCGCGAACGAGGCCGCCGTTCGGATCGTGCATTATTACAACTCGCTACGCGGCAAGCACACGAAAAAGAAAATCATCTCCCGCAAGGACGCCTATCACGGAGCGACCTACCTTGCCGCCAACCTGACCGGCATTCACGCCACGAAAACCAGCTTTGACCGGATCGGCGAGGATATCGTGAGATACGTGTCGGCCGCCAGCCTGTTCGACAAGCCCGAAGACCAGACCGAGGCGCAATTCTGCGACTATCTCGTCCGGGAGTTCGAGGCGGCGATCGACAATATCGGCGCCGGCAACATCGGCGCCTTTATCGCAGAGCCCGTGATGGGCGCGGGCGGCGTCCTTGTCGCCCCGAAAGGCTATCACAAGCGGATGAAGGCGGTCTGCGCCGCGCATGACATTCTCTATATTGCCGACGAGGTCGTGACCGGCTTCGGGCGTCTGGGTGAGTGGTTCGCGTCCGAGCGCGTCTTCGATTACACGCCCGACATCATCGTCTGCGCCAAGGGCATCACTTCGGGCTATATACCGCTGGGCGCCACGCTGATCTCGGACGAGATCCACGACGTCATTGCGAAACCTCAGGCCGAGGGCGGCGTCTTTTCGATGGGCCTGACCTACTGGGGGCACCCGGTGGCCTGCGCGGCCGCGCTCAAGAATGTCGAGATCCTCGAGACAGAGGGTATGCTCGAAAATGCCCGTCATCGCGGTGATGATCTGCTGAACAAGGCGCAGCGTCTGCTTGAGTGTCCCCGCGTCGCTGACGTGCGCGGCCAGGGCTTGATGATGGCGGTGGACCTGATGGCGGACCCCGACACCCGCACACCGTTCGATCCGGGACAGAAGGCGGGTCAGAAGGTCTTTTCGAAATGCATCGAGCGGGGCCTGATCGTCCGGCCCGTGGGGGACCGTCTGGTCTTGTCGCCGCCGCTTATCGTCACGAGCGAGCAATGCGACACCATCGTTTCCACGCTGGAGGAGGCGCTCCAGGAGCTGGATCGCGAAATGGCATGATGCGCCACGTCGAGTGTGTTCGAACGTTTGACCCCAAGCCGCAGCGAGCAGCGACTGCACCCCGCGTGATCGCGGCGGTGCCAGACGCGGGCTTACGTCCGCGCGCAGCTGGCCGCGCAACTCCGACGCGGCACGATGAACCGAAATCCAGAGGCCTTCATGCGTGACTTTCATTTTCCGGGCCGGTCCGCCGCCATCGCGTGCAACGCGATGGTCGCCACCTCGCACCCGCTGGCAACCGAAGCGGCGCTGCACGTGTTGCGCGACGGCGGCAGCGCGATGGACGCAGCCATCGCGGGATCGGCCGTCATGGCGGTGGTCGAGCCGCAGATGACCGGCATCGGGGGCGATTGTTTTGCCCTGCTCAGCGACCCGCGGGATAAAGGCCGCGTCGTCGCGTTCAACGGCTCGGGTCGGGCCCCGGGCAACGCCACGGCCGAGCACCTCGCTGCACAGGGTTTGACCAATGTTCCCATCGATTCCGTTCACTCGGTGACGTTGCCGGGGGCCATCGACGGCTGGTTCAAGCTGCACGAAAATTTCGGCCGCCTCGACATGGATCGCCTGCTGCGCCCCGCGATTGCATTCGCGCGTGACGGTTATCCGGTGCACGCACGGGTCGCGCGGGATTGGCGAAAATCAAAGACGCATCTTGCCGCCCGCGAGGCATCGCGCGCCGTGTTTCTGCCCGGCGGCGTCAGCCCGTCAGAGGGCGACATTCACCGCAACAAGGCGCTGGCCGCAACACTGGACCGCGTGGCGAAAGAGGGACCGAAAGCCTTCTACGAAGGAGAGATCGCCGCCGCGATGGTACGGACCTTGCGTGCGCATGACGGTGTTCACACCGAAGAGGATTTCCATGCGGTAAGCGGCGACTTCGTCGATCCCATCTCCACCGAGTACCGCGGACGTACCGTCTACCAGGTGCCGCCCAACAACCAGGGCCTGACCGCGCTCGTCATCCTCAACCTGCTTTCAGGCTTCGACCTTGCGGGCTTGCCGCCCGGCTCCGCCGAGCGGCTACATCTCGAGGTCGAGACGGCGCGCCTCGCCTATGCGCTGCGCAACCGGCACCTCGGTGAAGACACCGCCATGCGTGTCACGGCCGACGACCTTCTTTCCCGCGCCTTCACGGACGACCTGCGCACGCGCATCTCGCGTGATGCCGCGATGACCGACCTGGGCGCCCTCGACCTTCGCAAGTCCGACACTGTCTACATGACCGTGGTGGACAAGGACCTGAACGCTGTCAGCTTCATCAACTCGGTCTTCGACAGCTTTGGCAGCGGCATCCTGTGCCCGGAAACGGGTGTGCTGTTTCAGAACCGTGGCCACTCCTTTTCGCTGGATTCGGACCATCCCAACGTCTTGGCGCCGGGAAAGCGGCCGATGCACACCATCATGCCCGGCATGGTGTCAGAGGGTGGCAAACCAGTCCTTTCCTTCGGTGTGATGGGCGGAGATTATCAACCGCTGGGCCAGGCCCGGGTGATCTCGGCCCTGTTCGATCACCAGGTGGATCTCCAGCAGGCACTGGACATGCCGCGCCTCTTCACGCCCGGTTCGGTCGTCGAGGTCGAGCGCAGCTTTCCCGCCGACGTGCTGCACGGGCTGATGGCCAAGGGCCACGACCTCGCGGTCGCGCGCGATCCGATCGGCGGAGCACAGGCAATTCGGATCGACCATGAACGCGGCGTGCTCATCGGGGCATCGGACCCGCGAAAGGATGGATATGCGGCTGGCTTCTGACCCGGAGACGTATCGCTGATGTGCGTGGCACCCAATGGACCACCGCGGTCAACGACGCTTCATCATCTGAAAGGCGTCGCAGATCGTGGTGCGCTCGATCTGCACATGGGCACTCATCGGATCGCGCGAAAGGTCCGTTTTTCGGACACGCCGACCGCGGATTTCAGCAGGTGGCCGGAAGGGCCGGACAAGCCTGATCAGTTGGGGGATTCATGGATCGCATTCTGAGCGTATTTGACAAGGTGGCCAGCGCCGCGAACCGGGTTGCCGGGTTTCTGATCCTCGCGCTGATGGTGTCTCAGCTTGCAATCGTCGTGCTGCGGTATGTCTTTTCGGTGGGCACGCAATGGGGGCAGGATCTGTTGGTCTACCTCTTCATGGTCGCCTCGGTCCTGCCGCTGGTGCTGGTCGTCCTGCGCAATCTCAATGTCCGCGTCGACGTCTACTACGTCGGGTTTCCCGAGTCGGTGAAAGCCTGGCTCGACCGCTTCGGCCTGCTGTGCCTTTTCATGCCCGCAATGGCCTACACAGCTTATGTGTCCTGGAGTTCGGTGCTGAATTCCTGGCGGATCGGCGAAGGGTCCGCGACGCTCGGCGGTCTTCCCGGCCTCTACGTGCTCAAGGCGTTGCAGATGGGCATGTTCGGTCTGCTCGCCGTCACCGCGCTCCTTCTCTGCACCCGGCGCCGCCCCTGGAATTACGAAGCCGACAGCAAAGAGCCAGACGCATGACCGGCCACGAGTACTTTCTCATCCCCCTGACAGTGATGCTTCTGGCGGGAATCCTGTCGGGCCTGCCCGTCGGGTTCGTGCTGATCGGCGTGCCCTTCTCGCTCGCGATGGTCGCGTCGGCCTTCGGCGCCTTCGATCTCGCGTTTCTGTCGGCCTTTCCGTCGCGGGTCTTCGGGCTGGTCACGAACCCGATCCTGGTGGCCATTCCGCTCTTTCTTCTGCTCGGCAACCTCTTGGAGCGGTCCGACATCGCCCGCCGCATGATGCTTACGGCCGGGGCGCTCTTCGGCAACCGGCACGGCGGCATGGCGCTCGCCGTCATCCTCGTCGGCGCGCTTCTGGCCGCGTCGACCGGCCTTATCGCCGCGACGATCTTCATGATGGGCCTCATCGCCTATCCCGCGATGGCCAAGGGCGGGTACGACAACCGGCTCTCGGCCGGATTGATCTGCGCCTCCGGATCGCTCGGTCAGATCATCCCGCCGTCGATCCTCCTGATCCTGCTAAGCGACCAGATCTCCAGTGCCTACCAGGCGGGCCGGCGCGAAGCGGGTGATTTCGCGCCCGACCCCGTATCCGTCGGCGATCTCTTCGCCGGCGCGCTGCTGCCCGGGCTTATCCTGATGATGTGCTACATCGTCTACGTCGTGATACTGGTCAGGCTGCGTCCGGCCATGGCACCCCCGATCCGCGTCTCGGATATCGAGGGGATGGGGGAAAGCCTGACATTCCACAGCGTGATGCTGGCGCTCGTCGCCCCCTTGGTGCTGATCGTTCTGGTGCTCGGCTCGATCCTCGGAGGGATCGCCACACCAACGGAGTCGGCGGCGCTTGGCGCTGCGGGTGCGCTGGTCATGGTGGCCATCAGCAGAAGCACCTCGCGCCTGCTTACCTTCGTGTACCTGATGGTCGGGGCCGCGGCGCTGGTGCTGATCGGATTGCGCCTTGGCGGCCTTGTCGGCCCCGACAGCGAACCCGGCGGCCTCGGCATGATTGCAGCGATCGCCGCCTTCGCGGTTTTCGCGTTCGGCGTGGCCGTCGCGATCGTTCAGGAGGCCCGGTCCGGCTCGCTCATGTCGACCTGCAGCGCCACGGCGACCATGGTCTCTTCGATCCTGCTCATCATCATGGGCGCCCTGATGCTGTCGCTGGTGTTTCGCGGGTTCGGCGGCGAGCACACCGTGGATCAACTCCTGACATCGATACCCGGAGGCTCCGGCGGCGCCCTCTTCGCCGTCATGGTCCTGGTGTTCTTTCTCGGGTTCATCCTCGAATACGTCGAGATCATCTTCATCGTGGTGCCGATTGCCGGCGTGCCGTTGATGGCGGCCGGCATCGACCCGGTGTGGTTCGCAATCCTGCTCAGCGTGAACCTGCAAAGCTCGTTCATGACCCCACCTTTCGGATACGCGCTGTTCTATTTCCGCTCCGTCGCGCCTGCCAGCCTCACCACACGCGATCTCTACATCTCGGTCGTCCCCTTCGTGGCGATCCAGTTGTCGGTTCTGCTGCTGATCGCGTTCGTTCCGGAAATCGTCACCTGGCTACCGGAGAAGATTTACAACTAGGCGCCCCATGACCGCGCCCAAGACCCAAAAAACAACCCTAACCAACAGGAGACTTCAGAATGGACAGACGCAAATTTCTAATCGCTGGCACAGTCGCCCCGGCGGCCATCGGGACACCGATGATCGCGCGCGCGCAGGCCAAGCACAACTGGAAGCTCGTGACCTCGCTGCCCAAGAACCTGCCAGGCCCCGGTGAATCCGCTCTGCGCTGGGCCGAGCGGATCACGAGCGCCTCGGACGGTGAGCTGACCGTCACCGTCTACGGCGGCGGCGAATTGGTGCCTGCGTTCGGCACACAAGAGGCGGTCGAGAACGGCGTGGCAGAAGCCTATCATGGCTCTGGCTCGTGGTTCACCGGACGGCACCCGGCGCACGCGTTCTTCACCTCGGCGCCCTTCGGCCTGCTGCAGGACGAGATGCACGCCTGGATGTACGAGGGCGAAGGACAGGATCTTCTGAACGAATTCACCAACCCGCGCGGATTGCAGATTTTCGTCGGCGGCGGCTCCGGCGTGCAAACGGCAGGCTGGTTCAAGAAAGAGATCAACTCTCTCGACGACCTTCAGGGCCTGAATTTCCGCTTCAGCGGGTTCGGCGCCCAGATCTTCAACCGGATGGGCGTCAACGCGGTGTCGATCCCGCCGGCCGAGATCTTTCCTGCGCTGCAGACCGGCACGCTTGACGGTGCGGAATGGGTTGGTCCCGCCTCTGACCAGGCATTCGGGTTCCAGAAGATCATGCCCTACATGTACACACCGTCCTTTGCCGACATCTACGGCGGGCTGGAGTTCGGGATGAACCTCGACGCCTGGAATGCGCTGTCGGATGGTCTGAAGGCGTTGGTCGAGACCGCCTGCGAGGCGGAATGCGTACGATCGGGCGCCTACCAGACCCATTCCAACGTGGTCGCGCTCGAACAGCTTCGGCAGGTCGAGGGCCTGACGATCGGCGTTCTACCCGACGACGTGATGGCGGCCGCTGCCACGGCAGCCAAGGAGGTCATGAACGAAGCGGCCGAGGCCGACCCATTCGTCGCAAAGCTGAAGGACAGCTTCTACGCCTATGCCAAGGCGCAGTCCGACTACAAGAAACTCTACGACGAACCCTTCATGGATGCCCGCACCCGCTATTTCGAATGAGCATCCCGGCCCGGGCGCACAGCGCCCGGGTCGCCGACCGGACTGCCGAACGTGGGAACAGGATGAAGCCCGACCGATAGCGCCCCGTCAGGCACGACCGCACCCATCATTCACCCGGCGTCAAGCCACGAAGCCCTGGGCAAAACGAAACGGCCAAGGGTGTGGATGTTGAGGAACCTCCCTCTCGGCCAGACCCGGTCGAACGCTGTTTCATAAAAGCCGATCGACCGTATGAGGCTTAAGCCTGCAAGCCGTCATTCCGCAATGCGGACCATCCCCGACCTGCCAAATCCGCTTCCGCAAGCCCGCTGCTACGCCGTTCTCTTTCCAGGTACCTGATGTTCTTCGGGCCGATCCCATGCTCCGCGCTGAATGATCCCCCGAACGCAGTCACGGCATGGTCCACAACATAATCCCGCAGCTCCTGTTCGAAGGCCCCGTCCACCGCACCATCGGTTTTCACCAGGTTGAAATGCAAACCGCCATCGCCCAGGTGGCCGAAATCGCAAACCTCCATCATCGGAAAGTCCTCGGCCAGCTTGCGGGTCATTTCGGTTCGGAAAGCGATCACCTTGTCCCGCGTGAACCCAAGGTCAAAGGCGATCAGCGGCCCTGCCGCTTTCACCCCTTCCGACAGCGCATGACGCAGCGCCCAGATTTCCTCGGGCCGGCCGAACAGTGCGTCCTCCAACGGCGCCTCGGGCAGCTCCCACGCTTCGGACAGCACGGCTTCGAGAACCTCGTCCAATGGCGTGTCCCAGGGGGCCTTGGTGGGGCGGGACAGCTCGATCAGCAGGGCGGTTTCCGGGATCTCGCCTCTGGCGAAGGGGTTCTTCAGGGATGGCGCATGGTCAAAGCTATGCGCCATTGCGGCACGCGACATGAACTCGAATGCCGACAACAAAGGCCCGACGCGCAGTTCCAGATGGCGCAGCAAGGTCAGCATCGCGGCATCGCAGGCCGGCACGACAAGAGCGGTGGCCTGTTCGGCAACCACAGGCTCGACGTTCAGGATCGCCTCGGTAATGGTGCCGAACCAGCCGCAGCTTCCGATGTGCATCTGCTTCCAGTCCGGGCCGGTGTTGTCCTTGCGCACAGGGCTGCCAAGCCGCAGCACCTCGCCCTGCGACACCACCGTAAGCCCAAGCGTATTGCGACGCACATCCCCGTAGCGCAGGAAACGCCCGCCGCCGGTGTTGGTCGCCACCATGCCCCCGATCATGGGGTCCGAGCCCAGGTCGATGGGAAAGAACAGCCCATGCTCCGCTAGGCGGTCATTGACCTCCGACAGGCGAAAGCCAGCGCTGACCCGAAGCGAGCGGTTGGCAACGTCCAGGTCGAAGGTCTCGCGCAGGCGCGACAGGCTGAGAGCAGCCTGGGTGCCGGTGTCATCGGGGACCGACGCACCGACCAGGCCAGTGTTGCCCGACTGCGCGACAAAAGGCGTGTCGGTCGTCTGAAGATGACGCATGCACTGCGCCACCTCCTCCGTCGTTTCCGGCAGCAGGACCGCCGGGCTGGTCCCGATCTCCCCCCGGACGCCTCGCAGGTACGCGGCCATCTCCGCTGGCGCGGTGATCGCCCTGATGCCCTCGGGCAGCATCATGCCGCGCTCGAGTTCAACTGTTCCAGCGCGGCAGTGTAGGAGGCGGTCCGCATCGCCTCGTAAAGCTCGAATTCATCGGTGACGCGCTTGCCGAGGGCCGCTTCGAACGCCTCGCGGCTCGACGCGGTCTGGTTTCCGCTGCGGGCCTCGTCGCCAAGGTTCGACTGGAAAATCCCCGCCGCGCTCACCGGCAGGAAATCTTCATAGATTATCGGGCTGATCGTCAGCGCACCCGCGTCGAGCAGCGCGTCAACATCCTCGCCCGTCGCGGCGCCTCGCCCAATGCCGTACTTGAAATAGGCAAGGTCACGATCGTGCAATTCGCGCCAGGTGTCGGGGAAGGCCGCGAAGCCCTCTTCGAGCCTGGCCACGTAGTCCTCCGCATTCGACCCGTCGGCGGCGGGCAGGATGTCCGCACGCACCTCCGCCAGCAAACTGTCATAGAGCGCGCGCCCCTTGGGTGTCAGCGCCACGCCGCGCTGTTCGATCTCGCCGAACCGGGCAGTGTGCTGCCCCTCTTCCCACCCGCCGTTCACGGGAAAGCGGATCGCTTCATTCAGCGCCTTGAACGCCGTTTGCCTGAGCAGGATCGGACAGTCGCGCCGCGGCGGGCCTTCCACGATGGCCTTGGCCGGCAGGCCCTTGGCCACCATCTGGGCCTGGGCCGCGTCGATGTCCAGCGTCCGGGGCGTCAGGTGGTTGATGTGCGGCCCCTTGAACGAGACCACGTCGGCGATCAGGCGATGCGCGCCGATCAACTCTGCAAAGGTGGCATCGTCGACACAGGCCTCCGGGTGCCAGCGGAACGTCTCCAGCACCTCGGCCACGAAACGTGCGGCATCCTCGGTATTCAGCCCCCCTTCGGCTTCGGCCTTCTCGGTCAGGGCGACAGCGCCGTCCGTGAAGATTTGCCGACGCGCCAGCGTGGCCGCGGCCTTGTCGCGCAAAGCGTCATCCTCGATCAGCTCCAGCCGCAGAAGAGAGGTGAAAACGCGAAACGGGTTCTCGGCAAGGGCGTCACGGCCAATCGGACGGAATGCCGTGGAGTGAACCGGCACCGACGCAACCGAGAGATCGTAGTACCCGACCGGCTCCATCCCCATGACGGCAAAGACGCGCCCCATCAAGGCAAGCTCTTCCGCGGTACCCAGCCGGATCGCACCGTGCCGTTCCGCGCTGATCCGGTTCGTGTCTTCGCCCGGGGTCAGCGCCAGCGCATTGTCGTCGCGATCCAGCACATCTGCGTTCACGGTCTCCACGATCTCGACAAGCGTGCCGTAGGCGGGCACCTCCTTGCGATACATTTCCGACATCGCCGCGGAAAAGTCGGCTCGGATCTGGTTTGGGGATACGGTCATATTTTCGTCCTCCTGCGCCTAGAAGCGCCCGTTGGTAAAATGGGTAAGCGTCGCGCCTGTCTCGTAGTAGAGACCCTTGACGGCGGCGTAGCTTTCGGATTGCGGATCGCAGATCGGCAGCGGCAGGTCGCCAGTGCCAAGCGCCCAGTCCGCAGCGGCCCTGCCAAACAGCGTCCCGGGGCAGATGCCACGCCCGCTGTAGCCGAAGATGGAGATGCCGGTCTTTCCACGGCGTTCGATGCGCGGCAGGTGCGTTCCGGTCATCGCGATGCGGCCGGTCCATTCCTGTTCGAACGGAATATCCTTCAACCGGGGAAACAGCCTGGACAGCTTGCGGTGCGCCCATCCGCGGTGAAATGCCCCGCCAAGCCCCTCGAGATTGCCGAGCGCGCCAAAGATCATCCGCCCCGCCTGATCAAGCCGGAAGGCCGACATGACCAACGCCGTGTCCCAACACCCTTCGCCGCCAGCCAGGATGCTGTGCCGCACGTCGTCCGGCAGGGGCGCCGTGGCCAACTGGAAGAAATGCGCGGGGATGATCGCGTTATCGTCCGCCGCGCCCGCGCCATAGGCATTGGTCGCCTGGATGAGCCGGGCCGCACGAACTTCGCCTTGTGCCGTTCGGACGGTCCACCCCTCGCCGGTCTCCGTCATGCTCAGGGCGCTTGTGTCCTCAAAGATCCGCGCCCCCTGCCCCTCAGCCGCGCCGGCCAGTCCCTGAACATAGGCCAGGGGCTGGATGGTACCGGCCCGTCCGTCCCAGAGCGCGCCGCAGTATGCCGCGCTGCCAATGCGCCGCGCGGTTTCGGCGGCATCGAGCAGCTTGACTGGCGCGCCTCGTGCCTCTTGCTGGGCAAAGCGGTTTTCCAGGTCGCGCAGACCGGCCTTCGAGTGGGCACAGTGCAGCGTGCCCCGCCGCGTCGCCTCACACCGGATCTGGTGCTTCTCGATCAGGTCGAACACGATCGAAGGCCCACCAGCCAGCAATTCGTTCAGCTGCCTGCCGGTGGTCTTTCCGATCTTTTCCTCCACCTCATCGGGCGGCGTCCAGAGCCCGGCGTTGACAAGCCCCACATTGCGCCCCGACCCGCCGAACCCGATCGTCCGCGCCTCCAGGAGCGCCACCGAAGCGCCCCCGGCGGCCAGATGATAGGCCGCCGACACCCCGGTGAACCCGCCGCCGATCACCACGACATCGACGGTGATCGCCTCGCTCAAAGGCGCGTAGCGGATCCATTCGGGGGCCGTTTCGGACCACAGGCTGTCCAGGCGCGGGGCGTGTGTCATATCTCGAACGAAATGCCCTGCGCCAGGGGAAGTTCGCGCGAGTAGTTCACCGTGCTGGTCTGACGGCGCATATAGGCGCGCCACGCGTCCGATCCGCTCTCGCGACCGCCCCCGGTTTCCTTTTCACCGCCGAACGCCCCGCCGATTTCCGCACCGGACGGGCCGATATTGACGTTGGCGATGCCACAGTCAGACCCCTGGGCCGACAGGAAATGCTCGGTCTCGCGCACATCGGTCGAAAAGATGCACGAGGACAGCCCCTGCGGCACGGCGTTCTGCATCCCGATGGCCTCATCGAGGTCCTTGTACTTCATCGCGTAAAGGATGGGCGCAAAGGTTTCCGTGTGCACGATCCCGCTCTGCTCCGGCATCTCGACGATGGCTGGCGCCGCATAGGCCGCATCGGGGTACTGGTCCGTCAGCGCCCGACCACCGCCATGCACGGTGCCGCCTTCCACCTTGGCCTGTTCCAGCGCCTTTTCCATCGCCGTCATCGCGCCTGCGTCGATAAGAGGACCGACAAGAGTGCCCTGGTCCAGCGGGCTGCCGATGGAAAGCCCTTCATAGACCTTGGTCAGACGCGGGATCAGCTCGTCGTAGATCTCTTCGTGAACGATCAGCCGGCGCAGCGAGGTGCAGCGTTGACCCGCGGTGCCGACGGCCGAAAAGACAATCGCCCGCACAGCCATTTCCAGATCCGCGGACGGGGCCACGATCATCGCGTTGTTCCCGCCCAGTTCGAGGATCGTCTTGCCCAGACGCTTGGACATATCCGCCGCCACCGACTTGCCCATGGGCACGGACCCCGTGGCCGAGATGATCGCGACATCGCCGGAAGCGGTCAGAACCTCGCCCAGGTCACGCTCGCCGATCAGGCTCTGGATCAGGCCGTCGGGCGCATCGTCGCCGAATGCCTTCATGGCCCGGTCGCAGATTTCCTGGATTGCAAGCTGGGTCAGCGGCGTCTTTTCCGACGGCTTGGCAAGAACCGGATCCCCGCACACCAGGGCGAGCGCGGCATTCCAGCACCAAGGCGCGGCCGGGAAGTTGAATGCGGTGATGACCCCGCAAACCCCCAGCGGATGCCAGGTTTCGCGCATGGAGTGCCCCGGGCGCTCGGACGCGATGGTCAGACCGTAAAGCTGCCGCGACAGGCCGACCGCGAAGTCGCAGATGTCGATCATCTCCTGAACCTCGCCCAGCCCCTCCTGGTAGATCTTGCCGCATTCCAGCGACACGAGGCGGCCAAGGTTCTCCTTTTCGCGGCGCAGCTCTTTGCCCAGAAGACGCACCAGCTCCCCGCGCCGCGGCGCCGGCACCTTGCGCCACGCGTTGAACGCCTCGACGCCCTTGGCAATGGCGGCTTCCGCGTCGGCCACCGTGTGCATCGGAACCCGGGCAATTTCGCTGCCATCCACAGGGGTGGTGACCGAAAGCGTACCGCCGGTGGTTTGCGCGACCGTCAGGCCGCAGGCGTCGAGAATGTCTTGATATTTCATGAAGCTGTCCTTTGGTTCGGGATCAGGCCGTCGACGGCCCGGTTCAGACGTGCGCAACCATCCTCGAGATCGGCGCGCGCGTAGGCGTAGGAAAGACGGAAATGCCCCGGCAACCCGAAGGCGCGGCCGGGCACGATGGCAAGCCCCGTCGCAGCCAGGACGTAGGCGCAGAAGTCCGCATCCGTCTCCAGCAGCTTTCCGTCCGGTGTGACTTGCCCAAGCACCGCCTCGCAAGACGGGAAAACATAGAAGGCCCCGTCCGGCATCGGGCAGGAAATCCCGGGAATGGCATCAAGCGCGGCCACCACGAAATCGCGGCGGTCGCGGAACGCGTCCCGTCGCTCCGGGATATGGCTCTGCTCCCCCGTGACCGCTTCCAACGCGGCGGCCTGCGCTATCGAACAGGCGCCCGATGTGATCTGCCCCTGCACGGCCAGCATGGCCTTGACCAGATCCGCCGGCGCAATGCCCCAGCCGATCCGCCAGCCTGTCATGGCATGGGCTTTCGACACGCCGTTGATCACGATGGTGCGCCCTGCCAGATCGGGGCAGGCCTCGCGGAACGAGGTAAAGGGCACATAACAGATCAGGTCGTAAATCTCGTCGGATGCGATCCAGACATGGGGATGCCGCGCCAGGACCTGTCCGAGGGCGGCCAGTTCGGCGGCAGTATAGACAGCGCCCGAGGGATTCGACGGCGAATTGAGCAGCACCCAGCGCGTGCGCGGCGTGATCGCGGCCTCGAGCTGCGCCGGTGTCATCTTGAACCCCGCCGCGGCCCCGCATCGCACAAGGACCGTTTCACCGCCCGACAAGGCGACGATGTCGGAATAGCTCGTCCAGTACGGCGCCGGCACGATGACCTCGTCCCCGGCGTTCAGCGTCGCCAGGAACATGTCGGCCAGCACCTGTTTCGCGCCGGTGGCGACAATGACCTTGCCCGGCTCGGCCCCTGCCTTCTCGGCAATGGCGGCGCGCAGCGCGGCGGTGCCGGCGGTGGGCGGATAGCGCGTCTGGCCGTCCTGCATCGCCCTGTAAGCCGCGTCGCAAATGTGGGGCGGCGTCGGAAAGTCGGGCTCCCCCGTGCTTAATGCCAAAACGTCATGCCCTTGGGCACGCAGACGCGCGGCCTCCTCGGAGATCGCAACAATCTCCGAAAGCGCCATTCCATCGATTCTGTCAGCTTTTTTCAGCATAAACCGCTCCTGATTCACGGCGGTGTTTGACATGGAGCGAGCCGGTATGTGAAACGAAATTATCGTATAAGTCATGCGAAAGCCTCATACCCATGCCCAACCCAAAGCGTTTCCTGCCCCCGATGTCCGCACTGCGCGCTCTGGAGTCCTTCGAGCGAACGGGAAATGTCACGCAAACCGGCCTTGAACTGGGCGTGACCCAAAGCGCGGTCAGCCGCCAGCTTAAACTTCTCGAGGAGTACCTCGAAACCCCGCTCTTCATGCGCGACAAGAAAAGCATCAAGTTCCTGCCGGCCGCGCGGACCTATTGCACCCAGGTCAGGGCCGCGCTGGACCAGATCGGAACGGCAAGCCTGCGCCTCAAGGCGAATCCCGCAGGGGGGCAGCTTAACATCGCGATGCTCCCGGCCTTCGGCGTCCGCTGGCTGGCCCCGAAACTCCCCGATTTCGTGGCGCGTCATCCCGAGGTCACCGTGAACCTCAGCACCAGGCTGAGACCGTTCGACTTCGCCGCCGAACCCTTTCACGGCGCCATCCATTTCGGCCAGAAGGACTGGTCCGACGTGGCCTACCACGAACTCATGCGGGAATATGTCGTCCCCGTGGCATCGCCGAAAGTGGCCGGAACACTTCGCGGCACCACGGTGAGCGACGTGTTCTCGCTGCCGCTCCTCCACCTCGACACACGCCCGGACGCGTGGGAAAACTGGGCCAGGGCGCTTGGAGAAGACCTCAAATGCCCTGCCGGAATGCTCTTCGATCAGTTCGCTTCGATGATCCAGGCCGCGATTCACGACATGGGCGCGGCACTGTTGCCGACCTACCTGGTCGAGAACGAATTGCAGGATGGCAAACTGGTGGCGCTTTGGTCGGAAAGCAAGACCAGCATCGGCACGTACTATTTCGTCTGGCCCAAGGATGAACCGAACCATCAACCCCGGGACCTGTTCGTGAACTGGCTGGCAGAAGTAAAACACTGAGATGCGCCGGCGCGCACCGGCCTGGGGCAGCTCTTCGATGCAGGCGGAAATTCCGCCGCGACATTTGATGTTTCACCCGCCCTTCAGTAGCATTCTTCGAACCTCAGCAAACGGGATACAAGCATGGCAGACCAATTCCAGCCGACAGGGGCCGCCGCAACGCTGGACCGCCCTGCGTCCGGCACGGCCTATCTGAACCAGTCCGCCCTGGATTGGCAGGAAACCGGCACCCAAGGGTTCGAAACGAAACCCCTCTACGAATCCTCCTCGGGCGATATGACAATGCTGATGAAAATTGCCCCGGGCGCGTTTTCCGAGTCCCACGCACATGAAACGGTCGAGGAAATCTACGTGCTGGAAGGGTCATTCTATGATGACGAGAACAGCTATGTGCCGGGCGATCTCATCATCCGCGCACCCGGCACCATGCACACGGCGGGCAGCAAGTCGGGCGCTCTGGTGCTGTTGAAGTTCTCGCCCGGCTGACAGGCATTATTTCGTATTCACAGGTCCGCGTCGCCCCCATGTCGCGCAGTTCGGCGCACTCCGCCAGATACGGACTTCGGACCCACCGCTTTCGCTTGCGCGCAAAGGCAGCATAGCCTCAAGGCGTCCTCGGTGGAGGAACACGATAGCGGCCGCTTGCTTCGAATGCACTGGCAAAGGACAAGAGGTCATTGTCGGACCAGCCCCGTCCCGCAAAAGTAAGGCCGACCGGCATCCCGATGTCATCCGCAACGCCCATCGGCACGGTGACCGTGGGAACGCCGCAATGGCGGATCGCCAGGTTTCCGTTCGCGACCCAGGTGCCGTTCCGCCATGCCAGGTCGGCCGAGGCGGGTGTAACGTCGGCATCGGCTGGCCCGATATCGGCGACTGCCGGGAAAATCACCGCGTCCAGTCCAAGCGCGTCCATCCAGTCCTCCAGGTCTTCGCGCCGCGTCGCCTCCAGCCCCTCGAGCCCTTCAGCGAGCCAAGGGATGTCCCGGAAATCTTCGACCGCCTGCGCGCGCGCAATGGCCGGATATTCGGCGATGTCGTGATCGAACCCGAAATAGCGATCTGGCAAGGCCCCGTCGGGCCGGGGAAATATCCGATCCCCGTCCACGTCGCTCAGGCGGCTCAGACGCGGGTCCGCATTCAGGCGCAGGAAGGTATCCCATGACCAGGCCGACAGGTCCCGGACTTCGCGATCCAAGAAGGCTTCGGGAACAAGACCGCGGGTGCGGATCGTAGGCGCCCCTGGGCGGTCGCCCTCGTATCTCGTGACAAGCGGAAAGTCGGTCCTGATCACCTGTGCCCCCGCGGCCTCCAACGCAGCGCACGCACGCTCCATAAGGCGCACGAAGGACGGCCGCGTGTCGATGCGTTGCCCGGTAAGGCCGCCGATCCCGCCTGCGGGGTTGGTCCCCGCCTCCGGGTCCGCGTTGACATACATCGCAGGCAGGGCAAAGCGCCGGCCTTTCAGCGTCGCGCTATCAGCCAGGGCCGAATAGGAGTCTGGCCGAACCTCTGACGCCGCCGGTATCGGCACCCAGGGCTGCATCCGCCAGAAATCGCCCTCGGTCTCGGGATCGTCGGCGACGAGAACGTCAAGCAGTGACAGCATGTCCCCCATGCTTCTGGTATGCGGCACGACCACGTCCATGGTCGGAATCAGCGGCCAGTTGCCGCGTACCGAAATCACGCCACGGCTGGGGGTGTAGGCGCATAATCCGTTGTTCGAGGCCGGCGCCCGCCCGCTCGACCATGTCTCTTCGCCCAAGCCGAAGGCCGCGAAACTTGCCGCCGTCGCGGTGCCCGAGCCGTTCGAGGAACCCGAGGCAAAGGCCGCCGTCAGGAAGTCGGCGTTATACGGGGACTCGGCCCGCCCGTAGAGCCCGCGCTGCATCCCGCCATTGGCCATCGGCGGCATGTTCGTCAAGCCGATCAGGATCGCCCCCGCCGCACGCAGTCGCGAGATGACGAACGCGTCTTCGCTGGCGACGAGATCCTCAAAGGCCGGCGAGCCGCTGGCCACGGTCATGCCGCGCACCTTGTAGCTGTCCTTGGCGGTATAGGGGATACCGTCGAACGCCGACAATGTTTGTCCCGCCGCCCGGCGCGCATCCGACTCCCGCGCTTCTGCAAGGGCATCCGGGTTCAGCAACGGCACGGCGTTCAGCCGTATCCCGCCCTGATCGTAACAGGCGATACGGGCGAGATAGACCGACACCAGTTCCTCGGCCGTTGTCTCGCCCGAAGCAAGCGCAGCCTTCAAATCTGCAATCGAAGCCTCTACGACCTCCATATCCCGCTCCTCGTCACAAGTGCCTGTCGCTCCGCAGGGCCCAGCGTTTCCGCGGTCCGGGCCGTCCGAAAACGGCCCTCCTATATGGTCAACGGCCGACACAGACCGCAAGCGGCCCGTATCGGTCCGGCCGCACGCGATGTTCACCGCGGGAACGAGGCAAAAGCCCCGAACGCCCGCGGCCTTTCCCTGCCTAGCTCAGCGAACAGTCCGGATCGCTCGCCTCGACCCGTCCGAAGTGCTCCTCGATATCGAACAGCCCGTCCGCCCGCGCCCGGCCGATGATGGAGTTGGTGGACATGATGTTGGTCTCGGGCGAAACCGACACCGTGCCCTGGGGTGCCTCCAATGTCATGCTCGTGATCGCCTCGACCAGTTCGGCATCCGATGTGCCGCCCGTCTGCTCCACCGCCGCCGCGTAGAGCATGAACCCGGTATAGGCCGCCTCGGAGATGGAATTGACCAGCGCGTTTTCACCGAACATGTCGCGGTAGGCGGCGACGAAGGCGCTGTTCTCGGGGCTTTCGATGGTGGTGAAATAGGACTGCGCCGACAGCATGCCTTCCGCCTCGCCATCGGGCAGCGCGCTGGTGGTGAAGACCTCGTCGAAGGCCTGCGTCACATAGGCGGGCTTCATGTCGAAACTGCGGTACTGCTTGACCGCCGTGATTGCGTCGTTCCCCACCACCATGGTCCAGACCATGTCCGGATTGGCCTCGCGCACCTTCTGCATCGACGGGCCGAAATCCTGCGTGCCGAACGGGAAAAGATCCACGCCCACAACCTCGCCGCCGTGTTTTTCAAAGGCCTCCTGGATGATCCTCGACGACACCTGCGCCCAGGCATAATCCGATCCCTGGATGTAGCAGGTCTTGCCGACATTCTCGATCAGCCAGGGGACGTAGTTGTCGATCTGCTGGTTCGGCACACCCCCGGTGGCGATCATGAAGGGGTCGCATTCCCCGCCTTCGAAATAGGTCGGGTAGATATAGAGCTTCTTGGCCGGGCCGGTGACCGACAGCGTCGCGGTGCGCTCCAGACTCAGGATGCCGCCCATCATCACGTCAACATTGTCCGAGAAAAGCAGCTTGCGCGCCTTGTCCACCGCGCCCTTGGTGCTGGTCTGGTTGTCCTCGATGATCAGGTTCACCTCTCGCCCGCCGATGCCGTTCTTGGCATTCAGCTGCGCCGCGGCCAGCTTGTAGCAATTGGCCAGCGTCTCGCCCAGGATCGCGGACAGCCCGGTGATCGGCGCCGTGACGCCCACGTTGATCACGTCCGCCGCTCGCACGATCGACGGCGCCCCGAACGCCAGCACCCCCGCCGCCCCGGCGGATTTCAGCATTTGTCGTCTCGAAATACTCATGGTTCTCTCCTGTCGGTTCATTTTCAGATGGCCAGATGACGGGCGACGAATTCCTCGTCGTCCAAGAGCGTGGGCGGGCCTTCGGCCACGATCTTTCCCTTGTCCATGACAAGGCAGCGATGGGCGGCGGTGCGGATCAGGTTGAGGTTCTGCTCGACCAGCAGGACCGACAACCGCCGCTCCTTCACGATCCGGGTGATCAGGTCGCCGATAAGATCGACGATATTGGGCTGGATGCCTTCGGACGGCTCGTCCAGCAGCAGGACCCTGGGCTTGCCGCACAGCGCGCGCGCCAGGGCTAGCTGCTGCTGCTCGCCCCCCGACAGCGTTCCGCCCATCTGGCCCAGGCGCTCGCGCAGCCGCGGGAACAGCTCCAGCACGTCCTCCATGGCGTCGGCGTCATGGCCGCCCGCCGCGCGCATGCCGGTCAACAGGTTTTCCTCGATCGTCAGCTTCGCGAAGATCTGCCGTCCCTGGGGGACGTATCCGATCCCGGCGCGGGCCAGCGCGTAGGGCTTCATTCCGCCCGTGTCCTTGTCCAGGAACCGGATGGTGCCGCCGGTTTTCGGCAGGTGGCCGGTCAGCACCCGCATCAGGGTGGTCTTGCCCACACCATTGCGGCCGATCACTGTCAGCACCTCTTCTTCGCCCAGCTCGAAGGACAGGTCGTTCAGCACGTTGATGCTGCCGTATCCGCCGGTCAGGTCCCGTGCCGACAGGATCATGTATGCCTCCCCAGGTAGATGTCGCGCACCTCCTCATCCTCGGAGATGGTCTGGAAATCCGAATCCCGCAGCAGGGCGCCCTGGTGCAGCACGACCGTCCGGCAATTCAGCGCGCGCACGAAACTCATGTCGTGTTCGATCGCCACGACGCTGCAGACCTGCGCGACGTCGCGTGCGATCTCGGCCGTCCGGGCGGTCTCCTCCGGGGTCATGCCGGCTGTCGGCTCATCCAGCAGCAGCACCCGCGGGCGGAGCGCCAGCACCATGCCGATCTCCAGCCACTGGCGGTGCCCGTGCGACAGGTTGCAGGCCAGCGTGTCGGCCTTCGCCGTCAATCCGACACGCTCCAGAACGGTGTCGACATTCATGCCGCCGTCCCGCGCGGCGCCGGGACCGTTCACCGAGACCTCGATATTCTCGCGCACGCTCAGGTCGTCGAATGTGCTGGGCACCTGGAACTTGCGCCCGATCCCCGCGCGCACGATGTGATGCGGCTTCCAGCCCGTAATGTCCTTTCCGGCGGTCAGGACCTGCCCGCTGTCGGGCTTGAGGACGCCGGTGATAAGGTTCAGCAGCGTCGACTTTCCGGCGCCGTTAGGCCCGATGATCGCGACCAGCTCCTTCGGCGCGACCGAGAACGAGACATCGCGCGTGACGCGCACCCCACCAAAGCTCAACGCCAGATGACGGGTTTCGAGGGCGGCTTCGGTCATGGCGTCCTCCCTCCGGTCAGCCTGCGCCCCATCCGGCCCAGCCAGGGCAACAGCCCGTTCGGCGCGGTAAAGACCAGGATGACGAAGCCGACACCGACGACCAGCGGCCACAAGGCGGCACTGACCGACGAAATCTCCTGCTGAAAGCGCATCACCAGGAAGGTACCCACCACCGGCCCCACCAGCGTGCCGCGTCCGCCGACGACGACCCACATGATCACCTCGGTCGAAAGCAGCAGCCCCACCAGGTCGGGAACCACGATGCCGGACGTGGCGGCGTAAAGCGCACCGGCAAGCCCGGCGATGCCCGCCGACAGCATCAGCGCCTTCAGCAGCTCCGCCGACGTGTCGTAGCCAAGCGACTGCGCCCGGGTCTCGTTGCACTGGATCGCGGTCAGCACCTTGCCCGTGTGGCCCGCACTCAGGATGGCGACCACGAAGTAGAGCAAGACAAGCGTGCCCAGCGCGAGGTACAGAGTGCTGGTGGGTGAAAAGAACACGAAGCCCCCCAGCGTCAGCGGCGGCACCCCGACAAGGCCCGCATCGCCCCCGGTGACCGCGACCCAGGAAATCGCCAGTTGCTGCGCGATCACCCCAAGCGCCAGCGTCACGATGGTAAAAAAATCGCCCCGGATGCCGGCGAACAACAGAAAGTAGCCGATGACACCGGCCACCACCACCGGCAGGGCCACGGCCGCGCCAAGCCCGGCCAGCGATCCCGCCGTGCCGCCAAGCACAGGCGCGACCAGCGCGTAGGCATAGGCCCCCACCCCGAAGAACACCGCGTGCCCGAAACTCAGCTGCCCGGTCTTTCCCCAGAAATAGTCCAGCGACAGGGCGAACAGGCCGAAAATGGCCGCGTCCCGGACCGCCGTCGTGTTGTAATAGTCAAGGTAGGGCGACGCCACCAGCACCAGCGCCGCCAGCACCAGGAAGATCACCGTGTGGCTCCGGTCCTTGCGGAACAGCTCTCCCAGGCCCCCCGATCCGGTCTTGCGCGGGCTCATGGCTTGACCAGACCCTGCGGCCGGAACCGCACCAGGATGATCGCCAGCAACAGGACGATGGCGCGCGACAGGCTTGGCGACAATTGATAGGCGATCAGGCTGTCCAGCCCGCCGATGAAGGCGCTGCCCGCCAGCACCCCGCCCAGGGATCCGACCCCGCCCACGATCACCACGAAGAACGAATTGGCCAGGTAGTTCACACCGATCTGCGGCAGGATCGACACCAGCGGCGCCACCAGCGCACCTGCGATGGCGGCGACCGCACTGCCGATGGCAAAGGAGATCGAGAACGTCCGCGCCGTGTTGATCCCGACCGATTCCGCCATCTCCCGGTTCTGGATCACCGCGCGCAGGTCCAGCCCCAGCGAGGTGCGCCGCATCGCGATGGCCAGCCCCGCGAAAAGCAGCAGCGACAGCGCGATCAGAAGCAGCCGGTAGGCGGGATAGGCCGTGCCCATGATCTCCACCGCCCCCTGGATCGGCGCAGGCACCGTGCGGGCGCCGGTCCCGAAGGCTAGCTGCAGCAATTGCTGGAACGCCAGGCTGACGCCCCAGGTCGCCAGGATCGCCTGGATCGGCCGGTGATAGAGATGCCGCACGATCCCCCATTCCAACAGCAGCCCGCCAAGAGCCCCCACAGCCGTCGCCAGCACCAGCCCGCCTATGAACCCCAGCCCCGCGTCATGCGCCACCACCATGGCAAAGGCGCCGATGGCAACGAACTCGCCATGTGCCAGGTTCAGTACGCGCATCAGGCCAAAGATGATCGCCAGCCCCAGCCCGACCAGCATCAGGATGCTGGTCAGCGTGGCGGCGTTCAGCAGGATGACGATCAGGTCACTCACTGCGCGGCCTGCCTTTCTCGCACGGCCGGATGGCCCGCGATGGCGCGCTCGATGGCCTCCTGCTGGTGCGGCTGCAGGTCCTGCCCCGGCCAGGCGGCCACTACCTCCTGCAAGGGATCGCTGATGTCCGAACGCTGCCCGGACAACTCCTCCAGCATCGCCATCGCGCAATAGGGCACGTAGGCCTCGCTGTAGCCGCCCTCGTGTACCGCCAGCAGGCGGCCCATGCACAGGTCCTTGGCGCGTTCCATCAGCCGCGCGGTCATCCAGCGGTAGGTCTCGCTATCCAGCATCTGCCGTGCCAGCGGATCGAACCCGTTGGCATCGAATCCGGCGGCGATCACGATCAGATCGGGCTCGAACGCGTCGAGCGCAGGCAGCACCGCGCGCTCGAAAGCCGCCTTGTAGGCCCCAATCCCCGATCCGCCGGGAAGCGGGATGTTCAGGTTGTACCCCTCTCCCGCCCCGCTTCCGCGAGCGTCATACCCGCCCGTTTCCGCCGGATAGTTTCCGTCCTGGTGAATCGAGATCGTCAGCACGTCCGCGCTGTCATAGAACGCCTGCTCGGTGCCGTTGCCGTGATGCACATCCCAGTCCACCACCGCCACGCGGCCCACACCCAGCGTCGCCTGGGCGGCCATGATCGCGACCGAGATATTCGCGAACAGGCAGAACCCCCGCGCGCGGTCGCGCTCCGCATGGTGACCGGGCGGGCGCACCAGCGCATAGGCATTCTCGACATTGCCGGACAACACCGCCTCCATCGCGCTCAGCACACCGCCGGCGGACAGCCGCGCGATCTCGTAACCGCCTGCCGCGAACTGCACCGATTCTCCGGCGACACCGCCGGTCTTGTCGATCCGCTTGAGGTCATCGAGATAATCCTGCGTGTGAAACCGCAGCAGGTCCGCCTCCGCGATCAGGCGCGGCTTCAGCGGCACCAGGTGGTCGCTCAGCCCGCCGGCCTCGACCAGGTTGCGGATACGCCGCTTGCCTTCGGCGGTTTCCGCACTGGGCATGGGCTGGTGCACGCCCTCGCAGGGCACAACCAGAATGGCGCTGCCGGGGTCGTGCCACAGGTACCTCTCGTGAAATAGAAATCCGGTCGCCATGGTTCCTCCACATCCTTCGAATCGTCCTGCACCATGCATAGACGACCGCAAGCCGGCGCGGACCCGTCGCAGGTCGGGGGTGCGATTTCAGCTGTCCCGAACTTTGGTATGGGGCGGGATCAGTCCCAGGTGCTGCGCGCTCAGAATGGCCTGGGCCCGGTTCTTGACCGAAAGCTTGGAATAGATGTTGCCGAGGTGCCATTTCACCGTCGGCAGCTTCATCCCCAGGGTGCCGCCGATCTCCTCGTTGGTGCTGCCAAGGGCAAGCTGCGCCAGCACCGCCTGCTCCCGCTGGGTCAACGCCTCCAGCAGCACCGCCTGTCCGCCCGGCGCGGCCGGACTGGCGGGCGCGCCGGCCCCGGCCCTTGCGGCGGCCAGCAACTGGTTGATGTAGTTGCGAATGCCCGGGTCCGCGACCGGGGACTGATCCCGCGAAAGGTGCCGAAGTATGTCGGTGATCTGCGGCCCCTCGTCGAGAAAGGTGCGCACGAACCGTTCCCCCTCGGCAAGGCGCAGCGCCTCCGTCAGCGCGGCCCCGGCCTCCTGCATCTGTCGCAGATTGTGAAAGGCCAGCGCCCGCAGCACCAGAAGCTCGATCTCGCGGCGCTTGCGCTGCGCGGCGTGATTCTGTTCCAGCAATGTCTCGGTTGCCCGTATCGCGCCAATGGATTCAACCTCCGAAATCATGCGCCGAATGGCGGCGATCGCCGCGAATTCCCGCACGAAATCCGGACCGGCGTCACCGGGGTCGGCGGCCCGCGGCCGACCGGGCGGCGGGCTGACATCCGCGCGGTCGGCGGTCAGCCGCAGACGCTCGGCAATCAGCCGGTCCAGGTAGCGTTCGAACTTCATCTTGGGTTGCAGGCTCGCAAGGTCCAGCTTCCGAACCGCCTCATCCCGCTGCCCGGCAGCCGCCAGCAGTCGTATCTCCAGAAGGTCTATCGAAATCTGCTGCACCACCAGCGCCCAGGACCGCGCCACCTGGCGATGCTGATGGAACAGCCGCTCCGAGGCGCGCAGGTCGTTGTACTCGTACAGGATTTCCGCGAGCGCGACACTGGCCAGCGCCTCGGGATAGGATCCCGGCCCCAGCCGCGCCTGGCTGTCGCGGATGGACTGGCGAAAGATCTGCTCGGACAGGCGCAGGTTTCCGGCGTTCTTTTCGGTCAGGCCCAGCAGAAGGTCTGCCATGAAGACGCCAAAGTAATGCCGCGCCGCGGAATGGACGGCCCGCGCCCGTTCGAAATATCGCCGGGCGCTGGAAAGCTCGCCAAGGGCCAGATCCACGTGCCCCAGGATATTGGCCAGCGTCCCCGACAGGTAGGGACGGTCGGCGGGCAGCCGTTCCAGCAGCCCCTTGCCCTTCTCCTTCGCGGCAGGAAAGTTCTCCATGGCGCTCAGCATGCCGACTTCCATCACGCTGATTTCGCTCGGTGCGATCCCCGCGTCGCGATCCGCCTCGCGCAGAACCTCCATCGCCAGCCTCGCCTCTTCCAGCCGGGTGGCGGCATCCTCGGGGCTCGCGCCTTGCATCAGCAGCCACACATGGCACAGCACGATCCCCGGCCTGTTCCGCTGAAGTTCCGCGGGGATCATGTCCAGCAGCCGCCGGGTCTCCAGAACGTAGCCCTGCAGCAGCCGGTTCACCGCATGCCGCTCGACCAGTTCCACCGCCCGTTCCTCCAGGTCCGCAAGCAGGGCATGGCTTACCGCCTCGACGATCCGGTCCTCGGTCTCGAACCACCGGCTCGCCCGGGCCGAGATGTCGCGCCGCTGCGCCTCGCTGATCCGCGCCAGAAGAAGCTCCTGGATCAGGTGGTGATAGCGATAGCGCCCCTCCGGCCCGTCCAGCCGGATCAGGAACAGATTGCGCTCCCCCAACTCGCGCAGGCGGTCGGCGGCATCGGGCCATTCCAGGATGCCCTCGCAGGTCTCGACGGAAAAATGCGTCAGCGCCGCAGTCTCGAACATGAACCGGGCAAGGTCTTCCGGCAGGTGCCTCAGCACCTCGTCGAAAAGGTATTCCGAGATCTGATCCTGCGCATTGGCCTGGTCGAACACGGATCGGGTGGCGGCGGATCCCTGCATGCTCGACAGGCTGATCGCGGCCATCCGCAACCCCGCGGGCCAGCCCTCGGTCCGGTTGTGGATCTCCGCAACGGCATGGTCGGGAACCACCGCCTGACAGGTCTCCTCGAAAAAGGCCGAAGCCTCCTCGGCGGTGAAGCACAGGTCCGCCTGTCCCAATTCCAGCACGTCTCCCGACAGCCGCAGCCGCGCCAACGGGAAGTCCGGCTTCTTGCGGGTGGTCAGCACCAGGTTCAACTGCGCCGGCATCGCCTTCATCAGCCGCTCGACAAAGGCGGATGCGGGCGTGCCGTGGATCAGGTGATAGTCATCGAGGAACAGCACGAGCCGCTCCCGCTCAGAGACCACGGCGCGTGCCAGCCCCTCCAGCAACTCGCGCTCGGGAAAGGCGACGGCGGACCCCAGCAACGCCAGCAGCCGCGGCACCGTGTCGGGCGCCAGCCCGGTGAGCGATTTCAGCAGCTTTTCCACGAACTGCTCGGGCGACGCGTCGCTCTCGTCAAGGCCGATCCAGCCTCTCGGCACCTGCGCCGCCCCCAGCCGATGCCACCACTGCCGCGCCACGTGGGACTTGCCATACCCCGCCGGGGCCTGGACGATCAGCAGCTTCACCGGCCAGGCGCCCTCGATCCGCGAAATCAGAGCGTCCCGCGCAATGAACCCGGTTTCCGCCCCGCGGGGCGGCCCGGCAGACAGCGTGTCTCCAGGTGTTTCGGTCATCTGGGCGTCTTTATCACGGTGGCGGTATCCCTCGGCAGGCCAGGTCGGCGGGCGCATCCACGCGGACAGGCGGAACGGCACCAACATAGGTACAACGCGACAGCGAGGAAGCAACTCCACCCCGTGTTAGCACGTGCCTCGCCCCCCGCCTCTATTGAATTCGAGATATTGAGTATTCCCGCCGAACCGGCTTCCTTCCGGACATGCAAGATGTTTCCAAACCGCCCCACGGCACCCTTTCCGTCGCAGACCTGCGCTTTGCGCCCCCCGCCCTACCCCCGGCACGGCTGGCCGAGGCGCTGCGTCGGGCCTACGGGCTCGAGGGCACGCTCAAACCGCTCGCCGGTGAGCGGGACCAGAATATGCGCCTCCGCACGAGCAACGGCGACTATCTGGCCAAGGTCGCCAATCCCACCGAAGATCCCGCGCTGATCGACTTTCAGATCGCCGCGCTGGAGCACCTGGCCGCACGGGACGGCACCCTTCCCGTCCCCCGAATGATCCCTGCTAGCGACGGCGCGCTGACTGTCCCTGTCCCCCACGCGGGCGAGACCCTCAGCCTGCGCTTGCTCAGCTTCCTGCCCGGCACCCCGCTCAACGCGACGAACCACGTCAGCGAGCGCGTCGGTCGGGACATCGGGCACATGCTGGGCCGGCTCAATCGGGCGTTCACCGGGTTCTCGCACCCCGCCGCCACCCACTTCATGCCGTGGGACACGCTGAACGGTCTGCTCGAATCCCGCCAGCTTTCGCAAGACTACCTGCCGGACCACCTGCGCTCTCGCTGCGCGCCTGTCATCCGGCGCCTCGCCGCAACCGGCCTGCCCGCCATGCGCGCCATGCCGCAGGTGATGATCCACGGCGACGCCCATTCCGGCAACATCCTGATCGCGCCGGAAGAGCCCGACCGGGTCTGCGGCCTGATCGACTTCGGCGACATGATCGCGGGCCCGGTGCTGCAGGAGCTCGCCGTGGCGCTCGCCAGCCTGATCGAACACGAGGCCGACCCCGTCGCCATCTCCATCGCCTGCCTGCAGGGCTTTGCCGCGGCAAGCCCCCTGCCCCTGGACCAACTGCCCTACCTGCACGACGCGATCCTTGCCCGCATGATCCTGACGGTGGAGCTTCTGACGTTCCGCGTGCAGCACGACCTTTCCGGGGCCGCGTCCCTCGTGCGGACCGAACTGCCCCGGTCCATCCGCGCACTGGACCGCGAGCTCGACACCGACCCACAGGATTTCACGCGCCGCGTTCTGGACGCGGCCAATCAGATGGAGTGACCCCATGTCCCCCTCTCCCGGCACCCAGGAGCTTCTGGACCGAAGGCGCAAGGTTCTCGGCCCCGCCTACAGCCATTTCTACCGCGACCCTGTCCACCTTGTCCGGGCAGAGGGCGTCTGGATGTGGGACGCCGAGGGGCGCAAGTACCTCGACTGCTACAACAACGTGGCGTCGGTCGGCCATTGCCACCCCGAAGTGGTCGAAGCGCTGCACCGCCAGGCGCAGCGGCTCAATACCCACACCCGCTACCTGCACGAATCCATCATCGAATACGCCGAGATGCTGGCCGCCGTGCTCCCCGGCGACATCTCGGTGTCCAACCTCGTCTGCACCGGGTCCGAGGCGAATGACTACGCCTGCCAGATCGCCCGCCGCGTCACCGGCCACAACGGGTTGATCATTCTCAAGGACACCTACCACGGGGCAACGACATTGGTGCGCGACCTTTCCCCCGCGATACGCCCCGATCCCTGCCCCGATTACATCTGCGAGATCGATGCGCCCGACACCTATCGCGGCGTGTCCTCCGACGACCCGGCCCGCTTTGCCGCCCATCACGCGGCCCAGATCGACAAGGCCATCGAGACGCTGCAGCAAAGGGGCCACGGCGTCGCGGCCGTCCTTGTCGACTCGATCTATGACGGCTCGGGCATCTTCGCACCCTTGCCAATCTACCAGCAGCAGCTTTTCACCCGGGTACGCGCGGCCGGCGGCCTGGTCATCGCGGACGAGGTCCAGTCGGGTCTCTGTCGCCTCGGCGACCATTACTGGGGCGTGATGGACTCCGGCGTGGTGCCCGACATCATCACCATGGGCAAACCCATGGGCGACGGCCACCCGCTGGCGATCACGGCGACCACCCCGGACATCATGCAGGCCTATGTCGACCGGGGCGGTGAATACTTCAACACGTTCGCAGGAAATCCGGTCTCCGCCGAGGTGGGAAAAGCCGTGCTGCGGATCGTGGAACGGGACAACCTGCTTCGACATGTCAAGGACACGTCCGACGATCTGTTCGCCCGCCTGCGCGCGCTGGCCGACAAGCACGCCGTGATCGGAGATCTCAGGGGCAAGGGTTTCTTCATCGCCGCCGAATTCGTCTCGGACCGCGCGACCAAGGCGGCCGATGCCGAGGCCTGCCTGTCCTGCGTCGAATGGATGAAGGACAACGGTGTACTGGTGTCACGGATGGGCGCCCACGGAAACATCATGAAGATCCGCCCGCCGCTGGTCTTCGGCAAACAGGAAACGGACCTGCTGATCGAAACGCTGGATGCCGCCCTGGCGCGGCTCTAGGACCGCGCGGGCACGAAACTCAACCGTCGATCAACTTGCCGATGAACATCGAAAACAGCTCGCCATGGCCTGTCACGCCCAGCTTGCGGTAGATGTTCGACCGATGGATCGCCGCAGTGCCCGGAGAGATGTCCAGGATCCGGGCAATGGATTTCGACGAATGGCCCTTGAGCAGCAGCTGCGAGATTTCCCGCTCGCGATCGGTCAGCGTGGCCGACCCGAAATCGCTCATCACCTTCGAGACCGTCGCATGCACGCGCCGCCGCGCGGCCTCCGTGGCCGTGGTGTCGGGCACCTGCGGTACAAGGTGCCGCCGGAACATGCCGGTCAGAACCGGATGCACCAGCTCGATCAGGGCCAGCGCATCCTGAACCTTGTCCCCCAGCGACACGTAGATCGACAGATGCGCACAGCGGTCGGGGCCGATCTCCATCAGCGTGCCGATCTCGTGGTCGGCCGACACCTTGATCCAGTAGCGCGCAAAGGTCTCCGGCATCTCGCGGTCCTTGCTGCCCGCAAGGTCCAGCAGCACCGTACCGAAGAACCGATCTTCCGCGAACAGGCTGTACATCGGGTCGAGCACGTAAATCCCGTTGGTGTATTCAACCATGTTCGGATCATGGCCGGGTGCATGGCTGAAAAGCGTCCGGGGCTGCATTCCGGCTTCGAATTCGAACAGTGAAACCGACTGCGTCGGAATCCAGCGTCGCACCCAGCTCACCACAGTCTCGGGAAACGTCCGGCCGCCAACCTGGGCATCCAGCGCGGCCATCTCGCCGAACAGCCGGGTCAGGGCGTCGCTCGGCAGACCTTTCGCAAGATCCCTGGTATGGGGTGGAAGTTCATTCGGCATGCCGGATTTTTTCACATATCGAACGCTCTGCACAAGCATTCGTGGACAGGGCAAAACCAATGGTCGGCATGAAACGGTCAGGGCCGCGGACGAGGCGGCTTCCATGTCGGCATCGCCTTTGTGTCCGAGTTGTGGCAGAGGCGCAAATTCGACATTCTCGTGTCTCTTTTTGCCCAGCAGGGAATCGCGGCACCTGACATATGTAGCGAGTTCTTAAGGCACGCATTTCAGGTTACAGGCGGCGACCGCAGATACTTGGCGGTCGCTGCAATTCGCACCGTGTAATGGGGGATACCCCAGGCCGATCGCTGAATCATCGCTCAGGCCGAAAGCTTCGAAAGCCGACGGCCACAGGCCGGACGGCACGCTTATCATCAGCTATCTGATAAATGCATGGAAAATTTGGTAGCGGAGGAGGGACTTGAACCCCCGACACGCGGATTATGATTCCGCTGCTCTAACCACCTGAGCTACTCCGCCAAACCGTGGCGCTAGTTAAGACAGGCACATCACTGCGTCAAGCCGGAAATCCAACGCATTTCACCTTGCAGCCGCCCGGCACCGGACGCAGTTTGCACATCATGACGACAGATACCTCTCTCCTGCTTTCCGATCTGCGCGCGGCGCTCGGTGACGCCTGCGTGCTCACCGGCGAGGCCGCAGCACCCTACCGCATCGACTGGATGGGCGACACGCGCCCGGAACCGCTCGCCGTGCTGCGCCCCGCGGACACGGGCGAGGTCTCGAAGGCGCTGCAATGCGCCTCGCGTCACGGCACCCCCGTCGTGCCGATCTCCGGCAATACCGGGCTGACGCACGGCACCGATGCCGGCGGTGCGCTGCTCTTGTCGCTCGACCGCCTGAACACCATCCGCGAGATCCGGCCCGACGCGCGGGTCGCCGTGGTCGAGGCCGGCGTGGTCCTCGCCAACCTGCACGAGGCCGCCGACGCCCACGACCTGATCTTCCCGCTCACCTTCGGCGCGCGCGGCTCGGCGATGATCGGCGGGGCGCTGTCCACCAACGCGGGCGGCTCGAACGTGGTGCGCTACGGCTCCACCCGCGGCCTCTGCCTCGGCATCGAGGCGGTCCTGGCCGACGGCCGCGTGCTCGACCTGATGAGCGCGGTGCACAAGGACAATTCCGGCTATGACCTGCGCGACCTTCTGATCGGCGCCGAAGGCACGCTGGGCATCATCACGGCCGCCGTCCTGAAACTCGCCCCCAGGCCCCGCGCCTATGTCAGTGCCATGGCCGCCTGCCCCTCCATCGCCGCGGCCCTCACGCTCCTGCACCGGCTTCAGGCCGAGACCGCCAATTCGGTCGAGGCGTTCGAGCTGATGCCCGGCAACTACATCGACGCCCATCTCAGCCGCTATCCCGACGCCCGCGCCCCGTTCGAGCAGCGTCACGACGTCAACATCTTCCTTGAACTCGGCGCCCTGTCGGCCCGTGACGCCACGCCCGACGCCACCGGCGCCGTGCCCATGGCCAGCCACTTGGAAACCGTCCTCTCCGACATGCTCGAGGCCGGCGATATCCTCGACGCCACCGTCGCGCAAAACGCCGCCCAGCGGTCCGAGATGTGGGCAAGGCGCGAGGCCGCCGCCGAACTCACCCGCCTGCATTCTCCGGTGGTGGACAACGACATCGCCGTCCCGCTCGACCGCATGGCCGACCTGATCGCCGGGATCGAAACCGAAACCCGGGCCGTCGACCCCGGCATCCGCTTCCTGCACGTGGCGCATCTGGGCGACGGCAACCTGCACTTCTCCGGCTGGCCCACCACCGACGACCCGGAGGTGCACGCCGCCGTCAATCGCGCGGTCGAAAACGTGGCGATATCCCTCGGCGGCTCCTTTTCCGCCGAACACGGCGTCGGCCTGTCGAAACGTCCCGCGATGGCCCTGCACAAGGATGCCGTGGCCCTGGACGTGATGCGCAGCATCAAGGCCGCGCTTGATCCGCAGAACATCCTCAGCCCCGGCAAGGTCCTGCCCGGTCCGCCCGGCTGAGCCTGTCCCGCAGGCAACCTGGTCCGGTACAACTCCGGTCTTGTTGCCCGCATCTTTAGCGCCGGTTGCCTATTTGCTGTGCAAACTTTGGTCCATCTTTGGATCACCCTAAAACGCGGCACCAAATTTTTCCCGCACAACCCTGCGGCGACAGGAATGCATCTTCTTGCCAATACCGAGTGCCGCCCTATGCCCACGCCCCGCGTGATTACCTAAAAGTTTCATGACCTTACGGCAAACCACGCCATATCGGCGCCTCACGCTCTCCTTTGCCCCCTGCATCCTGCACCCGCGAAAACGGTGCTTTCCCCGCCGCGCGCGGGCCGAAAAAAACGTTTGGCGGAACGCCGCCGACCCGCTTCAGTAATGGCGTCGCCGGAATCGAAGCGTACGGGACTGCGCGCTCCGGCCAACACGGAGGTTAAAAAGAAAAATGGAAGAACAACTCGCGGAACTTGCGGCCCAGGTGGCCGCGATGGAGGCGAAGGGGAACATGACCAACACCATGTTCGCGGAGACGTATTACTACCTCTCCATTCCCCTCATGATCATCATCCACGCAGGCTTCCTGGCCTATGAAATGGGCGCATCGCGCGCCAAGAACGCGCTCTCGTCGGGGGTCAAGAACATCCTCGCCTTCGCGTTCGTCATTCCGGCCTTCTACTTCTTCGGCTGGTGGGTCTACTGGGGCTTCCCCACGGGCTTCTCGCTGTCCGAGGGGCCGAACGGCATCTCCGGCGCGGCCTATGCCAACGCCATCGCCTGGCCATGGGGCGAGTCGGCGGCCTACATGGGCCCCAACACCGAAGACCAGATCGACGGCGTCTTCTGGGGCGCCTTCACGCTTTTCGCCGCCACCACCGCCTCGATCATGTCGGGTGCCGTGATCGAACGCATCCAGACCGTGGGCTTCGTCATCCTCGCCATCATCCTCGGCGGCTTCAGCTGGACGCTCGCGGCGGCCTGGGGCTGGCACGCGGATGGCTGGCTGGTGCAGGACTGGGGCGTGCATGACTTCGGCGCGGCGGGGCTTGTCCACGCGGTCGCGGCCTTCTTCGCGCTCGGCGTGCTGATCAACCTCGGCCCGCGCATCGGCAAGTTCAATCCCGACGGCACCGCCAACAACCTCGCCGGTCACAACATGCCCTTCACGGCCACGGGGCTCATGCTCATCGTCGTGGGCTTCTGGGGCTTCCTGATGGCTTGCCTCGTCGTGGGCGGCGAGGCCTGGTCGTGGGGCGGCAACTTCACCACGATCTACGGCACGCCCACCAACCTCGGCGCGCTGACCTTCAACATCCTGATGGGGGTCTCGGGCGGCATCATCGGCGCGTGGCTCTTCACCCGCGATCCGTTCTGGATGATGTCCGGCGCGCTGGCGGGCCTCATCTCGGTGGCCTCGGGTCTCGACATCTACTTCCCGTCGCTGACCTTCATCATCGCCATCGTCGCGGGCATCATGCTCAAACCCGCCGCCACGATCCTCGAGAACATGGGGATCGACGACGCCGTGGGCGCGGTCACCGTGCACGGCACGATGGGCGTCTTCGGCATGCTGATGCTGGGCCTCTTCGCGTCGGGCTATCCTGCCCTTACCGGCGAAGGCGCCCCGACGGTCAGCCTGATCGGCCAGCTTGTCGGCATCGTCGTCTTCGTCGCGATCGGGTTCAGCACCGGCTACGTCAGCTCTCTCATCCTGAAGATGGTGGGAATGCTGCGCGTGCCCGAAGCGGCCGAAATTGCGGGTCTGGACACGGTCAAGGTACCGGCACAGGCCTATCCCGAAGGCATCATGGCGTCGCCCCCGGCGTCGCAGTAACGAAAGGAAAGAACCATGGGATTTCCCTTTGAGAACGCATCCTGGGACGGTGTCAGCGGCGTGATCTTCGTCGGCGGCGCGGGCGGCCACACGCTGGTCTACAGCCTGATCGCCATAGGCATCTGCGTCGCCGCCCTGTTCTTTGGCAACGGCATCGAGTCGACCAAGTACAAGAAGCACAAGTAAGCCTCGGCCTGCTTGGCCGAAACGCCCCGCGGGTTGCCTGCGGGGCGTTTTGCATCCGGGCAGGGTCAAATGACCGTGAAGGCCCGCATTGGCCCTGTCACCGGGCGCCGGCGGTGCTAATCCTTTCGGCATGAAACACTTGGCTGCCCTCCTCTCCCTCACGCTCGCACTGATGCTGGCCGGTCTTCCGGCCGTCGCCTGCGGGCCCGACACCGACTGCCGGATCGGTGACCGCAACTACCGCATCTACCTGCCAAAGGGGCAGGATGGCGCCGCTCCCATGGGCGCGCTGATCTTCGCCCACGGCTACAAGGGCTCGGCGGCGGGCACGATGCGCAACGGTTCGCTGCGCGCCATGGCCGACCGCCTGGGCATCGCGCTGGTCGCGGCCAACGCCAGGGGCGACGACTGGCGCCTGCCCGGCACGCCCTCCGGCGGCGTCACCTCACCCGACACGGAACTGGCCTATTTCGACGCCCTGCGCGCCGATATCCTGGACAGGAACCCGATCGACCCCGACCGCATCGTCATGGCCGGCTTTTCCGCCGGCGGCATGATGACCTGGACCTTGGCCTGTCACCGGCCCGCCGACTATGCCGGCTTCATTCCCGTCGCCGGCACCTTCTGGGCGCCCACGCCCGACAGCTGCACGATGCCTCCCGCCGACATCATCCATGTTCACGGCACGTCCGACCGGATCGTTCCACTTGCGGGCCGCGCCATCGGCGAGGCGCGGCAGGGCGATGTCGAAACCGTCCTCTCGATGTACCGCAAGCTCGCCGGGCACGAGCCCTCCAAGGCCCCCGCCTTGCATGACGGCCTGACCTGCGAAGCCTGGACCGCCCCCAACGACACCCGGCTGGTCAAATGCCTGCACCCCGGCGGCCACAGCTTCCGCACAGACTGGATCGCGGCCGCATGGGGTCTGATCTTCTCCGGTTGACCCACCGCACTTTACCTCACCCCCGCCGCCGCTAGGTCCTGACACGAACGCCACGCAAGGGACCCGCATGAGCACCCACATCACCATCTTCGGCGCCACCTCCGGCATCGGCCAATGCGCCGTCGAGGAGGCGCTGCGCCGCAATCATACCGCGCGCGCTTTCGCCCGCTCCGCCGGCGATATGACCGCCCGCCCGGGGCTCGAGCCGTTCCCCGGCGACGCGCGCGACCCCGCCAACGTGGCCGAGGCGCTCAGGGGCACCGACGCGGTGATCTACGCGCTGGGGATCAAGGAAAGCGTCTCCATGCTCTGGAAAGAGGTCACTCTTTTTTCGAAGACCACCCGCATCCTTCTGGACGCCATGCAGACGGCGGGCGTCTCCCGCCTCGTCGCCGTCACCGGCTTCGGCGCGGGCCGCAGCCGGTCGGCCATGAGCAGCGTCGAAAGCCTCGGCACAAGGCCATCCTGGGCCGCCCCTACGCCGACAAGGACCGGCAGGAGGCGCTGATCATGGACAGCCCCCTCGACTGGACCATCGCGCGCCCCGTGATCCTGACAAACGGCACGCGCACCGGCAGCTACCAGGTGCTTCGCGACCCCAAGGCGTGGCGCAACGGGCTGATCTCGCGCGCCGACACCGCCTGCTACCTGATCGACGCGATCGAGCAGGGTTTCGACATTCGCGGGGACGTCGTTCTCGCCCGGTGAATTCGGACGAACTGGACCTATGAATTTTACGTCTTCTTAAGTTCTTATGCTGCGCCCGCGAAATCCGCGCGGTCCGTTAACCTGCCGTGCGACGGAAATGGCACCGTCGCGATACCACCCGAATACCGACGCAATACCGACATGCGAAAAATGGTGAAACAGGAGCGTTAACCCTGGATCCGGCTCAGCGGTCCCGTATCGCCCGGAACGCCGCCGACGCCCCCCAGCCCGCCGCGATGGCGATGGCCAGCGACATCAGCCCGTAGATCAGAGGCTGTTCCCGCGACAGGTTGAAGATCCACCGCTCCAGCCCGACCTTCTGCACGCCGATGGCCGTCTCGTAGGTCGACACGACCTCGCCGCCCCGGGTCAGGAAGATGCGCGTCGTATAGGCCCCTTCCGTCAGGTTCGCAGGCATCGCGATGGACGTCCGGAACAGCGTCTGCTCGTCCAGCGACACCGCCCCTTCCTGCAGACTGTAGGCCCCGTTGGCCTTTCGGATGCGGATGATCGCCTCGGTGAAGGCCTGCGGATCGACCGTGTCGCTCGCCGTGCCCACCGCCCGGATCGCCCGCGGGATCGAAATGCTGTGTCGCAGGTCCTCGACATTCGACAGCACCCGGTCCAGCGGCCCGGTCGTGGCGATGGCATAAAACGACGGTGCCCGGTCCACCTCGACCGCGTCCGTATTCACCCAGATGCCGAACCGCCGCTCCTTGCGGCGCACCACCACCGGCTTGCTCGGGCCCGCGATGGCCACGATCACGTCCAGCGGTTCCTCGGGGATCTTCTCTTCCCGCTTGACCGCACCGAACACCAGGATTTCCGAACCATCGAAGGTGGCGGTGATCGCCACCTTGTCCCGGCTCAGGCCCAGCACGACCTCCTCGGCCATCACCGGCCCGGCCACGAACAGAAAGGCGATCAGCCAACGCATCAATGCCCCTCCGCCGCGCCAATGGAATAAAGCTCGGACGGGACAAGCAGCAGGTCCAGCGCCAGCTTGAAGCACACCGCCAGCACCATCAGCGCCAGCAGGATCCGCAGTTGCTCGGCCTTCATCCGCGTGCCGATCGTGGTCCCGATCTGCGCGCCGATCACGCCCCCGATCAACAGCAGCACCGCAAGCGCCACGTCCACGGTAAAGTTCGTTGTGGCGTGCAGAAGCGTGGTGAATGCGGTCACGAAAATGATCTGGAAAAGCGACGTGCCCACGACCACCTTGGTGGGCATCCCCAGCAGGTAGATCATCGCCGGCACCATGATGAACCCGCCGCCCACGCCCATGATCGCCGCCAGGATGCCCACGCAAACCCCCACGATCACCGGGGGAATGACGCTGATATATAGCCCGCTCGTGCGGAACCGCATCTTGAACGGCAGCTTCTGGATCCAGGTATGTTTCTTGCGCGCCGCGGGCTTGCCCGACTTGCTGCGCCGGATCGCCCGCAGGCTCTCGAAGAACATCATCCCGCCGATGATGCCCAGGAACACCACGTAGCACAGCCGCACCAGCAGATCGACCTGGCCCAGAGACCGCAAGTAGTTGAACACCACGACGCCCAGCGCCGCGCCTATGAGGCCGCCGATCAGCAACACCGTGCCCATTCGGAGGTCCACGGTCTTGCGCCTCAGATGCGCCAGCACGCCCGAAAAGGACGACGCCACGATCTGGTTGGCCTCGGTCGCCACGGCCACCGCCGGCGGGATGCCGATGAAGAACAGCAGCGGTGTCATCAGGAACCCGCCGCCCACACCGAACATCCCCGACAGCACGCCCACCAATCCACCCAGCCCCAAAAGCAGGAACGCATTGACCGAAACCTCGGCGATGGGAAGGTAGATCTGCATAACCCGTGTTAGCCCCGGCTCAGGGCTTTTTGCAAGCGCGGCATGGGCTTTGCCGCCTCAGGTCTGATCAATTTATATGAACTGGCCTTACGAAGTGTGAACGCATCGGTCCATGCGCTTCCGTTTCCGAAACTTTTGAGACACTTGGGGCAGTTAGCGCTCTTTGACGTAAGGCACGCCGCCCGATTTCGGCGGAATCGCCTTGCCGACGAACCCCGCCAGGATCACGACCGTCAGGATATACGGCGCCGCATCCATCAGCTGCGTCGGAACCGCGATACCGCCCAGCTCGAGCGTCTGGTACCGCAGCGCCACCGCCTGCAACAACCCGAACAAGAGCGTCGCCCACAGCGCGTACCACGGCCGCCACTTGGCAAAGATCAGCGCCGCCAGCGCGATATATCCCCGCCCCGCCGTCATGTCCTTGACGAACCCGGCCTGCAATGCGGTCGACAGGTATGCCCCCGCCACCCCGCACAGCACGCCGCAGATCGCCAGCGCCGCGAACCGCATCCCCGGCACGCTGATGCCCGCCGTGTCCACCGCCTCCGGGTTCTCGCCCACCGCCCGCAAACGCAGCCCGAACCGCGTTCGGTACAGCACCCACCAGCTGGCCGGAACGCACAAAAAGGCCAAGTAGACCAGTATCGTATGCCCCGACACCAGCTCGCCGTAAACCAGCCCCAGACTGTCTGCAAAAGGCAGGTCGACCGGCTCGAACCGCGCGCCGCTGCCCAGCGACGGCGTCCGCCCCGCCTCCTGGAACCAGTCCGCCGCGATCAGCACCGTCAGCCCCGCCGCCAGGAAATTGATCGCCACGCCCGAGATCAGCTGATTGCCCCGGAACGTGATGCTGGCCAGCCCGTGCAGCCCCGACAGCAACATCGACGACCCGATCCCCGCCAACAGCCCCACCCAGGCCGATGCCGACACATAGGCGACGGCGGCCGAAAAGAACGCCGCCATCAGCATCTTGCCTTCCAGCCCGATGTCGAAGATCCCCGCCCGCTCGCTGAACAGCCCCGCAAGACACGCCAGCAACAGCGGTATGGCCAATCGCACCGTGCTGTCGAGAACTTGCAGAAGGGTCAGGAACTCCATGCGCTCAACTCTCCGACGTGGCCATCTTGTATGCGGCAAAGGTGAAAAAGCTGCCCAGCCCCGCTTCGATCCACCGCCGTCCGCCGGCATAGGCCGCGCGGATGGGACCCGAGGACAGGAACAGCGCCCAGGCCGCGTGCATGGTGAAGCTGATCGCAAATGACCCGGCGACGAAGGCAGCAATCACGGTCCCCGGCGCCCCGTCGACCGCGCCCACCGCCGCAATGGCCAGCCAGAATACAATCGCCTTGGGGTTTGTCACCTGCAACGCGTAGCCCTGCGCAAACAGCTTCGCCTTCACCTGCTTCGGCGTCTTCATCACCGCCACTTTTGGCGGGTTCAGCGCCTTCTTGAACGCCCCGTAGGCCAGCCACACCAGGTAGGCCGCGCCCACCAGCTTCAAAAGGCTCATCGCCCAGGCCGCTTGCGACAGGATCAGCCCCACGCCCAGCATGGTCAGGATATTGATCGTCATGCTGCCCGCGGCGATCCCCGCGCAGGTCACCAATGCCGGCCCCCGACCCTGGTTGGTCGAGATGCCCAACAGCATCGCCACCGCCGGCCCGGGCGAGGACGCCCCCACCAGCAGGATGGCATAGGCGGCGATGAAGCCGGGAAGGTAAGGCGCGAATTCGGTCATGGTCCGAGGCTCCGAATACATGTGACCCATGCAGCCTGCCACACATCGCTGCGCAGACCCAGCATCAACACTTCGCTCCAGACCGAACCATGCGCGCTCATGCCCTCCGCCTCCGCCGCAGCGCGCCATAGGCCCGCTCCATCGGCATCCGCACCATGTTGTCCAGCGCCCCGGTGAACAGGATCACCAGCGCCTGGATCACCACGATCAATTCCCGCGGGATCGACGTCCAGAGGCCCAATTCGCCCCCGCCCTGGTACAGGAACCCAAAGAGGATCGCCGCCAGAAACACCCCTAACGGATGGTTTCGCCCCATCAGCGCCACCGCGATCCCGATGAACCCCGCGCCTTCGGTCGGGTTCAAGAGCAACCGCTCTGCCTCGCCCATCACCACGTTCACGGCCATCAGCCCGGCCAACCCGCCCGAGATCAGCATCGCCAACACGACGATCTTCACCGGCCCGATCCCGGCATAACGCGAGGCCGTCTGCGAATACCCCAGCGCCCGGATCTCGTATCCCAGCCGCGTCCGCCAGATCAGCAGCCACACGATGAGGCAAGCCAGCACCGCCACGAACAGGCTGATATTCACCGGCGCGGCCTTGGAAAACGAAATCCCCAGCGGCGCCAGCATGTCATGCAACGTCGGCAAAGTGGCCCCTTCCGGGAACCGCGCCGTGGCCGAATCCACCGACCCCGCCGGCCGCAGCACACCGCCCAGCAGGTAGTTCAGCAAGGCCGCTGCAATCAGGTTGAACATGATCGTCGTGATCACGATGTGACTGCCCCGCGTCGCCTGCAGCCACGCCGGGACCAGCGCCCAGAGCGCCCCGAACACCGCCCCGCCCGCCATCGCGGCGGGCAAGGCAAAGGCCCAATGCGGCCACGGCAGCGCCAGGCACACCAGCGCCACGCCAAGGCCCCCCAGCATCGCCTGCCCCTCGGCCCCGATATTGAACATTCCCGCATGGCTGGCGACGGCAAAGGCCAGCCCGGTGAACATGAACGTGGTCGCGTAATAAAGCGTATAACCCCAGCCATAGGTCGACCCGAACGCGCCGGTGACCATGATCCGCAGCGCCTCGACCGGGCTTTCCCCGATGCCAAGGATCACCAGCGCCGACAACACGGCCGCCAGCAACAACGACACCAGCGGCACAAGGACCGCGTCGGCCCAGCCCGGCAGCCTATCCATGCCCGCCTCCCTGTGCCGTGCCGTGTTCTTCCGCATGCTCCTGCGCCTGCGCCGCCTGCGCCTTCTGCACGGCGGCGGCGGCATCCTCGGGCCGCCCCTCGATCCCGGCCATCAGAAGGCCCAGCTCGGTCTCGTCCGTGTCCCCCGGCAGACGCTCGCCCATGATCCGCCCGTCGAACATGACCGCAATCCGGTCGCTCAGCGCCATCACCTCGTCCAGCTCCACGCTCACCAGCAAAATCGCCTTGCCCGCATCGCGCAGCGCGATGATCTGGGCGTGGATGAACTCGATCGCCCCGATATCCACGCCCCGCGTCGGCTGCCCCACCAACAGAAGGTCCGGGTTCCGCTCGATCTCCCGCGCCAGAACGATCTTCTGCTGGTTGCCGCCGCTGAAATGCCTGGCCGACAGTTTCGCATCTCGGGGCCGCACGTCGAACCGCTCCATCTTCGCCGCCGCCTCGGTCTGGATGCCGGCATTGTCCATCAAAAGGCCAGTCCCCGAGGCCGGCTCCCTGTGATACCCGAACACACTGTTTTCCCACGCCGAGAAAGCCATGATCAGCCCTTCGCGCTGGCGGTCCTCGGGCACGTGCCCCACCCCCGCCGCGCGCCGCGCCCTGCCATCCGCGCCCCCGCCGGACAGGGGCAGGTCCACGCCGTTCACCGCCACGCGCCCCGTCGCGGGCCGCATCCCGCCCAGCACTTCCAGCAGTTCCGACTGCCCGTTCCCTGCCACCCCGGCCAGCCCCACGATCTCGCCCTTCCGCACCTGCAGATCAACGCCGCGCAGCCGCTCCACCCCCTGCCCGTCGACCACGTGCAGGTTCTCGACCTCCAGCACCACGTCGCCGGGCCGGGCCGCCTCCTTCTCGACCCTGAGCAGCACCTTGCGCCCCACCATCAACTCGGCCAGTTCCTCCGGCCCCGTCTCGGCGGTCTTCACCGTCGCCACCATCTCGCCGCGTCGCATGACGCTCACGTCATCGGTGATCTCCATGATCTCGCGCAGCTTGTGGGTGATCAGGATGATCGTCTTCCCTTCGTCCCGCAGCCGGGCAAGGATACGAAACAGCTGATCCGCCTCGGCGGGCGTCAGCACCCCCGTCGGCTCGTCCAGGATCAGGATATCGGCCTGCCGGTAAAGCGCCTTCAGGATCTCGACCCGCTGCTGCATCCCCACGCCGATATCCTCGACCAGCGCGTCGGGCATCACCTGCAACTCGTATTCGCGCGCCAGTGCGGCCAGTTCCCGCCGCGCCTTGGCCAGGCTTGGCCGCAAGAGCGCGCCGTCCTCGGCGCCAAGGATCACGTTCTCCAGCACGGTGAAGTTCTCGACCAGCTTGAAATGCTGGAACACCATGCCGATGCCAGCCGCAATCGCCGCCTGGCTGTCGGGGATGCTGGTTTCCCGCCCCTTGATGAAGATCCGGCCCGCGTCGGCCTTGTAGAACCCGTAGAGGATCGACATCAGCGTCGATTTCCCCGCGCCGTTCTCGCCGATGATGCCGTGGATCGTGCCGGGCGCCACCCGGATCGAGATATCCTTGTTGGCCTGCACCGGGCCGAAGGCCTTGGAGATCCCCTGCAACTCGATGGCCGGCGCCACGCTCATGCGCCGGTGCCCTTGAACCCCACCAGCCGGGTCAGGCGCCCCGCCGCGTCGGCCTCGATCATGTACTGACCAAGCTGCATCTGACCGTCCGCCATGATGAACTCCACCGTCGCGCGCGTGATGCCGTCGCGGGTCTCCAGACCCGCGATCTGCGCAATCGCGCCGGGGGCCATCTGCGCGAACTGCCCGACATAGTCGATCACCGCCGCCGTGCCGACCAAGGCCTCCTCCAGCCGCGGGTCCGCATAGCGCACGCCCGAGGCCAGCACGTCGTTCAGCACGGCCATCCGCGCTTCCGCGTCGCCGTCGCCCCAGGCGTTGAAAAACCGTCTGACGCTGTCACTCATGGCGGTCTCCGGCAGCGGCCGAGCCACCCTCGCGGCCCGGCCCGGTGTGATCAGGACGCCGGGCAGCTGTTGTCGGACATGTAGTCATGCACCTCCAGCCCGCCATTCGCGATCTCTTCGGCTGCAGCGTCCACGGCCTCTTTCATCTCGGCCGTGACAAGCCCCTCGTTATGCTCGTCCAGCGCATAGGCCACCCCGTCATTCTTGAGGCCCATCACGTTCACGCCCGTCTCCACGTCCTCGCCCGCCGACATCGCGTCATAGACAGCGTTGTCCACGCGCTTGACCATCGAGGTCAGCACCCTGCCCGGATGCAGGTAGTTCTGGTTGCTGTCCACGCCGATGCCCAGCACGTCCTCGTCGGCGGCGGTCTGCAGCACGCCCGTGCCGGTGCCGCCCGCGGCGTGATAGATGACGTCCGCGCCCTGGCTGATCTGCGCCTTGGTCAGCTCCGAGCCCTTGACCGGGTCGTTCCACGCCGCCGGGGTGGTGCCGGTCATGTTCTGGATCACCGTGGCGTCCGGGTTGGCCGCCTTCACGCCCTGCACGTAGCCGCAGGCAAACTTGCGGATCAGCGGAATGTCCATGCCGCCGATAAAGCCGACCGTGCCCGACTCCGACGCCATCGCCGCCATCATCCCCACCAGGTAGCTGCCCTCGTGTTCGTTGAACACGACCGAGCGCACGTTGGGCTGGTCCACCACCATGTCGATGAGGACGAACTTGGTGTCCGGATACTCCGGCGCCACCTCACCCAGGATATCGCCGAACGCGAAGCCCACCATCACGATCGGGTTGTTGCCGTTCTCGGCGAACCGGCGCAGGGCCTGTTCGCGCTGCGCCTCGGATTGCAACTCGACCTCATTGTAGCTGCCGCCGGTTTCCTCGGCCCAGCGCGACGCGCCGTTATGGGCGCTTTCGTTGAACGACTTGTCGAACTTGCCGCCAAGATCGTAAACCAGCGCCGGATCGGCCAATGCGCCCGCCGCGCTCAAAGCCAGCGTTGCGGCGGCGCCCATGAGGCTTTTCATCAATGTCATGCATGTCTCCCTGAGGTTCGGCGGCGGTGCATGGCTGACCGGAAGGGTTGAATCACGCCCGCCCCCTTTTTGATTTCGGCAAGTAGGCCGCAACTGGCCGCATGGGTCAAGGTGCTCGGCGGCTTGCCGCAAGGTAAGCCTGCCTGTCCCGCCCCGGTGGGCGCCACAAGAGCCCATCCGCACGCGCCGTCCCGGACTTGATCCGGGACCTCCCGACGCAATCGCGCGCTTGCCGACCCGCGTAGGGTGGGTGAAAACCCACGCGTCTCCTAAACCTTCAAATCAAGCGCCGCCTGCAACAGCGTCTTGGCATACTCGGTCTTGGGGTTGTTGAAGATCTCCTCGGACGGCCCGTATTCCACGATATCGCCCTGCTTCATCACCACCACCTTGTGGCTCATCGCCCGCACCACGG